>NZ_ASPR01000021.1:0-137950 GCF_000517845.1 Paenibacillus sp. FSL R5-192 | reverse complement strand
CGGCGCTCATGTGAAGCGGGAGGGATGGCACAACTGGAACAAGACAGATGCAGAGCAGACCGTTCAGTATGCGGAATATAACAGTGTCGGGCCTGGGGCGGGAAAAGCGACAACGAGAGTTTCATGGGCAAAAGTGCTGAGCGAACAGGAAGCCGCCGAATATGCGTTGCCGCTTATTTTGTCTGGTGAGGACGGGTGGCAGCCTTTTGGGGAGAGAGGGATTAATCGGCATTAAGCCAAGTATATTTACTTTGCGATATTTATAATGAAAGGTTGTCTTTCGAATCTCTTATGGACTTGGTGGATGGCCTTTTTTGTGGGCTTACATTAACAAAAACTGATACACGGGGTACTGGAACGATACTTGCCAAGGGGCCTTATCGCTGTAACGCCTCCAACGCGATTGTTCTACAGGCGTAACAGTAGACTCGTGACGCTGGCCTGGATTGCTTCAACGTATAATGTAGGCGTTACAGTTATAACGTCTTACATTGGCGCTAAGGTAACACTAGTTGTATTAATCGTAAAAATTTTTGTGGGGGAATTTGAATGTGGAACTGCTTAAAAGTAGTGCCGAAAATGGCATTTTCATATTGAGCATTGATTATACTACCGATCTATTTCTAGAGAGGGGATTCAAGAACGATTCATATAATAATGATTCCAAAATGGAAGTTAGATTTATAGAAGTGTATCTTTCACATCATGGTTTTGTTAAATTGGGGAAATTTGATGTTTAAGGCGTACAGATTTTTAAAGCGTGGCGAATGTATCTTCCGCCAGATCCATTAGAAACGGTAGCGGAGGTATACCAGTACGTCCAAACTCATTAAGAGCAATATCCGGAAGTTCGCATTATTGCCGATCATGATGATTATAATGTTGTTCAAGCGCTATACGGCATTATTGTTTTTCGAAAAATAATGGCTAGTAGAGGGATAAAAAGAAGGCGCTGAAATTAATCCAGTCAGTGCCTTCTTTCGAGTATTTACTGTTGTTCTAACTTCAACAAATTGTTCATTTCAATTTTGATTTGGTTTTTTTCATTCCCTTTAATCGTACCATCATCTTCTACCGTGTATGAACCTTGAACTGGATTTAACAGTGATGCCGGTGAATTTTCAAACGTCGCTAGGAACATAACGTAGTTTTCATTCGTTTTGAGTTCTTCAGAATCTTCTACCTTAAATGTATGTTCTTGATCCTCTCCCCCTACTTGTTTGACTTGAATGATTTCTTTTTCGGCTGCTTCCCCTTTATAGTTTTTTTGTACTTCAACATCATAGATCGTATATGGAATAGCGGGGCTGTCTGATATATCCCCACCTGGGTTTAATTTTTCATCATTAGGATCAGCAGGTTCTTCTGCGATATTTATAAGTTTAAAAGATGATTTTAAAATCTTTCCTTCAATAATTAAATCCGCCTGGTTAGCCAACTCATCAATGTTGTTGTAAGTTGGAAAAGAGGCATCCATCAGCACCACTTCTTTTTTTGCTGTTTCTGTTGCAGCGGATCCTTCTTTTGATGGCTCTGCTGTTCCACATCCGGCGAGTAACATTGCAGTGATACAAAATGCTGAAGCTACAGATGTAAAATTCTTCATGCTATCTTCCTCCCAATCCTTTTAAATTAGTAAGCAGTATTTACATCGTCAATATCATACTGCCTAGGGGTAGTGACTGTGTTAAAATCATTGCTATATTTCATAATAGACGCCTTAGTTGTATTCGGGTTATCTTTCAAGAAGAAGGAATGCCCAAATTCATGAACGGTCGCTCCTTTAACAAAATTGGAGAAATTAGTGGCGTCTCTGACAATTGTTCTTGAGTTTAATTGAATTGTGTATCTATACTTTGGGGAAAACCACTGTGAATTTAGGCCATACCAGGTATCTGGATAAGAAGCCGCTGTAATTGTGTTGGTTGATGAACTCAAGTATCCAATTGTAACTGGAGTAGGAGTACCGTTCCAAGCAATAATTCCTTCATTGATTGGTGTCTTCCAGGTATCATTCAGGTTATCTGGAGACTTTACGCTAATTCCTGCGTCTGGACTACCGGAGTTAGTAAGTTCTGCGCTTGTTGTAAGGTTAAAACTGAACATAAGTGGTACAGCGAGAGCTAATGTGATAATACCATTTTTTACGTAATTAACCTTCATTCATTATCACCTCATAGTTTTTTTATTCTTGCTTTTGTTTTCTGAGTGGTTTGGAAAATGCTTCCACATATACTTAACGTCATACTTCAACAAAAGGTTGCGATCTACTAGAAAAAAAGGAATAATTTTGAAAATTTTAAACTAAACGAAAAAGTAGATGCTATTTTACTCTTTTAAATACACTAGCAGTCAAACAAAAACATCTTTCGGTTAAAGTGCAAGGAAAAGAATACAACTTCAATTATGAATTTGATCCAGTTCCGGATTATCACGAGCAAGATAGCCTTGGGTTTGGTGGTGTATACATTTATTTTTTTTGGAAAAAATTGAACCTCAGGGGATCTGTTAGCCGGTCTACCACCACATATGTGTGTGAATTCAATGTCACTTATAAATTTGACAATGCGAGAATGAATTTGTTGCGGATCAAATTGAAAGTTAAGCTGATTGATTATAGAGATTGAGGTTTCAGAATTTTAGAAGTGACAATGTCATCTGTTGAGAAACAAAAAACAGTGAAAAACCTCCAACTCTCGTACGTAACGAGAAGTCTGGAGGCTTTTCACTGTTTTATTTTACCTGCAAATCAGCACAGAATAACAGCAATTCGATTCAATTTAGAAATCGAAGTTGTCCGGATCAGGTCCAACGCGTACATCTTCGTTCAGAGCACTGATCTGATCCATCTCTTCATTTGAAAGTTCAAAGTCGAAGATGGAGGAGTTCTCGATAATCCGGTTTTCCTTGGTGGACTTCGGAATGGTAATGACTCCATTTTGCAGATCCCAACGCAGGATTACTTGTGCAACCGATTTGCCTTTGTCTGAAGCAATGGCTGTGAGCACTGGGTTGTCCAACAGCTGACCTTGCATTAGAGGCGACCAAGCTTCAAGCTGGATACCATTTTTCTCACAGAAAGCCTTAAGCTCAACCTGAGTCAGGCGAGGGTGGTATTCCACCTGATTGATCATCGGTTTCACTTTGGCATCCTGCATCAGGTCTTCGAGATGATGAATCTGGAAGTTGCTTACGCCAATAGCTTTAATGCGGCCAGCTGCGTACAGTTCCTCGATTGCTTTCCAGGCTGCTTTGTATTTGCCTGCCTTAGGCCAGTGAATCAGATACAGGTCAAGGTATTCCAGTCCCAGTTTGTTCAAGGTTGTATCAAAAGCCGCAAGTGTCTCTTCATATCCGAGGTCTGCATTCCATACTTTAGATGTAACAAACAGTTCTTCGCGTTTCAGGTTGTTTTCTTGCAAAGCTTCTGCAATCGCTTGACCAACACCGGCTTCATTGCCGTATATTGCAGCAGTATCAATGCTGCGGTATCCATGTTTAATCGCATTTTTCACGGCTTCAATCAGTTCAGATCCTTCTTCTACCTTAAATACACCAAGTCCGAACCAAGGCATAGAAACACCGTTATGCAGAGTTACTGTAGATTGTAAATGTTGTGCGGTTTGAGCAGTTGTCATGAGATTTCCTCCTTAAAGTGTGTAAAAACCAGTCATATTAAGCTGAATTTTTGTTGTTTTATCATACAAAATTAAATCATAGTAGATCAAATTGGGTTCAACGTATTATAGTATAATAAAATACCATATGAAACCGGTTCCCCTCGAAGGCTGGAACTGATATATATAAGAGTGAGACCCATGGGCGGAATGGAAATTAGAACGAAGCTTTCTCCATTTCGACTGATGCATGTTGATCCTTGCTTTCCAGCATTTTAGCCCAAGCGGTCAGGATTACAGCTACGAGAACCATCAAGGCACCGACCCATGTCGTGTGAATCAAACCGATGGAATCATTAATCACTCCACCCAAATAGGCACCTATAGCGATCCCTGCATTAAATGCGGCGATGTTAAAGGCTGAGGCTACATCCTTGGCCTGTGGTGCATATCGTTCAGCCAAGGTTACAACGTACATCTGAAGACCAGGCACATTCATGAAGGCGAGCAGGCCCATACCCATAATGGT
Source organism: Paenibacillus sp. FSL R5-192 (assembly GCF_000517845.1). Lineage (NCBI taxonomy): Bacteria > Bacillati > Bacillota > Bacilli > Caryophanales > Paenibacillaceae > Paenibacillus > Paenibacillus sp. FSL R5-192. The sequence continues at coordinate 133,804 of NZ_ASPR01000021.1, read as the reverse complement.
GAGCAGTGCTGCCAACTTAAACGGGACGGTGAAGTACATCACGCCGAGAATGATGGTCTGAATGATGAACATGTAGAAGAGCGCCTTGAGCGGGTTGCGATTGGCTGCTCTGCCACCGATGATGTTGCCAATAGCGATGGCTATTCCGTACAACAACAGAATGAACGCTACTGTTTTCTCGGAAAATCCGCTAATATCATGCAACAACGGGGACAGATACGTAAAGACTACAAATGTTCCTCCGTACCCAACAGCAGTGATGGCAAAAGCAAGCAGCAAGCGTCCACCTGTAACGAGCTTCAGCTGATCCCGAAATGCCGTCCGTGTTCCTCGCTTCAACGTGGATGGCACGAGTATCAGGTTCCCGATCATTGCAACGATGCCAACCACAACAATCAGGATAAAGGCAGCGCGCCAGCCCCAATGTTGGCCTATGAGTGTACCGAGAGGTACACCGGTTACTGTGGCAATGGTAAGACCAGAGAACATGATGGCAATAGCACTCGCCCTACGGTTGGCAGGCACCAGATCGGCTGCAATCGTGGAGCCAATGGACATGAACACCCCGTGTGCCAGAGCGGATACTACTCGTGCAATGAGTAACATGGTGATGCCCGTCGATAGTGCAGCCATCGTGTTACCCGCAATGAAGACAATCATAATGGCAAGCAATAGCGTTTTGCGTGATATGGTAGACGTCAGTGAGGTCAGGACAGGAGCCCCAAAGGTAACGCCTAATGCATATAAAGTAACGGTCAGTCCCGCTGTAGTTACGGAAATGCCCAGGTTATCTGCAATGAGGGGCAGTAGCCCAACGCTGATAAATTCTGTGGTACCGATTGCGAATGCACTAATGGCCAGTGCTAGCAGTGCCCACGTGCTGCGTTTTGAATCTTGTAACATTTCTTGCTCCACTCCCCAGAATGTAGATTTACGTACCGGCAAATGCTATTATGAGTTATTCGGTATAGATTGAATAGTACGTACTTTTTAGTACCCTACGTACTTTTTGGTGCCTATACAGCATGCGACGGATGTAATTCAATTCATCAGGGAGGAAGCAAGTTATGGTTAGAAAAAAATATAACATCTCGGTTGAAGCTACCTTAGAGGTGATCGGTGGCAAGTGGAAATGCGTCATTCTCTGTCATCTGACACATGGGAAAAGACGAACCAGTGATCTCAAGCGTATTATGCCCGTAATTACACAAAAAATGTTAACACAGCAACTGAGAGAGCTTGAAAACGACGGAATCGTAAACCGAATCGTATATAATCAGGTTCCTCCCAAAGTAGAATACGAATTGAGTGATTACGGGAGAAGTCTTGAACCGATTCTCAATGCGCTCTGCAATTGGGGAGATCAACATATTGTGAAGGAATACGGAGACAAATCAGCAGTTCTGGAAGATAATGGACTCAATGATTTTAACTCTGACAATAGGGAGCTGGTGCAACCGTGAACTATGAGATTTTATATGATGGTGCTTTTGCGATGCTCAAGGTACATTTGCAGCGGGGAGAGCGGTTCAAGGCCGAGAGTGGTGCGATGGTATCTATGACTCCTACGGTTGAACTGAAGGGTTCAGCAGAAGGTGGGATGTTTGCCGGGTTCGGTCGGATGTTGAGCGGGGAGAAGTTTTTCTTTCAGGAACTGACGGCTGCGGGCGGATCGGCAGAGATTCTGCTCTCACCTTCAAGCATGGGCGATGTAGAAGCTGTTGAATTGGACGGTTCCTATTCACTTTATGTGCAGAAAGACGGATTTCTGGCAGGAACCGAGGGCATTCAGGTGAATACCAAAATGCAAAACCTGAAAAAAGGTCTCTTTTCGGGAGAAGGTTTCTTCATTATTGAGATCAGCGGACGTGGGACTGTATTTCTGTCTTCCTATGGTGCCATCCATGCGATTAATCTGGCAGCAGGTGAGGAAATGATCGTGGATAACGCCCATTTGGTGGCATGGCCTCATTATGTAGATTACCGTATTGAGAAAGCTTCACAGGGCTGGTTATCCAGTGTTACAAGTGGAGAAGGACTGGTATGTAGGTTCCGGGGAGAAGGAACCATTCTTATACAGAGCCGCAATCCGCAAGGATTCGGACAATGGGTGAAGCAGTTTATCCCTGCGCGCTAATTATTTTTTTGAGAAAGAACACACAGAGTTGCAACGGATATGTTTCCATCATCGTTATATGAATAATGGATTTACTTCATTGACTGACGGGTATATATTCTGTTGCATAAGGTCGCACATCATGGAGGTATGAGATGACAAGCTCACGGTATAAAAACGCACAAGAAAGTCCGGGATATCTGTTATGGCAGGTTACAGCCATGTGGCAAAAGGAAGTACGCAGGGTGCTGGAGCCCCTCGAACTGACACAACCTCAATTTGTATTATTGCACGCCTGTTTATGGCTCAATGAACACGATGAGGAAGGCAAGGGAGTGACTCAGGTTCAAATTGCTCAGTTTGCCAAGGTGGATGTTAACGTGACTTCTCAGGTTCTACGTGCGCTTGAAAAAAGGGGATTAATTACCCGCGCTCGTCATCAGACAGATACGCGTGCCAATATTATCACAACAACGGAAGAAGGAACCCGATTGGCTGTGGAGGGAATCCATCTGGTCGAGGAATCGGACAAGGCATTTTTCGAAACTTTGGATGAACGTAAGGGAGAGTATTTGGAGATCATGCAGGAGTTTCTTCGCCAAAAAACGGAGAGTTGATCCGTAATATATCTTTTTTTAATGTATTAAACTACAGAATGTAGTGGAACTGGAAAATTTTATGATTATTAATAATTATTGCACCTTTGTAAAATATAAATAGACCTCCTGACTTCATCTTGTCGGGAGGTCTATTTTGGTTGCTTAATCGATTCGATAGGACGCAAACGGCTCGCGGCGACGGAAAGAGTCACTAATCTGGTCCAGATCGGCCAACAGCTCATCGGGCAGTGACATGTCCATACTAGCCAGATTATGTTCCAGCTGTTCGGTGCGTGTAGCCCCGACAATCACTGTGGATACAGCTGGACGTGTCAGTAGCCATGCGAGCGAGAGCACACTCGGGGAGCAACCATATGAGGCAGCTTTAGCACTCACTTGTTCACTCAGTTGGATATTATGCTCCAGCAGGAAACGGTTGAAGGACGGATCGGTGTCTGCTCTGGAACCAGAAGGCACACGGGTCTGTCCGTTATATTTACCTGTCAGAATACCACCTGCCAGCGGGAAATATGGGATAATGCCTACACCCTGATCGAGACACATCGGCACCAGTTCCAACTCAGGCGTACGGTCTGCCAGGGAGTAGCTGGTTTGGGTGGAGATGAAGCGCACATAACCTTTCTGTTCACTGATGCCCAGAGCTTTCATCAGCTCCCAGGCTGCGTAGTTGGAGGCTCCGATGTAACGGACTTTGCCGGAAGTAACCATATCGTCCAGTGTGCGCAGTGTCTCATCCAGCGGTGTATGCGGATCAAAAGTATGGATCTGGTACAGATCCACATAATCCGTTTGCAGGCGCCGCAGGCTATGTTCCAGCTCTTGTTGCAGATGGTAGCGGGAGGAACCCCGCCCATGAGGACCATCATGCCGGGGTAATCCGGCTTTGGTAGCAAGCACCGCGTTTTCCCGTCGACCTGTGAGGGCCTGTCCAATGATGCGTTCCGATTCCGTGCCTGCGTAGATATTGGCGGTATCGATAAAGTTGATGCCCTGATCCATCGCTACATGAATAATGCGGGTAGAAGCTGCTTCATCCGCGCGTTTGCCAAACGCATTGGTGCCGAGCCCCAGTGCCGACACACGCAAACCACTATGGCCCAAACGTCGATATTCCATCATTCATCGCTCCCTTTATGTACATCTTATAGAGGTAGTTCAAAAAGTCCACTTTTGATTACGAATGATGCCTGGTGGCAACATCAGCATCGAATATGAAATTCAGCCGAATAAGCATATGCTTACGAAGTATGTTTCCTTCGGAAACATTTTAGTTGCTCACGTAGTTTTCCCTACGCTCCGCTACTCCATTTCTAGCTTCATTCCATCTTCTCGGTACTGAAAATCAGACTTTTTGAACATGCATTTGTATAGCAGATTATAACGTAATCTATTGAAAACGTGTTATTAATATAGTTAAATGATTCTAAGAACCCGTTATTAAAGGAGATATGATGGAAAACAGTGCCGCACATTTAACAAGACGGAAGCCGAAGAAACCGAAGAAGAAATGGAAGAAGCCATTAATCATCACCCTAAGTGTGCTGCTTGTGTTGGGAGGACTCGGATTTATTTATCAAAAGCAACTCGTCGTGTTTGCCTTTAATTTGTTTGCTTCAGCTACAGTGAAGGATGCCTTGGATGACTCCTTTGTACCAGCTGGCGATAAGGATGCCCCTGTTGTGGAACATACCGACCCGTTCTCGCTCTTGCTGCTGGGTATTGACCAACGAGATAACGAACCAAGCCGTTCGGATACCATCATCTATTCCGTCGTGCGTCCAGAAGACAATAAAGTGCTGCTGCTGTCCATTCCACGTGATTCCTATACCGAGATTGTCGGCCGGGATGTGAAGTCGAAGATTAACTCGGCGTATGCCCACGGTGAAGCCAGGATGGCGATGGATACGGTTGAGAATTTGCTGGGAAACAAAGTGGATTTCTATGCCGCGATTAATTTTAACGGGCTCAAGGATATTGTTGATGCGGTGGGTGGTGTTGAACTGCCAATCAAGAAAAATATTGAGAACAAGCTCAAAATTCATGAGAAGCTGTTTGTTGAAGCGAATAAACCGATCTATAGCGGTGAAGAAGCGCTTGGTTATGTGCGTTACCGGGAAGATTCCGATTTCAATCGGACGATGCGTCACCGGATTTTCCTAAGTGCCTTCATGAATCGTGCACTGGAAGTCAAAAATCTGACCAAGATCCCGGACGTAATCCAGATTGCCGGATCGAATTTTACAACCAATATGACCTCGGACTTTATCGTAAAATTTGCCGAGTCCTTATATATGAAAGATAGCATACCAACGATCAGCAATTACATGTTGAAGGGTGAGGGTGCAACGCGCAGTGGCACATGGTACTACGATCTGTCGGAGGACGATCTGCAATATGTGCGTGGCATGATCGCCAGTTGGCTGGACCCGGATGCGACCGAGATTATTGAACCGGAGTCAACCGAACAATCGGAGACGAGTGATGCGGCATAAGCATCCATTCTTGTGCAAATGCTCATATGAATATAAGTCCGGCGAAGCAGTTGCTTCCCGGCTTTTTTGCGTTTGAGATCCTACGGATGAAATATTGCACAGATATATCTAATGTTTAAACCTCTTTTTATGGCATACATATAGTAAAATATAGGGAAAAGATTAAACATCAACCAACGGAGGAAGCTCATGAAGGAGTTTAAGGATCGGCTTCAACAGGTTCAGGAGCAGCAAAAGCAACTGGCGAAGGAGTATCACGCCCTGCTCCAGGAGTACCAGTCCGATGACCTGATCGTTCAGAATGAACAGTTACAGGAACAGTATGAAGCCCACAAGCTCAAGCTGCAACAGCTCGAACTTCGCTCACGCAAGATGGAAGAAGAGAATGCACGTCTTCGCATGGCGTTATCCGAACAGATGCTGGATGAAAAGCTGAATCTGATCCGGGTATCGCGGGAGAAGATGGAGACCTATTTTCAAGGGAAAACAGCAGTACATAATGATCGAATTGCATTCCATGAGCATCGAACCAAATCCAATCTAAACGCGCTGTACAACCAGGCAGCACAGGAGTTGCAAGAGGACTCCCACGAGGTGAAGGAGAGGATTGCTTACCTTGCGGCAGAGGTGAATGAGCGCATTGAATCGCACAGACGAGCTGTACGGGATAGAGAAGAGGCTCTGCGTGGGCACATGGAACGTGGATATGAGCATATGGCGGAGGAAGGGTTGAGCGAAGAGACTATTCAACGCCGGATCAAGCAGAATCGCATGGAGATGAAGATTGGACTCAGCTGGATCAACAAGGTAGCCATCCTGCTCCTCATTCTGGGGGTTGGAGCAGCGTTCCAATACTCGTACTCGACCTGGTTCAATGACGAGATGAAGAGTGGAGCCTTTTTCCTGCTCGGTGCACTGATGCTTGCTGGAGGAGAGTGGCTGTTCCGCCGCAAAAGGCAGACGTTTGCGATGGGGCTGCTCGGCGGTGGGATATCCGTGTTGTTCGGCTCCGTCTTCTATAGTTACTTTTTACTGCATATTATCGGGTTATATACGGGACTTGCCCTGTCTGTATTGGTATCGGCAATTTCCGTATTGTTGTCCTTGAGATACCAGTCGAAGACCATCTGTTCACTAGGTTTGGTAGGCGGATATCTTCCGTTATTCTCCTACATGTTCTCGTTCGGGCTTGAGGGCCCTGCTGTCTATGTAGCCATGATCTATCTGCTGCTCTTAAACGGAATTATTGTGTTCATTTCGTTTGGCAAAAGGTGGCCGGTGGTGCACTATATCAGTTTCCTGTTCAATACACCATCCATGCTCATCCTCTTATGGCTGTCGCCAAGTGAGAAGATTGGCATGTTGTATTCCATTGTGACGTTTGTATTATATCTGGGCATTACACTGGCATATCCGTTCAAACACCGAATGAAGTTAACCTGGTGGGATTTCGCTCTACTCGCCATGAATACGAGCATTAGTTGTCTGATGTTATACGTATTATTTGATGTGGCGGATTGGAATGATGCTCAGGGCTTGCTGGCGTTGATCTTCTGCGTGGTGTATCTGGGCCTCGCACGATTCGTTCAGCGCCATATGGCTCAGGAGAAACAGACGATATTACTCTTCTATGTCACTTCCCTGACCTTTGCCATTCTGATTATTCCGTTCCAGTTCGGGGCCAAGTGGTTATCGATGGGCTGGTTGATCGAAGGGGTTCTGCTGGTTACGCTTGGACATCTGAAACGGTTCAAATCGGTGGAACGTGCCGGATGGGGCATCGTTCTTCTATGTCTAATCACTTTTGTGTACTACGATCTGCTGGCGCTATTCTTCATCGGGGAACGTTCTTACTTCATGTTAAAATACTCCAGTATCACGCTGGGAACTGTGCTTATTACACTGTATTATGCCTGGGCAGTTCACAGCAACTCATCTTCCAAAGAGAGATTTAATTACAGCCCGCTGGAGCTGGGTTTTCTGAACGGATTCAAGTATGTGACACTTGCGAATCTGTGGTTATATGTGCTGTATGAGTCGAATGAATTGTATACCAGAGCTGTCGATGGGACGTTCCTGTTATACATGTTCTACAAGTTGCTTATGTTCGCAGCGCTCACCATTGCGTTGGCCTATGGACTGAACAAAGTGAAGCTGCTGCGTGATCAATACGTGCAGGTGTATATCACCTTCTTGCATGCTATTGGTTGCTGTATTGCACTGGCCGTAACCTTAACCATGCCAGCGCTTCAGCCGGAAGTTCAACAGCATACAGCGGCAGAGATTGTTGGTTTGCTGGTGTTAATTATCTTTAACGTAGGGGTATTCTTTGCAGGAAGGGATCTGCTGATTGCCGGCATCCGCGGGCAGTTCAAGAGCATTGAATGGTACCCGGTTATCGCAGGGGTGTATCTGATGGGTGTCATCACCGTCTTCCTGACGATTCAGTTCCAGTGGGGTGATGTGGGGCTGATGTTCAGCCTGATCTATCTGCTGCTCGCGATTCTCTATATTGCCTATGGATTCCGTAGAAAATATGTCATGATTCGGCGTCTGGGCCTGGGACTAACGTTGTTCGCCACGGGTAAGATGGTGTTCTATGATGTGGGGATGCTTACCTCAGGCAGCAAAATCTTTGCCTATTTCAGCTTCGGCGTTCTATTGCTTGGGATCTCTTACCTGTATCAGAAGGTGTCCAGCCGGATGGAGGAAGTACAGTCCAGAGTGACAGCGAAGCCTGACGACGAGCCGACTGTGCCGGAGGAAGACCAAGATTGATTTGGGTTTTGAACGATTGTATTTACCTTTGCGATTATCGGAGGAGGGATTCTTGAAATGGGATTCGACCTGAAAATTATGCTATGGCAACTGTTATGGATTGCTGGCCCTGTAGCTCTTATCGTGTATGCGTGGAGGAAATTCGGTGTGAGAAAGAAGCGACAATGACGTGAGTGCGGATGGTGGTAGTGTTCACTGTCGACTTCACTTCGCTTTGGGAAATAAGTCGTGTAATATAGATTTTTTGGATTAAAATGAGGCTCCGGGCTGCTGTGACCAGCAATCTGGGGCCTTATTGATGTGAGTCTATGGCTTAGCCTAATATGACATTCGTGAAACGTTTTGCGCGGAGATCACGTTATAATAGAGTAGACTTAGGGCTGGATCTTCATTTGTAACCATGAGTTTTCGGCAGCCGAGGTGCCTTTCAGTGATTCTCCGCCATCATCATTCATACGGGAGAGCACGGTTAATGTCATGGACAGGGCAAAGGCGAGCAATACGTATATGAAAATATTTTTTTTGTTCATTAGAAGGTACCTCTCTTGTTGAATGAGCTAAAGTAGACATCCGGCCGTCATGAGAAAAAAAGCACAACGTCTGGTATAGTAGAGTGAGTAGAACCGAACATAAATCGTTCCTGTATACCACTATATTGAAGTATAGCGGTGCAAACAATGGAACAAATCTGATGAATTTATCATTATTGTTGAAGATATGTTTATAGAGATCGAGTGAGTGATCATTGAAGGTGGGAGAATAACATGCGGGAGACGGCAAAAATCGTCATTCGTACGCCAGGACAGGAAAGTGACGGCTCATTCGCTTATGTAAGCCAGGGTCGCTCCATTACGGTGGGACGTTATACAGGCGGTAGTGAATTGGACTTGTCTGTCTATAATCAGATGATATCGAAGCGGCATTGCCGCATTCATTATGATGTACAGCAACAGTTATGGATCGAGGATCTGGATAGCAAAAATGGAACCGAACTGAACGGGCAGCGCCTCGTTCCCTATGAGAAATATCCGTTTGGCGAAGGAGACAGCCTGACGTTGGTCAACGGCTTGATCCAACTTCGCACGGAAGGCGATCTTGGAGAGACGAGGGAATATCGTGTGTCGGATCTGCTGGGTGAGGGCGTACGTTTACTGGATCACCTGCAAACCGTACAGATCGGCGAAGTGGAGATTCCGCTGTCCAAGAAGGAGTACCAGCTGTTCAAGTTGCTGTATAGTCAACTGGACCACTTTGTGACAAGGGAACAGATTGTGGCTCAGGTGTGGCCAGAGCGTAGTATGCTGGAGAGTGAAGCGGTAGGGATCGACGAGATTAATTCGCTAATCTATCGGACGAATCGCAAGCTGGGTGTACATTTTACCATCAAGTCCGTTTATAAAAAGGGTGTATATATGAAGTCTCATGTGCCGGAATGAATGAGTGATAACAAAGGGATGAGTTCATGTTCATCATTTACCTGATTCCATGGCTGATTGCTGTGGTGACATTGATATGTGTCATATCTATCGTACTTGTTAGTTGGAAAAACGGGATTTCCCCGATGCCCACATCCAGTCGTGTAAGACAGGTGGTTATACAGGAAGTAAACCGCATTCCAGGGTACGGGGATGTGCTCGAAGCCGGCTCCGGATGGGGTACATTGGGACTGGATGTTGTAAGGCATTGCCCTGGCAAAAGGCTGACCGGGATTGAGAATTCGAGAATTCCCTTATGGTCTTCCCAAATAATTGCCTATCTCAGTGTTCGCTTACGTCGAGCCAAGGGAAACAAGCACTCTCTCAAGGGCAGGCTGCGCTTCATGCGCGGAGACATCTACACCAGTTCCTATGAACATGCAGATTGTGTGATTTGTTATCTGTTCCCGGGAGCCATGACCCGGCTTCTGGACAAGTTCAGTCGAGAGCTTCCGCCGGGTGCCAAGGTGATTAGTGTCTGTTTTGCGCTGCCAGGAAAAGAACCGCTACGTACCATTACATGCCGGGATGCCTTGCGCACCAAGGTGTATGTGTATTCCTTTTAAAGAAAAGAACAGGAAAGTGATCACCAGTTTTTTGCTCAGCTGGAGTGCTGTAAATCTTCTGCCATAACGTTAATGGATGAAAGAGTGTGCTCCATATCATAGTAATGCAGATACCACGTAAGAACGAGGATACGAAAAAGGCCCCGAACTCACTATGAAGTGATTCGGGGCCTTTTTGTCTCGGCTTTGAGTTAGGGCAAGAGATTGCTTGATTATTGCTTACCGCACGTATTACTTTGCAGAATCGGTGGTGCCTGTTGTGTCCGTGGTTGTACCGGATTGGGATCTGTTTCTGCCGCCTCCAAATCCGCCTTGTCCACCGCCGCCACCAGGACCGCCCATACCTGTATTGGCAGTGGTTACACCAGATTCATTCACCCAAGTCACATTACTGGTCGATTGGAAGGCAACCACTTGAGTTCCACCACTATAGGTACCGTCTGTATAGAGTCCATCCACCGCTTTACCTGTAGACGTACCACCGGAGTAGATCACGTATGAACCATCTTTCGCAAGATCCGGGGAGCTGACAACCACGGTTTGATAATCTTTTGCTGGTGCAAACGTCAGAATGTTGTTGCCTTCGCTATCTTGTACATGTACAAGTGTTCCAGCTTTTTGCGTTGCAGGGAATGTCATCACAATGGTATTTTGTGTAGACGCATCGGATGTTCCTTGTGCCATACCAGAGCTTCCGCCAGCCACGAGGTACCCACCGCTGATTTCAAATGTGCCGTCATAATCCAATGCTCCGTTGCCGCTATCCGTCGGTCCGTTCACAATAACCGTTCCACCAGTCATGTTGATGGAACCATTGGAATCCAGTCCGTCACCACCTGCGTTCACCGTGAGTGTACCGCCGTTAATGTGGAACTCGTTATTGCTCGCTGCTGCACCACCCATACCGCCCGGTCCACGTCCTTGCTGATTAAGAGCTGTACCTTGGGATGCCTGATCGGTAGTTGATGTTGTGCCTGTCGTTTCAGTTACAGAGATGTTCGATATCGTTGCGGCATCGGTTGCTGTAGTAGTGCTATCTGTACTTGCCGCTGTATTCGCAGCTGTTTCCGTCTCGCCACCTGCAGCATTTACGCCATCATCGGATGCCGTTACATCTACATCCCCATCGTTCAGGGTGATCATTGCACCTTCAAGTCCTTCATAGCTCTTCGCAATCGTGATTTTTCCGCCGTTAATCGTCAGGGCCTGATCGGCATGAATGCCGTCATCACCAGATTCAATGTTGAATGTTCCGTCGTTGACTGTCACGTTATTGTTGCTGTGCAGGGAATCATCCATGGAATCAATGGTATACGTACCTCCATTAACCGTAAGGTCTGTACCTGCTTTGAGTGCTTTGGCACTTGTGGACTCCGTTGCTGTTGTAGCTGTGTCCGCATCGGCATTGTTATCCGTTGTTGTTGTTGTTGTGTTGGCGGAGTTGGATGCTGCTGCGCCGTTTGTATTAGCACCTGCATTTGTACCGCTGTTATTGGGCATCTCCGGCATATCTGCAGGAGGTTCGCCATCTGGTGGTGTGTCCATATCGGTTGGACGTGTGCCACCACCCCATCCACCGCCGCCGCCAAATGGACCTTCTTCTACTTTGGCTGGTGCATTGGCGCTACCGCCGCCCGTTACAATGTTGTATGTGCCGCCATCCGTAACAAGTGCGGTTTCAGCTTGAATGCCATCATTGCCACTTTGGATATCGAAAGTACCTCCTGCGATAGCAACGTAACCTTTGGTGGTATCTGTATCATTGGTTGATTTAATGCCGTCGCCTTCGGCTTCAATGGTAATCGTACCGGCTTGAATGGCGACCATATCTTTACCTTTGATGCCGTCATCGGCTGCTTTGACACGGATGTTACCACTAATGATCTTCAGATCATCCTTGCTCGTAATACCTTCATTATAGTTACCTGTGACGGTCAATTGACCTGCACCATTGAATGTAAGATCTGCTTTGCTGAAGATTGCAGCATCAGGCTCATCTGTCGTAGCGTCGGCGTACACATACGTTTTACCATCGGAAACGGTATTCTTGGTTCCTTTTTCGAGTGTAATCACTGCTTTACCAGCCTTCTGAATGTAGATCGCGGCACTGTCATTATCATGAATTGTTGCTCCGTTTAATACGAGATGTACGGTGCCTTTATCGGCAACGTTGACCACGATCTGGCCATCCGTTAGCTCACCGCTAAGTACATAAGTACCTGCTTCAGAGATGGTTACCGAACCATTCGCTGCTTTGGCGCCCGAACCGGTTACCGTTGCAGTTGTTCCGTTCAGCTTAATCGCTGTGGAATCTGCCTCACTCCAGCTAATATTTGTATCGTCAGCATCCAGAGAGACCAGATCGGCGTATTTTACAGAAGTTTGCTCGCTGACAGATACCGTTTTGGTTGTTCCTGTCGTTGACGTTGCGGCATTGGCCGTTGTGCTTGTGGTTGCTGGTGAACTGCATGCTGCGAGTAGGCTGGTAATCATGGCGATGGACCAAAGTTTGCTACCTGTTATCATGTTTTTCTTCATATTGGATCGTTCCCTTCGAATTAAAAATTAATATTCCGTTGTTGGACTCATGGTTAAGGAGATATCCAGGTTGCCGTTCCGTGTACGGATGGCGTCGAGGAATTCCTTTTGGCTAACACTTTCGTGAATGGTTACACTGTAGACCAGCTCATACAGACTGCCGAGTTCGGTCGTTCTGATTTTTTTCAGATCAAAAGGTACATTGAATGTATGGAACACTTCATTGAGTGCTTCTTCATAGCTTAAGTTTTCGGGAATGGTGACTTTCAGCGTTTTCAACTGACTTTTCTTGCCGCCGAAGTTGAAGCGACTCAGTACAAACATCAGTACACACAGGATAATGGTGAACAGCACCGCGTATCCAAAAGCGCCTACACCGCAGGCAAGACCGGAAGCCATCGTGAACAATACGTAAGCAATGTCTTTTGGATCACCAGGGGCACTTCGGAATCGGATGATCGAGAAGGCACCTGCCAAGCTGAAAGCTCGTGCGATGTTGCTGCCGATGAGCAGGATGATGATGGCGACAATGACGGGCAGGACAACCATCGTTAAGGTGAAGCTCTGGGAGTATGTGCTTTGGTTAGTCTTCATGTAGGTAAGGCTGATGACCAATCCCAGAATGATGGCAAGACCAATGGTAATGACTGCGTTGTTAAACGTCAGGTTAGTATCGGTTAGGGCTGAACTGAACAGTGAATCAAGCATATAGGACACGCTCTCTTTCTATAATCGTTTTATCTTGTTCTATGGATGGGTCGAAATCGGTACCTGGTACAAGAATGCGCTCCGTCTGGTAATTCAGGTTCGTTGTTCTCGCGAGATGTCTGTACTCGTTGCCGTATTTGGAGAATCCGGTGCGATAGAGACCATGTTCGGACAGCAGTTGTGACAACCACATCGGAACGGTTTTCTCGGCCTTCACTTCCATCAGCCATCGACCGTCCTTCACCAGCGGTTCACCGTAATCTCCCTGTTCGAGCTTCAGATCATATCTGCGGCTACGAATGTTGGTGTCAAAGGTAATGCGAAGATCGCGGCTGTTCTTGTCGAAGAGTGCTTTGCGTTCATATGCCAGATACACTTTCGGTTCCAGATCGTATACCCGAAGAAAATATTTGATCTCTTCGACAACTTGTTTGTTCATGTAATCCGCGAGCTCTGGCGCCTGTCCCGAACGGACGAATTCATATGCTTCATCCAGCTTCAAAGCTGTTCTGCGCTTGTTCACCAGGCCAAATACTTTCTTTTTGATCTCCAGATACACTCTGGCATTCTCTTCAGGGATTCCATAAGCCCGCAGTCTCAGCTTCTCCTTGTATTTTGGTTTGGAGAGACTGGCGCGGATCAGCGAATCTTGCGGAGTGTCGAAGTACAGGTTACTGATGGAGTAGTACTCATGTTTCTTGTTGTAGGCATCCAGCTCCATGTATTTCAGCAGGTCATTGTAGAAATGTGCGTACTGTTCATCCGTCAGAAGATACTTGCTCTCATATCGGTTGAATACTTCAATAGCCATGTGGGACTCAGTCCTTTCGTTGTTGGTTGTATGTTTTGTTGCATCGTGTATTGCTTCCATGTCTGTATCTTAGAGCCCCAACCTTGAATGAATCTTAAATGGTTTTACATTGCGTTAACATTTTTTTACCTTCCTATAATAGTGCGCATACACAAAATGAATTAAGATTGATTCAAGGTTTGATTGATAGAATAAGAACATATCAAACAAGTCCATTGAGAGAAATAATTCAAGCAGAGGAATGAATAGATGATGAGAATATTAATTGCGGAAGATGAGGTTCATTTGGCAGAGGCTGTATCGCAGATTTTGAAAAAAAACAATTACTCCGTGGATATGGTCCACGACGGCAGATCAGGATTGGATTATGCGCAGAGCGGCATCTACGACCTGTTACTACTCGACATCATGATGCCGGAGATGGACGGGATCACCATCCTGAAGAAACTTCGCAGTGAAGGCAATCATACGCCTGTCATTCTGCTTACTGCGAAAGGTGAACTATCGGACAAAGTCACAGGCCTCGATTATGGTGCCGATGATTATATCGCCAAGCCTTTTGCCACAGAGGAATTGCTGGCCCGGATTCGTGCAGCCTTACGACGGAAGGGCGAAGTGGTTCCCGAGGATGGACTGAAATTCGGTGATATTGAGCTGAATACAACTCAGTTGAAGCTGAGTGTTCAGGGGAAGGAGATCAAGCTGAATCTGAAGGAGAATGAACTGCTGGAGCTGTTGATTGCCCGCAAACAGGCGATTACCTCCAAAGAGCAGATTATTGAGAAGTTATGGGGCTTTGATTCGGAAGTGGAGTATAACAATGTGGAAGTATATATCTCTTTTTTACGCAAAAAATTAACCTTCCTGAACTCTGCCGTCCGCATTAACACGATTCGGGGTGTGGGGTATGTGCTTGAGGTGACGTCCTGATGTTCAAGAAACTTCGAAATCGATTCTTGATCGTGAATCTGGTGTCCATCTCCATTATGATGCTGGTGGCATTTGCGACGATCTATACGATTACTTATCAGAATGTGCAACGTGAGACCAATATGGAGTTGTACAAGGTGTCTGATTTCTATCACAGTCCTTATAATTCATCCAAGATGCCGCGCGGGGAAGGGCAGGGTTCCGGTACAGGTGGTAATACAGGCTCAAGTTCCGGTTCAGATTCGTTTCCTTCCGATACCATGGGTGGTGATAATGGAGGACCGGGAGGTGATCCCAACTCACCTCCGGCACGTTCCGTTTCGTTCATGATTAAGACGGATGATAAGTGGAAGATTACGGATACACATTCCCGATTTGATATGGAAGATACGTTCTACACCGAGGCGCTGCAAAAGGTTGACCAGAATAAAGTTGGTGATTCGGAACGGCAGACGGGGCAATTTGCGCTGGATGGAACGGACTGGGCTTATGTGGTTGATCCGAGCGGTGACGGGCATATGATCGTATTTATTGATGTGACGGCACAACAAGGCATTCTGACGAATCTGATCTATACCTTTGCTATTGTTGGACTGGTCATGTTGATTGTGATCTACTTCCTGAGCCGTTATTTTGCCAATCGCTCCATTGCACCAGTCAGAGAAGCGTTTGAGAAGCAAAAACAATTCATCGGTGATGCTTCACATGAGCTGAAGACACCTCTGGCGATCATCAATACCAATGCCGACGTACTGCTTGCCAATCAGGAGGATACTATAGCAAACCAAGCGAAGTGGCTGCACTATATCAAGTCGGAAACCGAGCGCATGACGGGACTTACGAATGATCTGCTCTATCTGACACAGATGGATGACTCACGCTCCACGATGATTCATGCGAAGTTCAATATGAGCGATGCGGTGGAGAGTATTATTTTGCCGATGGAGGCCGTTATTTTTGAAAAAAATATTTCCCTCGACTACAACATTGAGCCGAATCTTACGGTTCATGGGAACAGTGAGCAGATCAAACAGGTCATTCTGATCCTACTCGATAATGCGGTGAAGTATTCCGGTCCAAAAGGCGCCGTAAACGTCACCCTTGAGAAACAGAATAATGATGTCATGCTGGCCGTATCCAACACAGGTGAAGGCATTGCGCCGGAACATCTGGATCGGATCTTCGATCGATTCTATCGTACGGATTCTTCAAGAGCCCGCAAACATGGTGGGCATGGTCTGGGTCTGGCGATTGCTCGTTCCATTGTGGATCAGCACAAAGGAGAGCTATACGCTCGAAGTGTAGTCGGAGAGGGTGCTACATTTTACGTGCGGTTGTCGTAGGGGCAGAGTGATGAGCCGGCTCCACACTAACCTTCGCTACCGCTATATAATCGTTCTTCAGGCATAAGTTCTGCCTGTAATGGGTTAACCTATGCTACAATTGCAACAGTATGTATGAATCAAGGAGATGACTGAACGTGGCAGAAGCAAATGCAATTAATGAACAAGAAATGATGCAGTATATTGCAGATAAAACGAAGGCAAGCCAGGAGAATATCGCCCTTGTGTTGAAGCATGAGCAAGCGTACATCAACAAGGCGCACGAAAATTCCAAAGGTAACGATGTGGATATTGACGGCGATGATCTGGCTGACTATATCCTTAGTCGTAAAGATGTGAAGCTGGATGAGTTGACCGTGGAAAGCATCCTGGATGCGGAGATGGACTACTTGATGGACAAGGGTCACGCGGGATACGTCGATTAAGTTAAGTGTAGGCAAAATCTAACGAATCTCACACGCGCTATTCGGGTATTTCTCGCTCGATTGGGAATGTAACGAATCTCAGACACGTTATTCTCTGGATTTTAGGACTTTCCCATGCAGTTAAAGCATTTCCGCGGAATTAGCGTGTCTGAGATTCGTTAGTTCGGGAAATAAGCGCTTTTTGCCGAAATAAGGTGCCCTAGGTTCGTTAGAGTAACTTAGAGTGATCACAAGGTGCAACGAGGCGTTAACTGGCTGTTTCAAAAGTACATTTTCACAGATGCGGCCTAATGAATAGCAAGTGTTGAACTGTCAAAAAGACCTCAACTCCACAATACTGTGGTGTTGAGGCCTTTTTTAGATTGTAGTGACCAGGCATCCCTTCGGGAACACCTGTCGGTATAACTTTTCTAAGAATGGACTTTAAGTTCTATCGGATCTGACCACTATATCGGATCATTTGTCGAGTCTCGCTATGAGTAAAGTTCGATGAGTGTTGACCTATCGGACAACCTTACCGCATCACTCATCTGTTTGCCCTACAGTCGTCCCTATTGGACATCGCTGTAAGGTGAGATTTTTAGGCAATCCCTATCAATCCCACCGTTTATAGCTTCTTATTGACCCACCATACCGCCATCTACGGTGTAAAGGGAAGCTGTTACATAGGATGCTTCTTCGGACAACAGGAAGTTCATTACCGCAGCCACTTCTTCCGGTTCACCGTAACGGCCCATTGGAATGCTGGACACGGTTGCTGATTGATAATCTTCCACGTTACCAGAATTAGCTTCGATCTGGCGCATCATACGTGTGTTGATTGTGCCTGGCAATACAGCGTTAACCCGGATATTATAAGGTGCCAATTCATTTGCAGCGGTACGCGTGAGACCAACTACGGCATGTTTGGACATAATATATGGAGATACAGCAGGTGCACCCATCAGACCCGCGAGGGAAGAGGTATTAAGAATCGCACCGGATTTCTGTTTTTTCATCACTGGAATGACATTTTGCAGACCCAGGAATACTCCACGAATGTTGACGTTATATACGGTGTCGAGTGCTTCAACACTCAGGTCTTCGATCAGCCCTGTTGGACCTTCAATTCCGGCATTGTTGGCAAAATAATCGATTCGACCAAAAGCATCTAATGCTTTTTGCACATAGTTTTTCACGTCTGCTTCTTGGGATACGTTCGCTTTTACGGCGATGACGTGCTCTTTGTCGAGGTTCAGATCAGTAATCGTCTGTTGGATAGCTTCTTCATTCAGGTCCACCAGAACCAAGTTAATTTTGCGCTCAGCAAGGCGGCGTGCCAATTCTTTACCAATGCCCCCGGCTGCTCCTGTAATAACGGCTGTATGTTTATAAGATGTACTCATGATATATCCGCTCCTTATTCATTATTGGCAGGTATTTCTCAAAAAAAGTTTCAACCTGTCGTCTATCTTTCCTGTCTCAATGTTAAGATATACATAGCAATGTGACAATAATCATTGACATCGCATATGTCAGCTATCGGACAGAGGTGTAAGCGGTGTTCATTTATATTACAATAATGAACAAAGGAGGCGAAAATGTTGATCATTGAACATCCTCAGGACCGGAGAGCACGAAGAACGCAGGATGCGATCATCGCTGCGGCGGTTTCTTTGATATTAGAGAAGGGAGCGGATGCCCTCACAATCCGGGATATTACGGAACGGGCGGATTACAACCGGGGAACCTTCTATTTACATTTTCCCGGCAAACCGGAGTTGTTGCAGTTCATTCTGGATGATTTTATGCAGGGAGTGGGGCGAGCTTATGCAGAACCATACGCACAGCTCAAAGAAGTGGACATGACTGTATTGCTGCCATCCACGATGCCTGTATTCGAATATATTGAAGCCCATCAGGATATCTTTCGTGCATTAATAACGATGCATTCAGATATGAGCTCCCGGCTGTGCAATATGTTTAGAACGTATCTAACCGAAGATTTTGTATTGGTGACCGAGGATAGTGAGTGGACGATTAATTACGACATCATGTTAAGTTATCTGGTATCTGCAACGGTAGGTGTAATCATGCATTGGGCAGAGATTGGATTCAAGTATTCTGCGCATTATATGGGAGAGCAGCTTACGGCGCTGATTAACATCAAACCGACCCGTCTGCTGATTGAACCAGGGCAGAAGGGTCGGACTATTCACGAGCGTATGCTGTTGGATTAAAGGTCGAATGAGAGTTTTGTTCTATATCACTTGAACTAAAGAATATTTACACTGCACACTCCGATGACAGAACAACCTTCCGATCGCTGTTATCCCCAGATTTTTTTGATTCCTTTATAAAGGGTAAATCCGGGGATAAAGGCGAACGCTCCGCTTCTTCAGGTCGTTTCTGTCCTCTCCGTTTTGTGTAAATGTTTAGTTCAATTGATATAGATGAAGAAATCCAATTCGATTATCCTGTCATGGAGGCGTTCGCGGCCTGTTGCATCTGAAGCAGCTGTTCGCGGATCAGAACGGACTCTCCGACCATAATCAATGCCGGATTATTCACTTGATGTAACAGGGCGAGGGAATGGAGTTCGGCAAGTGTGCCGGTAATAATCCGTTCCTCCGAAGTGGTTCCTCGTTCGATTAAAGCCGCAGGGGTGTGTCCACTTTTGCCATGGTGAAGCAATTCATGTTGAATCTGGGGCAGTTGGCTAATACCCATGTAGATGACCAGTGTATCCACACTATGGGCAAGTAGATCCCAGCGGACCGAAGATACACTTCCATCACTGCCGGTTCCCGTGACACATGCGAAGGATGAAGCAACCCCGCGATGGGTTAACGGAATAAGGGATGAAGCGGATGTACCTACAGCTGAAGTGATGCCAGGAATGATCTCAAATGCAATCCCTGCTTCCGCCAGCACAAGCGCTTCTTCACCACCACGGCCAAAGATGAACGGATCGCCACCCTTGAGTCTTACGACTTGTTTGCCTTCCGCTGCATGGGCAGCCAGCATCCGTCCAATCATCTCCTGACTCATGGAATGAAGGCCTGGAGCCTTGCCGCAGTAGATGCGGAGTGCTCCTTCACGAGCTTCAGCGAGCAATTGATCATTCACAAGCCGATCATACATAATGACATCTGCGGACTGAATACGTTTCAGGGCTTTTACCGTAATCAGTTCCGGATCTCCAGGACCAGCGCCAACAATACTAACCAGGCCCCGGCTCATGATCGTGTCCCCAATTTCGGTGCAGCATCAGAACTTGCCAATCCTGAACGACCACCCTGAATGGTTGCCAGTTTCGTCGATAGTTTCACCGGATTCCCCCAGTGGTGTGCAGCATATAGACCGAGGCCTGTAAATACAGCTCCGCCAATGAGGTTACCCAACAACACCGGGATCTGATTCCATAGCCACCAGTCAGCCATAGTGACCTGTGCACCGAGCATCATGCCTGCCGGGATGACAAACATATTTACCACAGCATGCTCAAATCCCTGAGCGAAAAATATGGTAATGGGCAGCCACATCGCTACGATTTTGCCCAGTGTAGAAGTGGACGTCATTGCCATCACTGCCCCGAGTGTGACCATCCAGTTACATAGAATGGCTTTGATGATGACCAGTACAATGCCATCCCCACCCAAGTGCTGATACCCCAATGTTTTGGTTTCACTGTTCTGGATCAGCGTTTGAATTAGAGGGTTGCTCATATCCGTACCCATCCTGGTAATGGTCAGGCCGTATAAGAGAGCATAGAATGCACATCCGAGCAGATGTCCTGTGATCACCCAAAAATAATTTCGAAGCATATCCATCCATGTAATTCTGCGTTTCAACACTGCGAGTGGAAGCATCGCAAAGTTTCCTGTCACCAATTCGAGACCCAGCAGAATAATGATGACAAATCCCGCCGGGAATATCAGTGCACCTGCCAAACCAACGGAAGTTTGAGATACAGCGGTATATGCCAGTGTGGTTGCAAAGGCAAGAATAGCCCCCGCCAGAAAACCGCGGATCAGCATCTGTACCCGATTCATTCTGGATTTGTTCTCACCAGCTTCGACCATCGATTGCAGCACTTCTGCAGGTTTAACAAAATCCATAGCGCACGCCTCCTTGATGTCAGGGTATCTCTAGCCTTTAACCTGCAATTGTGATGAAGATTTCTCCGCTGTTGCCGTCCACTTCTGTTTTGTAGGTATTCAAGCAGCCTTCATCCGGCTCGTGTACCTTGCCGCTACGCAGATCAATCTTCCAATCATGTAAAGGACAATGAACGGCCGTCCCGCATACCATGCCTTCCGACAGCTTGCCGCCCTTGTGAGGGCAGCGATTCTCGACGGCATGCAGACTTCCGTCGCTCAGTTTGAACACTGCAATTTCCGTATCCTGTATCAGGAAGGTCCGTGCTCCCTTTTCATCAATATCTGCAAGGTGTCCAATTCGGAATTTGTTCATCGCTGTTCCTCCTCTTCTAGTGGGTTACCGGCTCGGCACCGGACAGTGGGGTGAAGTTTTTACGCAATTTCTCGTCTTGAATGATTTCTTTCCAAGGATCAACCGTGTGACCCAGTGTAACTTCCAGACGTTCAACCAGAGTGAGACGTACATCCCGATCCGCCAATGCTTCCTTCACATGATCCAGACCAACCCGTTCAATCCAAGCCGCTGTTCTCTCATTCCATTTTGCGTTCTCTCTATAATATTGCAGGTAAGAGTAAGTCCACTCTTCCACTTCCGCATCGGTCTTCACCGTACAGAGCAACTCGGCTGCACGAACCTTGACTCCCGCGTTACCGCCAACATGAATCTCCCAAGCGCCATCAATGGCGACAACACCCAGATCCTTGATGGTTGCTTCAGCACAGTTCCGCGGACATCCGGAGACAGCGAGTTTCACTTTGGCCGGAGCCACCATCTTGTCGAGTTTTTTCTCCAGACGAATACCCATCTCAATGGAATCCTGTGTGCCGAATCGGCAGAACGTATTACCTACACAAGTCTTCACCGTACGAAGCGCCTTGCCATAACCAAAACCGGAAGGCATATCGAGTTCCTCCCAGATCTTCGGCAGGTTCTCTTTCTGTACACCGAGCAGATCGAGTCGTTGCCCACCCGTGAATTTCACCAACGGCACATCGTATTTCTCTGCGACAGTTGCAATCTTGATCAATTCCGCCGGGGAAGTGACACCACCATAGATCCGTGGAATAACGGAGTAGGTACCGTCTTTCTGGATATTGGCGTGATAACGTTCGTTGGTGAATTTGGATACACGCTCATCTGTGTATTCAGCCGGCCAGATCATACCGAGATAATAGTTGAGGGAAGGACGGCACTTGGAGCAACCTTCCGGTTCATTCCACCCGAGAACGTTCATGACTTCCTTAACGCTTTTGAGTCCCATCTCCTTGATCTGAGCAACAATCTCATCCCGATCATAGGATGTACAGCCACAGATGCCTTCTTTGGTCTGTTCACCTACATTATCGCCGGCATAATACGTGAGCAGGTTTTCGATAATAGGTTTGCACCCACCGCAAGAAGCGGAGGCTTTGGTACAGGATTTGATTGCACCGAGTGTATTACAGCCTTTATTCAGAACGGCGTCCCCGATGGAAGATTTGGTAACACCGTTACAACCACAGACGATCTCGTCATCCGGCATACTCGCCATTCGTTCTGCGACAGATGGACCCGAGCCTGAACCACCGGAAGGTACACCGAGCAAAATTTCTTTCTCCCGACCACTGATTTTCTCACCACTTTTAATGAGGGAAAACAGCGATGCGCCATCCGTGGTATCCCCGAACAATACAGCTCCAATGAGCTGCCCATCCTTGATCACCATCTTTTTGTACACACCATCAACGTCATCCTGAATGCGAATGCTGCGAGTGTCCGCAGCGTCTTTGAATTGTCCGGCAGAGAATACGTCCACACCGGATACTTTCAGCTTGGTAGAAGTGACTGAACCTTCGTATCCTTCGGTTGCCGCGCCAGCCAGACGTTTCGCAAGTACCATACCTTGTTCATATAATGGAGCAACCAGTCCGTAGGCAATACCGCGGTGTTCTGCACATTCGCCGACGGCAGATATACCAGGGATGCTGGTATGCATATAATCATCTACAATGACTCCACGATTCACATCGAGGCCGGTATTGCGAGCCAGTTCAATCTGAGGGCGAATCCCGACAGCCATGACAACCAGATCCGCTTCAAGCACCGTTTGATCAGTAAAACGAATGGCCTTCACTCGATGTTTGCCTGTGATTTCTTCGGTATGTTTGTTCAAAAGGAACTTCATGCCCTGTTCTTCAAGCTCACGCTGGAGCATCAGACCTGCCGGCAAATCTAGGTTCCGGTCCATCAGATGACCGTTAATATGGATGACCGTGACGTCCATGCCCAGATTGAGCAGCCCCCGCGCTGCTTCAAGTCCTAGCAATCCACCTCCAATGACGGCAGCTTTGCGATACTTTTGTGATGCTGCCATCATGGTCTCACAGTCTTTAATATCTCGGAATCCGATTACGCCTTCCTTGTTAGCGCCGGGAAGCGGGAGGATGAACGCTTGTGAACCGGTTGCCATAATCAGCTCATCATAGGCTGCGCGTACACCATTTTGAGATACAACTTCCTTGCGCTTGGTATCGATCTGAACGACCGGGTCACCCGGGTGCACCCGAATGCCGTTATCTTCGTACCAGCTCCACTCGTTGATTACGATATCTTCGATGGATGTTCCGCCTGCCAGTACAGAGGATAGCATGATCCGGTTGTAGTTGGGATGCGGCTCTGCGCCGAAGACTGTGATTTCATAAGCGTGTGGAGCAAGCTTAAGGATATGTTCGATTGTGCGGATTCCCGCCATGCCATTGCCGACCAGCACCAGTTTTTTCGTTGTACTCATTATGATTAGCCCCCTTAGGTCCATTCTGCAAACTGCCTCAAAACCTTGTCTCTAAAATCGAAAAAGCCTGTTATGCCTCGGAGGACTGCGCATATACATACGCATCCCTTGCTCCGAGATTGCAAAACAGGCTTCATTGCCGTTTCAACCAGCTACGCCGTTGTAACTGTGATCGATTCAAATATGGAGTTGTTATGGCTTAACTATAAAAGATCGATCTAACCATGTCAATATAGTTAACATAAAAAAGTATTTGAAATTTAAAGTTAATTATGTTTACATGAGTTTATTGGAATATCGAATGGACGACGAAGTTTTACGAGTATATCTTCTTAGTTTAAAGGCTTCTAGATAACGTTAGCACGCTGGATACGATAAATACTGTAGAAAAGGTGCCATGTATAGTGTTTCACCCTTTTTAATTGCAACATGATGAGGCATGAAAAGATCATTCTAATGTTAAAAATAAGACGCATAATCGTCACCACTTATTTTTTGTTAGGTAATATAACATGTTTATCGCTTTCGTGTATTAACGTCTTAAATGATATGGACTCTGATTATACGCAATAGGGAGGGATTGATCCATCATGCGATCTTTATTGGTCATCCGTGTTCAACCAACGATAGCTGCCTCATCCGATGCAATCCCTCTGACACCGGAGAGGCTGCTGGGAGCAAACGGGTACCATGTACAGGTTGCGGGCAGTGAAGCGGAAGCGGTGAAGCTAGCTCGTGTGGCCGAAGCGTCCATTTTGCATCTGTCGCTGGCTGATGTGGAGTACTGGGTGAACTGCCTGGGAAAGGGGAAGTCGGATTCACCGCTGCTTTGGTGGTGCGCGCCAGATACAGCCTCTTCCTCCGCAGAATCCTGCGAGGTCGAAACTTCATTTGATGGAATACTTACACCGTCCATGACTGGGCCCGAGATTCACTGGACTCTTCACTTTGCAGCCCGACGCTACATGGAACGCAAACAGTGGGAGCAGGAACGGAAGCAGTTGCAATCCAGGCTGGAGGATCGGAAGTGGATTGATATGGCGAAGGCTATCCTTAGTGATCTGAAGCAGATCTCGGAGGCCGAAGCCTATGACCTGTTACGCAAGAAAGCGATGGATGAACGCAAACGGATGGTCGATGTAGCCACAGCGATTGTGAAGGCCCATCAACTGCTCCAGTCTTAGTTGGAAGGAGGATTCTCCATGGATATGTCTCAGATACTCCGAGAGGTCGGACGTGGGAAACGAGGCTCGCGTGATCTGAATTATACAGAGGCACTGACTGTAGCAGAGAAAATCCTGAAACAGGAGGTTTCCCCTGCCCAGACGGCTGCGTTTCTAATGGCTGAACGTATGAAAATGGAAAACGTCGAGGAACTGGAAGCTTTTGTTCATGCATGTCGTAACAGTGCGGAACGTTTCTCCGTATTTCAGGACGGTTTGGACTGTGCCGGTCCTTATGATGGACGGACGAAGTCGTTCATGGCCACGTTTCCGGTTGCATTTGTACTCGCGGCGGCCGGGTTGCCGGTGACTTTGCACGGGAGTGATCCTTTACCACCCAAATGGGGAGTTACGCTGTCGGTTCTGTTAAAGGAAGCAGGAATTGATACACGTAAAATGGATCGGGAAGATGCACGGAGCGCTGCATTGCGTTCGGGTGTCATGTACGTATCCTCCGAGGATTGGTGCGAACCTCTTCGTAAGCTTCGTCCGTTACGGGAAGAGTTGGGTTTTCGAACGGTGTTTAACACAGCAGAGAAACTGATTGATTATAACCATTCACCGTATTTGGTGTTTGGTGTGTTTCATAATACCTTTCTGGATCGGATTGCGAAGTTGCTCACCCGGTTTAACTATCGGCGTGCTTATGTTGTACAGGGGATGGAAGGTTCTGAGGATCTGTATATTGATCGGCCAACCCGCGTATACGCCGTGGAAGACGGTGATATGAAGCTGGAACTGGTTGATCCTGCAGCCTATGAACTGGATATGCCCGTGCCGGAGCTGGTCTGGACGGCTGCGAAGCAGCTTGAAGTGGCGGAAAGCGTGTTAAGCGGTGAGGGTCATATTGCTTTTGTGAATCAGGTCTTGTTAAATGGAGGTTTCCGCTTGTATGCGGCGGGGCGTGTCAATTCCATCGAAGAGGGCATATACACGTGTCAGGGATTACTGGAGAGTGGTGCAGCGTATCGCATCTATCAGCAGTGGTGTGTCTCCATGGGTGGTGAACTGCCGGATAGCAGAGCGGTGTCCATCTATCCGGCATCGACCAGATAATGTAATGCTGGTGTTCCATCTTGTTATTGTTTAGCGTGTTTTTATTCCCAAGGATAAGTAACGGTCAGGAAGTCAGCGAATTTCTTGCTCTCTTCCCGCCGTTGTTTCCGCATGGCCGCCCGATCCGGAGCGGTCTCGTATAGTTTCTTCTCTTCTTCCGTCTCCGGGATAATGCGGGGTACGATCAGTTTGCGATTATTTTCGTCCAAGGCCACAAAGGTCAGAAATGCAGTCGCCGCAATTTTCTTCTCTCCGGTCTTCAGATCCTCTCGAATCACTTTCACAAAAATCTCCATGGAACTTCGTCCTGTCCAGGACGCGAACGATTCAAGTGTAACCGAATCCGTTGGATTAATCGGGTACAGGAAATCGACAGAGTCGGTTGAAGCCGTTACAGTATTGACCCGGCATAGCTTGGAAGCGGCAATGGATGCAATATCATCGATGTAGGACATCAGCTTGCCGCCGAATAACGTATTATGATTGTTGACATCGGTTGGGAACACCCGTGCCGTCTTGAAACAACGTGTTTCGCGTACATATTTTTTCTCCACCTGATCCATCTCCGTTGGTTTCGGTATCTCTCTCATGCTTTTTTCCTCCTTACAGTATGGCTGCTGTGACATTTTATTTCATGTGTTGTAGGGTCTATTTTTGATCTGTTATCCCTAGGTTACTCCTCTAACGGTAAAGAGGGGAATAATTAAAGCCTGGTTTTGAGAGGGTGGTTTACTGTTAGATAATCATATACTGTTTCGGGTAAAGTGGCTATCCTTGAAGAAATTGAGCGAGGTGACATCGAATATAATTCTGTATGCAGAAAGCACGGAGTGGTACAAGTGATCTTATGGATATAGAAGCATGTAATAAAGTGTTTGTAGAGGGTCTGGAAACCCGTAAGCCTAATAAAAGTTAGAGTGCTCGAACTAAAGCTCAAAATGTTCAGATTTTCTTAAACGGTATAATCAACCAAGTAGCTTGAAAAGCTTATGTGGGGGGAGTAACGGTTGTGATGAAGTAGTATTTTTAATATACTGATACGTTTAAACTACACTTCATTTAAACTAAAAGACCGTTTCCCATTAGAGTGTTGGGAAACGGTCGGAATTATTCGAGAGTCTTTAAACTAATTATGACAAAGAGGGTGAATAAATTTAGGAATGGATAAGTGATGAAAACTATTTGATCAATTACAGGCAAGTTTCACGATTTTTATTTCTAGTATTTGAATGCTCCAGAGTAAATATCATATGCTCTACTTGATAATTTACTAGACGTCCACTGGCTTGGACTAGTAGTTACATGTCCATTTGATTTTGCTGCTGCAAACGCTTCGTAATTGTCTTTATATCCCTTGCTTTCATAAGCCCGGCCAGCTTCATTGTTATTGAAATCCATAAAATTTGAGTTAACAAATAAAGATTTGAATTTACTTGCTGTATTGGTTTCGCCTTTTACTTTATTTGTATAGTAGATCCCCTGTGCGAGTTTTGTAGCTGCAGTAGCAGTAGGAAAATTGTTTTCTGCATATCTAACACCAAAAGCAGAGAATTCATGATTATCAGCTATAAAGGTAGCAGCACCTCTAGTAATCGTAATTGTATCCGTTAAATGATAGTTCCATGAGAAGTGTCTAAAGGCGTCAACTTCATTTTCCTGTGTAGTTGTAAAGCCATATCTGTTTTTGTATACTTGTTGTTCCTCGTTAGCTCGGTCAGTTGCAACATATACTCCAGCAAGGACTACTGCACCATACTTGCTAGTCACAATTGCTCCCTCAATATCTCTCTGTAAATTTGGGTATGTATTATTTACTGCTGCATTAAGAGATGCAGTCGAAGCAGTTTGAGCAGGTGCAATTGAAGATTGAATGGCTTGAAAGTTGGAAGATAGAATTTCCCATTTCTCTACTTCTTCAGGAGTAAAGTACTGGTACTCTTTCACCAGAACAACATTGTTTAGAAATGAAGACAATTCGCTTTCAAATTCATTAATTGTAACATAGTTATTAAAATCTGTTTGAGCTAATTGCTCCACTCTACTTTCTAGCATTTCGGCACTAATATTAGCATCGGAGATTGATGATGCTCCAACAGCAGAAGCAAAAATTGAATAAGCTGTAAAGCTAGAAAGAAGGGCTAGTGAAACTTTTTTCATAATAGATAATCCTCCAGATATTGTAATAGAAACAAGATTATAATATCATTACTATACAGTTTAAACAATGAATTTTTGTAAAAAGGAGGAATATTATGAATAAGCATACTCTTTTCGCTATAATAACCGTTTTATTTTTGTTAGTTGGGTTTCAAATTGGTAGTTTTGCACTCATTTTAATTTCGGGAAATTTGTTTGGACCTTCAATATTCACCCAAACATTTGGCGTGTTGCTTGTTTGGGCAATTATACTTCTATATTTTTATTTAATACCATATCGTATTAATAGATTAAGCTGGAGACTTATTTTACTTTGCCTAATAATCTTTACAATCTTCTCCTATGTATATGACTTTCCTGTGATTGTTCTGGAAGACTAGTGAGACAACAACGTGGTGTTATCCTCTCAAGGTAGATAGTGAAAAAAGAGTTCATATTAATATGAACTTAACACTGGAAATCGGAGAGGATTTTTTGATGCAATCAAATAAACGTAGTAAGAGGGAATCGTCTGTGGGTGGAAGAAGGTTTGACATTTCATTAGTTTGTCAATAGTTTGGGATCAATAAAGGTGGACATATTGTAAAATTTGTAAATTAAAGACTAAATGTGGGTAATTGAGGATCGTTGGGGAAGCTGGATATAGGAGCATTATATGAGTTCCAAAGAAGAAAAAGGAGCCAATCCTGCTGCATGAATCCGGTACCGTACCGGACTCATGTCTTTTAGTTTTGTCTTAATGCGTTTGTTGTTGTAATAATCGATGTATTTGGATAGTTCATGTTTAAAATGTGAGATATTTTCAAATTCCTTTAAATACAAAAACTCGGACTTCATGTTGCCAAAGAAGTTCTCCATGACGGCGTTATCGTAACAGTTACCTTTACGGGACATACTTTGCGAGATGCCACGTTCTTCAAGGGCATGACGATACGATCTCATCTGGTAGTGCCAGCCTTGATCCAAATGAATAAGGAGTTTATCTTTATTTGTTAAACTGCAAAATGCTCGATCTAACATCGTTGAAACAAGGGAGTAGATTGGTCTTGAACCAATCGTATATGTAATGATTTCTCCGTTATACAGATCAAGTATGGGAGATAAATATAGTTTTTCTCCGAACAATTTAAACTCTGTAATGTCCGTAAACCTACTTCTCGTTTGGCCTTTCAGCGTGGGAATTGCGTTCTAATAGGTTCGATGCAATCTTGCCAATCGTCCCTTTATACGAACGATATTTCTTCATACGTACCAAACACTTTAATCCCAATACTTTCATCAAACGCTGTACCTTTTTATGATTCACATGGTGTCCATGATTGATTAACTCGTCACGAATACGACGATAACCATAGCATCCCTCATGCTCCTTATAAATCGCTTGTATCATGTCTTTTAGCTCTAATCCTTGTCTAGCGTACCAAACGCTTTTACCACGTAATAATACGCGCTACGAGGGATATCTGCTAGCTGTAGAAGTGCTTTTACCGAAAATTCGTTCCTTAGTTCATAGACTACTTGAGCTTTGTCTTGTTTGGTGATTTTTCCTTGCTTCGAACCGAGGCATTCAACTTTTTAAATCAGGATTCTCCATTTTCAAACGCTCTACCTCTGCTTGTAAAGCCTCTACAGATCCTTCTACTAGCGTTTTATCCTTCTGTGCTTTAGTTCCTTTTTTCATGGATGAGCGCCCCTTTTTCTTTGGTTGAAGGGCGCCTAACCCTTTTCATAACGCATAACAGCTGTACTTTTACATTTGTGCTAAATTTGGTCATAAAAAAAACTGCACCTCCAATTGGTAGTTGTGTCTAACAATTGGGGTGCAGTTCAGCGCGGACCGGCGCGCTGGCGGTTTACTGCTGTATATTAAGCCTTGGGTTTGAAAATGCCGGACGGTTTGCCGATCGGCAAGAACGCATAACCGAAGTGAGCGTTCAGTACCGAAGCACCTGTACCATACAGGGACACAATTCCGATCGCCAGTTCAGCGTATGCTGCAATGGTGTGGAAAATGTGAGGAGCTACGCCGAAAGCGTCAAAGGTCAAGCCAAGGAACAGGAAGTCAATCAGAATGAAGATGATAAGCAATACTTTATTCGCTTCAATAGCACCAATCGTCATGAACAGGGTGAATACGAGGTATCCGGCAAAAGCAAATCCGAGTTGCTTGCCATCGGCCTGTTCAGCGAGAGTGGAGCCAAATACGCCCATTTTGATCATCCAGTTGGCAGCCATGGCAAACCAGAAGAATGCGTACGCGCCAAAAGCTGTTGTGCCAAAGGTATTGTTGCGTTTGGAATCTTGAATACATGCGAATAACTGGGCAAAAGCACCCAGGAAGATCGCCCAAGGAATAGCGTAGCTAAGTCCTTCTGTAATGCCAAGCTTTTGGGAAGAAGCGACCAGGGTTACGATAGCCAACCCAAATAATCCCATTGCGCTGGGATCGGCGTTAACAATTTTGACTTTAGTCTGTGAATCGGTCTGCATGGTGATGATAAGCCTCCAATAATATCAAATCAGGATCAATGGCCGTCGTTGGCCGTCCTCTACATTACATCATTTGCATCCGCCGGGTCCGGACACACACATCGCCCTATTGTACCTGAATGACCCCATTATGGAAAGGGATTTTATTACCTTTTAAACCAATAGACTTTTTGTTTTTTCAATATACACATTTACGACACAATCCGTTCTGGCCGTGAATGATGAGGCCAGACGTTAGAATCCAACCCTCGGTGTTACCACTAAAATTGCGTCATATCAGCCATTTTCGGATAAGCTCTAGTGTGATAAAATAATCTTTATCAAAATTTGGAGAAGAATACAAAACATCCTTGTCTCCTATGCCATATGTTAATCCAACTATAGATTGACAGGAAAAACTAAAATGGTTCACAGAATAAGGAGGTATCAGGGGTCATGGTTATGAGTTTGGATTTGAAAAATAAAATAGAGAAGGCCAGACATAACCTTCATATGCTGGTAGAGCATAACAAGGGTGGTCTTGGGCATCCCGATGTGATTCGGCAGTCTATGGCATTGGACGAATTGATTAATGAGTATAACCGAATTAGCCGAAACCATTCACGGGCCTAAACCCAAAGCGATTTTAATTTTATACACGGAACAAATCACATAGATTGTAACGCTTGATCGTACAGACGGGCATGAATATAGCCGGTATGGACAGCCTCAGTTGAAGAGGCGGTATCCTACCGGTGTAATATTCATGCCCGTTTGTTTTTGCATCGTATCCATCATGCATCTGTTTAATGCAGTAATCGTTTGGCTTCCAAATAAAGGACCTGTACGAATTTTTTCGTATTAATGCGTGTCTGGGACAAGGAAGGCTCCACGTTGTTTTGCAGCTCCAGCATTTTCTTGCGAATTTCGGTAAAATCGAAAAATTTGGATGCATAGTTCTCGAACTTGGGATGTGTATAATCGGTTAATCCCAGAGAAACCACATGGCTCAGAGTCTGGAAGATGGCACGGCGAACACGTTGTTCCGATGCCTTGATCTCCTTGTTCACCTCTGCGAGAGAGGCGTCTTCTCCCAGTTTACGTATCGCTACATTCTGGAAGATGTCTTTGAGGGATGGGAACGTATAGGGGGACAGCTTATGTTCATCTGTCTCTACCTGCTCCAGATATTCCAGCATGTCCAGCAGATCCCTGCTGCCCGCTTCGCCGATCATGCCCATCTCGGACAGCAGGAAATGTCCTGCAGTCGTGATTGTTTTGTCCGGAACCGGAGCTTCAGCACGTTCGGTAGAATTTAAACCGGACAATCCCTGCAATGTCCGCTGAATATCTGCGATGGATTGCTGCATCCGAAGCCTTTCGCTCACCAACCGCAGAACAGATAGAATCTCCAACCGGTTAATCGGCTTCGTAATATAATATTCAATGCCTAGTGAATAGGCTTCACCGATCATATTTTTCGACTCGATCTGAGAGATCATGACGATCCTGCCCTCGAACCTTCCTTCAAGCGCTCGCACAGTCTGAATCCCGTCTCGTTGGGGCATCAGCAGATCAATCAGCAGTACATCCACCTTATGCAGTTCCAATAGTTCCGCGTGAATATGTGCTCCGTCCTCAGCTTCCCCGGCAATATCGCCCAGGCCTTCATCCTCAATAATATCCATCAACATGGAACGAACGCCAGGATCATCATCCACGATAAAATAACGCATGTCAGTCATTCCCTTTCTCTGCGAATGGTGTGATTGATAAATCTATGGTAAAGGCGGTTAACGCCGCGATGAACTCTCGTTCCAGTGTAATCGTTCCTTTCCTTCTTGCATAGAACCTGACATGTCAGGTTAAATGACAATGATAGGGCGATCAAAGCCCGTTTTTAAAATAAATGTATAGATTGCATGTAGGTATTTGTCGATTTTCGTAGATGCCCTTGTAGTATAAGTAACATCCCGAAGTCTGGGGCTAGTGTTGTGCAGAATGGTACAAACTTTTCGCGTAACCATCTCTGTGCTTGAAATACACCATATAAAGGGGCATACCGATGGAGCAAACAATACAAGATATTGTCGTCATTTTCAATGATTTTCTATGGTCCAAAGTGTTAATTATATTATTGGTAGTATGTGGTATATACTTCACCACCAAGACCCGATTCATGCAATTCCGCATGATTGGAGATATGGTAAAGGTGCTTCGAGAGCCAAAAAGCAAGGAACCAGGCAAAATTTCACCTTTTCAGGCGTTCTGTATTAGTATGGCGGCCCGTGTAGGTACAGGGAATATTACTGGTATTGCACTGGCGATCGCACTGGGGGGACCTGGGGCTATATTCTGGATGTGGATCATTGCAATTATCGGATCAGCCTCCAGTTTTGTGGAGAGTACGCTGGCTCAGATCTATAAAGTGAAGGATAAGGGCGGATTCCGCGGCGGTCCTGCATATTATATGGAACGTGGATTGGGCAAACGCTGGATGGGGATTTTATTTGCCATTCTCATTACGCTTTCATTTGGTTTGGTTTTTAATGCGGTGCAGTCTAACACGATTACTGTTGCATTTGAGAACTCATTTGGCACGGATCGGTTAACGGTGGGTATCATTATGGCAGTGATATTTGCAGGAATTATTATGGGCGGCGTCAAACGGATTGCAAAAGCATCGGAATACATCGTTGTTGTACTGGCCGTATTGTACATTGGGGTAGCGGCTTTTGTGGTGCTGGCGAACATTACCCAGCTTCCGGCCATGATTGCGTTGATTGTCAAAAATGCCTTTGGCATCGAACAGGTGGCTGGCGGAACTTTAGGCGCTGCGCTGATGAACGGTGTGAAACGCGGATTGTTCTCCAATGAGGCGGGCATGGGTAGCGCCCCGAATGCTGCTGCAACGGCGGATACAACACATCCGGTGAAACAGGGACTTATTCAGGCGTTTGGCGTGCTGACAGATACGTTAGTGATATGTACAAGCACAGCCATGATTATTTTGCTATCCGGGGTATACAAAGGTTCCAATCTGGGAGGCATTGAATTAACTCAGGCTGCATTAAGTGTACATATTGGTTCATGGGCATCGGGATTCCTGGCGGTTATGGTGTTCCTGTTTGCCTTCAGTACACTAATCGGAAATTATTACTATGGAGAAACCAACATTGAGTTTATCAAATCCAACAAAGTTTGGCTGTGGGTATACCGTATTTGCGTTATCGCGATGGTGGTGTTTGGTGCGGTAGCCAAAGTGCAGCTGGTATGGGATTTGGCGGACCTGTTCATGGGGCTCATGGTGGTGGTGAACCTGATTGCAATTTTGATGCTGTCCAAGGTGACTTTCGAAGCGTTGAAGGACTACAAGAAACAAAAGGCTGAAGGTCGTGATCCCGTCTTTACCCGGGACCGGATTCATATTCCGGGTGAAGTGGAATGCTGGCAGTCGGAAGAAGAAGTGATTGGAGATAAATCAATACATGTAACCAATTAAGGTTTTATCTGAACGTAGTTGGTTATATAAAAATAAAATGGGCACAACAAACAACAGGACTTGGATTATCCATCATGGGCAACCCGAGTCCTGTTTGTTGCATATAAAATGTATCTTTGCACTAGCCAAAGTTCATCAAAGATATATTTTGATTAATTTTTAACGGAATAGCTGATCAGTTGTTCGGATAGAGTTTTCATTCGTTCCCCTGTTTCATTAAGCTGCTCAATTACATCCGTAAAGGAGGATACAAGCGTAGCTTGTTCCTGTGAAGAGGCTGCAATCTGGGAGACTTCAACTTCCATCTGTTTGATGACCTGTTGTACATCTCTCAGACTGGTATCGATGTCACTTGTAGCTTGTTTGGCATCCACAGAGAGTTTGCGTACTTCGGAAGCAACCACACCGAAGCCGGCACCAGCTTCACCAACACGAGCGGCTTCAATAGCGGCATTCAGGCCAAGCAAGTTGGTTTGCTCTGAGATTTCACGAATGAACCCGGCTACTTTGTTGATTTGGGAAGAGTTCTGAACAGCAAGTCTGGTATTCTGCAAGATCTGCTCACTGGTTGCTTGCAATTCTTCGGCATGAGCGGCGACATGTTGCACCATATCAACGAGGTTACCATTGATGGTTTGATTTTCTTGTATAATGTCTTCAAGTTGGTTCTGGTTAGATTGGTCGTAAGATACACAGAAAACAGCAACAACTTTCTGGTGATCATCAAAGATCGGAATGTTCAGAATATCCAGTTCGATACCATAAACTTCCTTGGAGAGAGTAGCAAGGGTCGCTTCTCTTCCATTTTTTAAGATGGCAAAGTTTTGATACGATTCCAAGAGTGACATTCCTTTTTCAAAACCAAGATCAAATTTATCTGTCATAATGACATCTAATACTTTTTCGTGATCGTAAAGAGTTAAACTAGCTGGTTCTCTGAGGATCAGGCTGATATAAGGCATTACTTTAAGCAGGGCATCTACAACGTTCATGGAAGAGGACCATCCTTTCAATATTTGAATGTATTATTTTTAACGATCTATGGAATGCTCTATCTTTCATCGGACGGAAATGACTTTTCGTGAACGGCATTTTGCATGAAAGAATGAACATTTTATGATTAAATTTTAAAATATTTCCCATCTAAAATGATTTATTGGATATAAGTGTTAGTTGTAACTATTTTTATATCAAGATATTTGTACGGATGTATATCAAATATAGGACATGTGTCCTTTTGTGTACATTATATAGGGCAACGGAGGGAAGTCGGAATGAAAGAAATTATGGACTTTGGACTTGTGCGGCAACTCGCCCGTGAGAACGGGTTGGATCAGGTGCTGGACGAGCCTGCGCTCGCTGAGTTGCGACTACTTGAGGCTGCGAAGGGCGAGATGATATGTACCAAAGGTGAACGACCCGAGCGGTTGTATTTTCTCGTGCAGGGCAAGCTCAAGATCTATACCACCCTGCCTAACGGCAAGTCTCTGTTGCTTCGTTTCAGTACACCCCTTGCGCTTGTGGGAGATTTGGAACTGGTGAATGGCAAGGAGGCTATGAATACGGTAGAGTCTGTGAGCAAAAGCCTGCTGCTGGGTATCGGCTATCGCGCTCTCCAGAATACGTATGCAGAGAACCCTAAGTTTCTCCACTTTATGCTGAGTCAAGTTACGCACAAATTGTATACCTTTTCCAACCTGTCGAGTCTGAATATGTTATATCCGGTCGAGAGCCGATTTGCCAGCTATCTGTTGTCCACAATGGGCCAGGACGAGTCTTCTTCGGAAGAGATCCAGACCTCCAAGCTCACCGAACTGGCCGATATGCTGGGCACCAGCTATAGACATCTTAATAGAGTTGTTCAAGATCTGTGTAATCGAGATATTATTCGCAAAGTGCAGCGAAAGCTAGTGATCTGTGATCTGGAACAGTTGCGCGTCATCGCAGGAGGCAATATATATGAGTGATGGTATTTTAAAATAAAGCCCAAGCCTGCATATCTAAGCGACATGACGCGACACAATAAAATACAATACGGCACAACAAAGAGCACCCTCCCGAATATACCAAGGGGTGCTCTTTTTGCTCTGCACTTCAAGTGGATTAGATATCTCCGCGTTGTTCGAACAATTGAGCGATCTCTACAATAACACGGGTGGCCTTCACCATATTGTCTACCGATACATATTCGAATTTGCCGTGGTAGTTCTCACCACCAGTGAAGATATTTGGTGTTGGCATGCCCATATAGGATAGTTGGGAACCATCTGTTCCTCCCCGGATGGGACGAATAACAGGTTCGATGTCCAGTCGGGTCATGGCTTCATGGGCAATATCGACGATCTGGCGTACGGGTTCAATTTTCTCGCGCATGTTATAGTACTGGTCATTCAATTCAACCGTGATGCTTTTCTCTCCATACTTGGTCTTCAGTTCGTTTGCGATATGGAGCAGATTTGTTTTGCGCTCTTCAAACTTCTCCCGGTCGAAATCACGGATGATGTAACTCATCTTTGTCAGCTCAACATCACCCTCCAGAGACAACAGATGGTAGAAGCCATCATAACCGTCCGTGAATTCAGGAGCTTCCTCCACAGGCAGGCGTCGATTCAATTCCATCGCAATTTTCAGGGAGTTCACCATCTTATCCTTCGCTGTTCCGGGATGCACATTGGTGCCTCGTACGGTAATTTTGGCGGCGGCTGCGTTAAAGCTCTCGTATTCCAGCTCGCCAAGCGGTCCGCCATCAACTGTGTAAGCATATTTGGCTCCAAAAGCAGCTACGTCAAACTTGTGCGGTCCACGGCCAATCTCTTCATCCGGGGTAAAAGCAACCCGAATCTTACCGTGTTTCACTTCCGGGTGCTCAATCAGATAGGCCATCGCCGTCATGATCTCAGCAATGCCTGCCTTATTGTCTGCACCAAGCAATGTTGTACCGTCGGTTGTGATCAGCGTGTGGCCCTTATACTCGTGCAGTTCTGGGAAATCCTTGTTGGACAGTACTACATCCAGTTCCGAGTTCAACACAATATCAGCACCGTCATAGTTATCGATAACCTGTGGTTTTACATTTTTGCCAGTAAAGTCGGTCGCTGTATCGAGGTGAGCCAGGAAACCAATTACGGGAACATCCTTATCGGTATTGGATGGCAGTGTAGCCATGACATAACCGTTCTCATCCATCGTTACATCTTGCAGACCAATGGATGTACATTCTTCAACGAGCAGTTTGCCCAAGGCCAGTTGGCCGGGTGTGGAAGGGCATGTCTCGCTATTTTCATCGGATTGGGTATCCATCTGAACATAAGTACTCAGTCTTTGAATTAATATATCTTTCATATATAACCTCTCCCTAGCTTGAGTAGTATATAAGTTGAACTACTTGTTTTACACTGATCCACTACGAGGCCAGAATAACCTTCTGATCGCTGTTATCCCCAGATTTTTTTGATCCACTTTTACAAAGGTGAAAATCTGAGGATAGCGTATGCTTTCGATGCAGCTTTCTTGCAGAAAGCTTTTAGCTCCGCTTCTACAGGTTATTTCTGCCCTCTCCGTTATCGTGTACCGTTAGTCACAACTTATGTAAATTGGGTATAGTAATTATTGTGGTTCTCTACGGTTATCATATCATGTTTTGCAGTCATTTCCAGAATGGGGCAGATCCGAAATATGAGGATTTCTAGGTATCAAAAAGGGTACTAGGTCACAAAAATGTACGTACTTGTATTTCTATAACTGAGGTTCATAATAAATGATGAAGAAAGGATGTGTTCAAGACATGCCATTTATCACGGTTAAGGTACTGGAAGGCAAGTCGGTCGAACAGAAACGTCAGTTGATTGAACGTATGACTCAGGTGGCTTGTGAGACACTGGATGTTGATCCGAGCAAAGTCTTTATCTTCATTGAGGATTTGGAGAAGGACAATTACGGCAAGAACGGAAAACTGTTTTCGGACTTAGACAAATAAGTAAGAGTTCATATATATCATGATCATGGAACAGGAGATGTAACATTAATGACTGAACAATTATTTTCGCCCTATCAATTCAAGAGCCTACAATTAAATAACCGTGTCGTCATGGCACCGATGTGCCAATATTCTGTCACTGCGAAGGATGGCATTCCGAACGATTGGCATCAGGTTCACTATGTGAGCCGTGCGGTTGGAGGAACAGGACTAATTGTAATCGAGATGACCGATGTAGATCCGGATGGACGTATTACCGATAATGACTTGGGGATATGGTCAGATGAGCATGTGCCTGCCTTCACCAAACTTGTAGATGGAATTCATGCCTACGGCTCCAAAGTAGCTATTCAGATCGCACATGCGGGACGAAAAGCAGAGGATGCACCGCAGCCGGTTGCCCCATCGGTAGTTACATTCCCGGGAGAAAAGTACAAGGAGCCTCGTGCATTAAGCACGGAAGAGGTAGAAGCCATGGTACAGAAGTTCGCAGACGGTGTTCGCCGCGCAGTGCAGGCTGGAGTAGATACCATTGAGCTGCACGGTGCACATGGATACCTGATCCACCAGTTCCATTCCCCGCTGATGAACCATCGTGAGGATGTATATGGGCAGGATCTGTCCCGTTTTGGCGTTGAAGTCATTCGTGCAGTGAAAAAAGAAATGCCAGCAGATATGCCGCTGATTTTGCGGATTTCGGCTGTAGAATACGCGGATGGTGGATACGATATCGACCACACCATCAATATCGCTCGTGCCTACCAAGATGCAGGCGTGGACATGTTCCATATCAGTTCAGGTGGCGAAGGTCCTTCCGGACAGCGGAAACCGGGGAACTATCCGGGGTATCAGGTACCATTTGCCCGTCGTTTCCGTGAAGAACTGAACGTTCCTGTAATCGCAGTGGGTATGCTGGAGGATGCAGCGTTGGCTCAAGCGGTGATCGGAAACGGTGATGCGGATCTGGTTGCCGTTGGCAGAGGCATGCTGCGTGACCCGTACTGGGCGAACCATGCGGCTCTGGAACTGGGTGTCAGTAAGGATCAAGCTGCCATTGCGGAGCAATATTCTCGTGGATACTAACTTGCACTAACATTTACACTTGCCACTCCGATGACAGAATAACCTTCCGATCTGAGGATAAAGGCGAAGTGTATGCTTTCGATGTAGCTTTCTTGCAGAAAGCTTGTAGCT
Organism: Paenibacillus sp. FSL R5-192; assembly: GCF_000517845.1. Classification (NCBI taxonomy): domain Bacteria; kingdom Bacillati; phylum Bacillota; class Bacilli; order Caryophanales; family Paenibacillaceae; genus Paenibacillus; species Paenibacillus sp. FSL R5-192. Next base: position 94,512 of record NZ_ASPR01000021.1, on the reverse strand, counting down.
CCGCTTCTTCAGGCTATTTCTGCCCTCTGCGTTCTCATGTAAATGTTATTGCAAATTTTATATAGTAAAATAGGCCACAGCAGGGGATAACATTTGCTGTGGCCTAATTTTTTTATAGTGAGAAGCATCAGCATATCCATTCAATTACGGATTACTACGCTCTTCGAGTCGCTTCATAGACGAATTTTTGATTCGACTGTGTAGGTGGTTGATCCGGGTTAAAGTCGGCGTACACTTTAATGTCAGAGAAACCAATGTGTTCGAGAATTAGGCGTAACTCTTCTATGCCGTACCAACGCAAGGTAAGTTGTTGCAGCTCCGTAGCAACAAGAGCACCCTGATGCCATTGTTCGTAACGGATCAGACTCACTTTGTACTGTTGTAGAAGGTTCACTTCAATGGTTTTCACTTCTACCGTGATCGTATCACCATCGGGTAATGAAACGGTTGATGTTTCTACAGAAGAGGGTTGTGTCACATCGGGCAGAAACAGATCAAACACGAGCCTGCCGCCAGGTTCTAAATGCTGAAATAGATTACGTAATGCGTTAATCGACGCCTGTCTGTCTTGGATGAGGAGCAGAGAACCTCCGGGAATGATAATTGCCTCGTATCGATATAGAAGGTCAAGCTTCTCCAGATCGGCAACGAACAGCTCAGGCATGGGTAATGCCCGCTCCATACAACGAGAACGGCAAGAGTTGATCATATCCATTGAATAATCAATTCCATCCACCTTCAAGCCTGCTTCAAGCAAAGGAATGAGCACTCGGCCTGATCCTGACATGGCTTCAAGGATACGTCCATTGCAGCGCTGAAGATAATGGCGATAGAATTCAATGTCTCCTCCCAAGGAGTGTCCCACAGGTTTCGTGAGATCATAAACGGCGGTGCATAATGGACCGTAATAACTGAATGACATGGTATAGGTATCCCCCACATGTAAATGTATTAAAATAAAAACGTGGAAGGGGAATGAGCAGGATTATCCCTTCCGGCAACGGTTGGAATTGGATTTTTCAGAGCAGACTATCATAGGAATCACGCACCTTTTATGTAATATGTTCCAATTATAGGGTGTGGATAAAGCGGAGGTCAACTTCTATTCGGTAGTTATACGAAATGATATGTATAAGGAGGTGATTCGAATGGATTCATCATCAAGTTCATCAAGTGCACTGCCAGATATTCGGCAGGAAATTATGCTCCATGCACCTGTAGAGAAAGTGTGGGAGATGGTCTCGACCGAGCAGGGACTGAAAACCTGGTTCATGCCAAGCAATCTGGAACCCGTGGAAGGTCACGAGTTTATATTGGAAGCAGGCCCCTTCGGTCAATCACCGTGTCAGGTGACGGAAGTTCTTCCGCTGCACAAGCTGTCATTCCGCTGGGGGAAGGACTGGACGTTGACGTTCCAACTGAATGAACAGCCCGAAGGTACGGATTTCACACTGATTCACAGCGGTTGGGATGCGGATAAACTGACCGAGTTTGGACAGGCCCACGCTATCGTACGCGAACGTATGGAACAGGGATGGGCCGGAATCGTTCAGAAGCTTGCCCAAGTTGTTAAATAAATCTTCATTCAATCAACCCCAGGTCATTTCGCCCGTTCTTTCCGGTGAAATTCGGCCTGGGGTTCCTTGGTGTACCAAGAGCTGGTGGAAAAGATAGAAATCGGTCAAATTATAACGAATTTGACCGATTTTGATACGGAAACTATTTCCGTGAGCACCAGAAACGTGTAACATGAATTATAGTGATAAATCGACAAAATTAGACGTCTCTCGCCATTGTGAATGGAAGGAATACATAGATGAGAAAACACTGGATTATGCTGACCATAAGTTTCATATGCATTGTCATTGTTCCGCTGGGTTGGATCGCCCAGACGTTAATTAGCGAGCGGATTAACCCTCAAGCTTCAGAGGGGAAAATTGACCTGACCCAATGGAACTTTGATCGCAAGGGTGCAGCGTCTCTAAAGGGTGTCTGGGATTTCTACCCTGGGCAGTTGCTGAGCCCGGCAGATATTGAAGCAAGTGTATCCGGTCGCAAGCCTTTGCCGGCTTCGTCGGGCACTCAAGTTCCTGCCCGATGGAACAAATCTTTGGGGCAGGCCCATGGGTATGGAACCTATCATTTGCAAGTTCAGCTTACACCCCGGACGATGAAAAATGATTATGGTATACGCACACAGAATATACGCATGGCCCACCGGGTATTTATCGATGGGAAAGAGATTGGTGGCAAAGGCCTGCCAGGAAAGACTAGGGCAACAGATATACAATTAAATCTGCCCTTTACAGGATTCACGTCCATTGAGGGCAATACGGCTGACATTATCATTCAAGTATCAAATTATAGTTACTCGTCCGGGGGCATAGTAGCGCCCATTTTGTTTGGAGACGAGCATAGTATTCTGAAAAGTCAGCAACAAGATTGGCTCAGGGATCTGATGGCCTTATTCGGTTTTATCTTGCCAGCCGCCTTTTTTCTACTTCTGTTCAGATTACGACGTACGGAGAAGGAGCTTCGTTTTCTCGGATTATTCAGCCTTTCTGGTGCGGTGTACGCTCTGACACATGGGGAGAAGTTACTGGGTACGTTTGTACCGTTCCTGACCAATAATGAGATACTTCGGATTCAGCTCCTTAGTTCAGCCTTTGCCTATTATTTTTTGCTTCGGTATATGGATGCCCGTGTACCAGGAGCAGTTCATCAGTGGTTTGTTCGTCTGGCTGTAGTGCTAATCGTTACCCAGACTATTGTGGGTCTTACGCTTCCTCCAACGCTTTTCTCGTCTCTTGAGCTTCCCATGTTACTGATCTCACTTGTTGTCATGTTATATACGCTGCGAGCCATTTTCTATTGGTTGAAAGGACGGCCGAATGACAGCCACTTTGCACTGGTGAGTATGATGAGCATACTCATGGTTGTTGTGTTATATACGCTTGGTGCGTTCACTACCCTAGACACAGCGTTCTTTGCGCTGATTGAACTTTTATTATTTGTATTTGCCCAGATGATTGTGACCGCAATCCGCTTTGCACAATCATTCCGAGACGTGGAAGCTCTGTCGGAGCGTTTGCTGGCCATCGACAGCCTGAAGGACGAGTTCATGGCGAATACGTCTCATGAGCTACGAACTCCCCTGCATGGCATCATTAATATTGCGCAATCCATGCTGGAAGGGGCGGCTGGAGCAGTCACGCCCAAGCAAGCGAAAAATCTCTCCATGATTACTTCAACCGGGAAGCGCCTTTCACTGCTGGTTAACGATATTTTGGATTTTGCCAAATTAAAAAATAGTGAGATCGAGTTAAAACGGGTAGCTGTCGATCTGGAATCCGTTGCTCGTACTGTGGTTGAAGTCTCGGGTTTCACGTTTGAGGACAAGCCGGTTATATTGATTCAACAATGGCCCCAGTCTTTGCCACTTGTTGAGGCAGACGAAGATCGCCTAAGGCAAGTTCTGTATAACTTGCTGGGTAACGCCTATAAGTACACTGAGCAGGGTGAGATTCGATTGTACGCCAGCGTTGAAGGGGACTGGGTGAAGGTATCGGTCGCTGATACAGGGGTAGGCATTGCCTTGGACAAACAGGAGGATATCTTCCAGGCGTATGAGCAGAGTAACGGCACGATTGAGCGATTGAATAATGGAACCGGACTGGGTCTGAGTATTACGCGAAAACTCGTTGAGCTTGGCGGTGGTGAGATCTGGGTTGAATCGGAGCCGGGGCAAGGTTCGACCTTTCATTTCACCCTGCCTGTTATGAAGATGCCACTTTTGCAAACTCATTCGAAACCAGCTGCCGCCCGATATGTTGCTGCACAGGGGGCAGGGGCGAAGGAGCTTGTGACAAGAGAGTCAGATGAGCAGGATGATCTTACGGAAGCGGAGCATACGATTCTGATTGTAGACGATGACCCCGTGAATCGACAGGTATTGCTTAACCTATTGTCGACGGAGCGGTATCGTGTGATTGCAGCGGACAGCGGGTCCACTGCATTGAAACTCCGTGAGGAGTTCCCGTCCATTGATCTTGTTATTACGGACTGGATGATGCCTAAGATGTCCGGACTTGAGTTATGTCGCAAACTGCGCGAGCACAGTTCCTTGTCGGAGTTGCCGATTCTGATGCTGACCGCCCGTGGGTTGCCTGAGGATATCAAACACGGATTCCAAGCGGGAGCCAATGACTTCCTGAGCAAACCGGTGGATGCCGGTGAATTGCGCGCCAGAGTTCGGACGTTAATTGAGATGCGGAGTTCTGTGCAGGAGGCTATTCGGACCGAAATGGCCTTTTTGCAGGCCCAGATCAAGCCACACTTTCTATATAATGCACTCAATGTTATTATCGCAACCTGTGCAGTGAATCCGGACAAAGCAACCGATCTGCTGATTGAATTGAGTCATTACCTGCGCGGAAGTTTTGACTTCCAGAACAGGGAGCAGCTTGTTCCTTTGACCAAAGAGCTGGAATTGGTGGAGTCTTATGTGCATCTGGAACAGGCGAGATTTGAGGAAAGACTGGTGGTTGAGTATGAGGTGGAATCGGACGTACATCTGTATCTGCCACCTCTCAGTATTCAGCCTCTTGTGGAGAACGCCATTCGCCACGGCGTGATGGAGCGGGCAGCCGGCGGGACAGTTCATCTTAGGATTTTCCAAGAGAGCGAGCATGTAGTCGTACAGGTCCAAGATGATGGTGTAGGTATCCCTCCTGAGCGTATGGCTCAGGTCAAGTCTGGGCGTACCGAAGGTCCGGGAGGTGTGGGGCTGCAAAATATAAACCGTCGCCTGATGTCTCTCTATGGTCAGGGACTCGAGATTCATAGCCATGTGAATAAAGGCACGCAGATCCGATTCCGTATCCCCGTGCAAAAGGTGGATTATTCCAATTAGTGTGCCAAGTGAAGCAATTATGGTTAACAGACAGCGGATGCCGATAAAATCGGTATTCCTATTGAATCTTTCATGGCAGGAGGCTAAAAGAACGGTGAGAGCCATTGTGATCGATGATGAGAAGCCAGCGCAGCTTCATCTGGAGCGACTACTACGAACGGACGGACGAATTACACCCGTGCAATGTTTTTCAACAGCTCGCGATGGTCTTCATTTTCTGGCAAACGAACGTGTAGATGTTGTATTTTTGGACATTGGAATGCCCGAGATGAATGGCCTGGAAGCGGCTGAATATATACAGCAATTGGATCAGAGTATTCGTATTATCTTTGTTACGGCTTATGCGGACCATGCAGTGGAAGCATTTGAGCTGCATGCACTGGATTATGTACTGAAACCAGTCAGCTCGACCCGATTGGCCAAAACCGTTGATCGAATCGCGGGCATAATGTCGCATAATTCTCAAGTTGCAGCCACCGCCGAGGTACAGGGATCGGAACCTGTACCTGTGGAGTTGGATACTGAAGTTCCGGGGTTGCTAACGTTCAAACATCTGGATATCTACAGAAGTTTGGATCAGGGTGCCAAGAAACATAAGTGGCGCACAACCAAATCACAGGAATTGTTTGCTTTTTTGTTTCATCACAGGGAAGAATGGGTAAGCAAGGAGATTCTGCTGGATAAGCTATGGGGTGATGTTTCCCAGGAAAAGGGATTAACCCATCTACATACTTCCGTGTACCAGATTCGAAAGCTGCTTAAGGAATGGAACATGACAGGCAAGCTGGAGTACAATATGAACCGTTATCGTCTGTTATCAGGCAATCTGGTAAGTGATGTGGATCAATTTGAAAAATCCATGGTTTACCACGTCATCACATCCGACAATGTCGACGATTTGAGGCATATGATTCCGCTTTATCGTGGCGATTATCTGGAAGAGCATGATTATCATTGGGCACAGGCCAAAGCAAGGGAACTCAGACGCAAGTATACAGCGCTGGTTATGGATATCGCGAGATGGGACATGGAGCATGGTCGTGGCAAGGAAGCGATTGAGCAATTAACGATATTACAGGAACGGGAACCGTATTCGGAAGAGATCTGCCGACTCATGATGGAAGTGTATGCATCCATGGATGATCAGCAAGGCATACTTCGTTTGTATCATTCATTTACATTGACATTAAATGAGGATCTGGGGTATCAGCCCGAGCCCGAAACAAGCAGGTTATATAAGAACCTGACGGACAAATAAACGTATGTAATGTAAGTTCAGACAGGAGGGTGAGCATGAAGCTATTCATACACCGCAAAGATTTGCGTACGGATGATCTGGCCGCATTCGATTATTTGCGGGAACACCAAGAAGAGAGTGTGCATGTTCTCATCTATGATTCATTCCTCCTGCGGCAAGGCCGAGAGAAGGAACACAGCGGTGTGAATTTCAGGCAGCACGCAGCGGAATTAGGCAGACAGTATCTTGAAGCCAAACGAAAACTGCATGTTGCTTACGGCAAACCGGCTGAAGTGGTTGAATTCATCCTGAACGAATTCAAAGGTGAGATTAACGAGATTGTGGTCCATCGGGACATGACGCCATATGCAATCGAGCGGGATAGGGCTATGCGCAAAGTCAGTGAGGCGCACGAGGTTACGTTCACACAACTGACGGATCATCTGCTGATGGATCTGAATGGATTTGCCAATTTTACAGGCAAGTCGGAGCCATATAAGGTATTTGCGGCTTTCCATCGGCGGTGGGTGGAATTCATGAATGAACATCCCAACCCTCCTTCGGCAACAACGGTTGCAGAGTTGAAGGTGAGTGATCGTCAGATTGAATGGCCGGATGCAATGCAGGTACCTCCGGAGTTGCTGGAGGGCATTGGTTCGAATGACGAGGACCCGCATCTGCTGTTGGATCAATTTTTGTCGGATCGAATTGCTGAATATGGGGATCATCGGGATGAATATGAGGCGTACGAGCCGAGTCATCTCAGTTCTTACGTAGCTGTGGGAGCTGTATCCATTCGTAAAATGTATGATGCGGCGAGTCGCACGGCAGAAGCGGGGGAATGGATCAGGCAGTTGTGCTTCCGCGACTTCTATCTGTATCGGGCGGTCTATGAGAGTCACTATTTTACATATGAAAAGGTGTACGATCTCTCGGCTCTCCATGATGATTACTTTGAACGGTGGTGCAAGGCGGAGACAGGCATTCCGATTATTGATGCAGCGATGACGGAACTGAATGAAACCGGACATATGCCAAACCGGCTGCGGATTCTCACGGCGATGTTTCTCACCAAAAACCTGCAATGCCCATTCACCCTGGGCGAAGCTTATTTCAGGCGTAAGCTGCGTGACTATGATAACATTCAAAACCGTGGTAACTGGTTATGGTGTGCCTCGCTTGGGGAGAATGCGGCTCCGTATTTTCGCGTGAACAATCCGGTAACACAATCCGAGAAGTATGATCCGCAAGGTGATTATATTCGCAAGTGGTTGCCTGAATTGAAGGATCTGCATAGCAAGGACATCCATCAGCCACGCAAGGATGCCATTGTTGATCTGAAGGCATCGAGACAGGCAGCTATTGACGTGTATAAACAGATTATGGCGAGTCGTGGGAAGTAGACTCAGTCAGGGGTGGGATGATGCCCAAACCCAGATTTACCATTCTCATCCGGTTGATCCAATATTCATTTGGTTGAGAGCAGGATGTTCCACAGACCGCGTACTCGCGGTCTTTTTTACATATATAGACATGAAAATAGTGTGAAATGTGTTGAAAATTTAGGAATTATTAAGAAATTGGACTACCCATCTTAAGCAATATGGCTTTTAATAGATAGAGAGCTTTATTGTATTAAGTCATATCTGACATATTGACGAACACATTAAGGAGAAACGTAAACATGAGTGAAACACTGAAAAGAGAGCGAATTCCAGAACTGAATCTGGTGCGTGCCCTGGCAATTATCGGCGTACTCAGCGTGCATTCTACGTCCTACGCGACGGTGGACATGACGGGTTCAGGCTACTACTGGCTGTACAACTTTATTAATATCTTTATGAAATATGGTACGCCAACCTTTATTTTTATGAGCAGTTTCGTATTGTTCTATAACTATTATTCCCGTCCGCTGGACAAGAAACTCGTGAGTAACTTCTACAAGAAAAGATTTGTGTATATTTTGCTCCCGTATTTCCTGTTTTCATTAATGTATTTTGTGTTGCTGCATTTCACGCATTATCAGGGCCGTCCGTTTAATGAATCGGCAGTAAGTTTTATCACGAAATTGTTTACAGGTAAGGCCTATACACATCTGTACTTTGTGTTTATTAACATGCAATTTTATCTGTTATTCCCATTGGTGTTATGGTTGCTTAAGAAGTATCCTTCTGTGGTGAAATGGTCTGTTCCGATTGGACTATTGATTCAATGGGCATTCATCGTAAGTAATAAATATGGATTCCAGGTACCCAACAAGGGAAGCTGGGCGTTCTCATACTTCTCCTATTTCATGCTGGGTGCTTTTATCGGGGTATATTTCCCTAAAATCAAGCAATGGTTTGTTATCAGTCGGGCCAATGCAACCAAAGGACGCGTAGCTTCATGGATTCTGCTCTGGGCGGTATGGATCATTGCCGGACTTGGCCATGTGTATATCTATTACCTGCTGCGTCTGAAGATCGCAACGTATAACACACTGTGGTATGAATTCTTCTGGAATGTGCATACCTTTGCTTGTGCGCTGGTGCTTATCCAGATTGCCTATCTGCTCTATCGCAAAGGGCCTTCACTCATCGTCAAGCCGCTGAATCGGCTTGGGGCATTGTCCTTTGGCATCTATCTGATTCATCCATTCTTCCTGGTGGTGTATCGGAATTATCCACCTCAAACAGGAGTATCGTGGTTAGTGCATCTATGGTATGCCGGAGGATTCGGTGTAGCTCTAATCGCTTCGTGGATCGTCGTTGGATTGACGGCAAGGTTTGTTCCATATGCATGGGTCATCTTTGGCAATCTGCCAAAACCCAAACCACGACTGGTCCCACAACAGAACTCGGGCCAACTGGACGTTTGATAAGATGTATTTCCAACACAGGAATAATAAACCGTTTCTTGGTCGACCTTAGGGGAGAGCAGGAAGCGGTTTTTTCGTCTATACAGATATGCTGGATGTGGGGAACGAGTGTTTCTTTTTCATGTATGCGGGGTAATCATAAGGCGGAACGATAATACATTATGGATAACAGGATTAAGGTGAATATAATGACAACATGCGAAAAATGCGGGAGACCGATGCAGGATATATTGGAATATGTGGAACACATTCTTCACGAATGCAGTGAACAGACACAGGAGTACAACTCGAAAGATTATCAGGCCTATGGCCATGAGGGTGTTCACGAGCAGATGTGATACAATAGAAAGAAACCGGATTCATACGGAACCGAGGTGACAACATGGAGACGGGTCCAGCCCCTTTCCGGCAAGGAAAGACGGAACAAGAAGCGCGACTGAGCAAAACGTGTATGTATTGCGGACAACAGCGGCCGATGTCCGAATTCCGGCGCAGAACCGGAAAGCGGGCAGGTCCCGGAGCCAGGCGTGGAGCTTGCCGCAGCTGTCGCCAGCTTGGTGGACAGGCTGACCACGAGTCAGGTTCAAGCGTGAGCGGACGAACGAATGAACGGATCGAGCATCAACGGGATGGCTTGGAGACACGTGCTGTTACTGCCAGACCCTCTGCATCTGCGAGAAATGAGGCAGGTCTTACCTCCCATGGTATGGAGCAGGGATCAGCTACGGTGTCTGAGTCTGACAGAAGTCTGTTGTCTCAACCGTCAGTAGACTCGTCATCTTCGAATGACGATGAACATGCTGACTTGGTGACTTCCTCACCCTCTTCTTCGGGTATTCGGAAGAAGAGAAGAAGACGGAGGAAGAGCAAGCGTTCAGAGAGCATAACGGGCAATGAGCTGAGAGAGACGAGTCTGGAGCATGATGGTTTGGCGGGTGAGGTAGGAGATAAGCCACAGCCAGGTGAGCACTGGCGTGTGGAAGGGCATTCGCAGGGTCATGCTGCTGCGAATGAGAAGGGCAGTGCACAGCGGGCTGGCGCGCGAGCAGCCGCTGCAGGGCAGGCCGCCGAGCAAGCTGCGGCGGCCCACCAGGCTCTGCTGCCGGCTGAGCCGCAAGGCCCGGCAGCAGAGCCCATGGCTGCGGATCAACCGACCGCAGCCAAACGCAAGCGCAAGCGGCGCCGCAAGCGTGCTGCCGCGCTCGCGCCCGGCGCAGGGCAGGCCCGCAGCGTAGCTGCTGAGGCCCATGCGCCGGCCCTGAGCGACCGTGGCGCTGCCACCACGGTCGCTGCACCTGCGGCGGCGGAGGCACAGCCTGCCGCCACCGGGCGCGAGCCCGGGCAAGCGCCGGGGGCTGCTGCGGAGGCAGGGCCTCCTGCGCCCGTGCGCCAGCCGGGCTCGCCAGGGTCCAAGCCGCGCCAGGCGCGCAAAGAGCGTGCGCCCAAGGCGAACGGCGAAGACACTGCCCGCGGTGCATCCGGGCAGCGACCCGCGCACGCCAGCCGTAGTCACGGGGCTGGCACGGATGGCCGTCCCCGCCGCCAGACCCCGTCGGCCCCGGTAGCTATCGACCCGGAAGATCCGGCTTCGCTCCGGACCAACCGTCAAGGCATGGTACGGATGAGGGGGAAGACGGACAAGGGCAGACGCTGGCATCAGGAAGTGGACATGGAGCTTGCGGTCACGCTAGTGAAGGAAAAAGCCGCTGTGGTGGTCAATCGGTACACGATTCGCCGATTGTTCAGCAACAAGGATTTCAAGCGGTATATTCTGACTCGGGATCACTACACCTGTTACTTCTGTGGATCGTATGGAGATACGATTGACCATCTGCTACCGCGTGCCAAAGGTGGACATACCACCCCGCTCAACTGTGTCTGCGCCTGTAATCTGTGCAACCAGTCCAAAGCAGCGATGGATGCCGAAGAGTTCATGCATTCCGGTATTCCCGAATGGAATGCTGCACATCAGGCAGAATTGATTGAACTGGCCATGCAGGAAGCGCAGCTGGAAGAAGGATAAATGCCCCCGAAGATGGATTGGGGTTTCGATATGAAGAGCACACCAAGACCACAGAGGTCGAGGTGTGCTTTTTTGATTTAATTTTGATTTGGGTGGGAAGTGAGTTTGCTGTGCAATAATTTCTTCAAATTGACAACAGTGTTCATCGAAGATGTACGTTATACTGGGAGGGAGTTGCTAAAGAAGCTTCATCATCCATATGAATGATGTATAGTGAACATCAAACCTGAGAACTTAGACTGTATAGATTGGATGGATGCAGATGACCCCGGCAGCATTGGACATTATGTCATATATTACGGAAGAAAATATTCGTTTCTGGCTGGAGAAGTTTCGCTCCCTGGGCCCGTTACCGGGAATTTTGCTTACGTTTATGAAATCATTTGTACCACCGCTTCCAACGCTGTTGATTGTGGGCGTAAACGGTGCGGTATACGGTCTGTGGGCAGGATTTATATATTCATGGATCGGCATGGTGCTCGGTTGTACCGTTACATTCCTGATCGTACGGGAGATTGGGAAATCCGCTTTTGTAGAGCGATGGGCACGCAAACCTCGTGTGCAACGCAGCATGGTATGGATTCGAAGGAATGCATTCAGTTATGTTTTTTTGCTGAGTATCTTCCCGGTAGGTCCGTTTGTCATTATCAACGTGGCGGCAGGTATCGCGCGAATGCGATTATTATCTTTCCTGCTTGCGGTGGGCTGTGGTAAAGCGATCATGATCTTCTCTGTTACGTATATCGGTTCCAATGTGGAACAATTTCTGGAGCACCCAATACGCTGGGTAGGTGTATTGCTGTTCATTGCGGTATCCCTGTGGGCAAGCCGCAAACTGGAGCGACATTTTACCCGTTCATCGTCAGATGGTGAAGATCTGCATGATCTGAATCAACCCGGTGGAAAATCGATTTCCTCATAAAAAATGATCAGTACGCAGATATAGGATTTCAGTAATCTCGTTAGCTCGAAGGAGGACCCAGCATGAATGATAATATCTATGCATTCAGCCGAACAATAAATCGTATGAGTGAAGATGAACTTCGTTCAGTACTGCGTGTGCTCTATATGAAATCAGCACACGTGGTCAAGCGGCAGGAAGAGCAAGGCGAAAAGGTGGATTTTGCTGAAGCGGTACAGTCACTGTTTCGGAATATGGATATCCCTTTTGATCTGGGGCGTCTGGAACAACAAGCTCTCTCCGAGGTCGACAAGCCAAATGAAATTCATATTACGTTTGGAGAATCACCTCTGAGTAGTCTGAAAATGGGAATGAGTACATTACCTGATCAGGAAAAACGGAGTTTTTTTTCTATAGATGATAATTATGCGGTAGGGCCGTTAGGTGATCTGACCCGGCGTGCAGACTTGCAACGCAGGCATCTCTGGCTGATCGAACGAATGTGTCTCAATGACCGTGAGGCATATGGCATGCATGAACTGGAATCATTATTTGAGCTCAACGCCACAATACAGTCCTTTGATTCCAAGACGTCGATCATTATCTGGTATGCGAATAATGCACGGGAGAAGACGGGACTACTCTATGCCATGTATCTATTGCGGAACACCGAGAGTCCCATATATCTTATCGAAACGAGTGGCTTATATAAGCAATTATTTGATAGACCTGACGTTCAATACGATGTGCTCCACACAGGCGAGATTCTTTCGGAAAAGCTTCTGGCGATGTGGCACGTCTGCTCTGAGCAAGAGCCGCTGTCCAAGGGAGAACGCCGCCAACTGGAACAGGATTGGCTGGAACTTTCGGTACAGCCTGGGCTATTACGTATGATGGAGAATGGCGTGATTCGGAGCTTAACTGAAGATGCGTTGGACGAGTACATTATGCAGAAGGTGAGGGAACTGACACCGAACTGGGAGCCAGGCAAGTATATCCGAGCAGCTCGTATTGTGGGTGAAGTGATTGGTACAAGTAGCCAGCATATAAGTGATGCGTTCGTGGAGTACCGTCTACGACAACTGGTGCTGCAAGGCCAACTTGAAATGGATGGAAAGCCACTTGCAATGAGGTATTACAGTATTCGGCTTGCCGAGCGCTGAAAGGGACTAAGGCTGAAACGCACGGATAGAAAAACAAGCGACGAGATCGCGAAGTTTGAAATAAGACGGAAGATTTGAGCAGTTCCTTGCCCATATAGTAAGATGATCACGAAGAGTTCCCGATACCAGCTGTTCAGACTTAATACTTAAATAGACTGTTCCATCGGTGAGTAACTCCTACTTGTCCGGGGAACAGTCTATTTTTTCTCGTTAAGTACTGAACCAGCTTCGCTTGTGCATTGTCCAATAACACTCGTCTTTATGATCTTCATTTGTATTATGATTTCTTCCCATTCCAGATTTCTAGTAGCGGTCCGTGCTGTCCATAGACCGGATCGGTAACCGGGATCGGAACCTTTCGAATTTCCTGAAGAGCCTTGGCACGATCGTCTTCCTCACCTGTGTGTGTGTTGTAACTCATGCCGCCCGGATAAGCACCGGCAATACGAAAATCAGTGCTGGACTCCAGACGTTTATGCCCTGTTCCAGCGGGAAGCACGACAACGTCGCCTGTTTGAAGGTAAACTTTCTGACCATTTTCTCCGCCTAAAATCAGTTTCACGAATCCACTCACCACAGCAAGAGCCTCATGAGCATTACTATGATAATGATGATAATTGAACACACCATTCAACCAGCTATTTCCCCATCCATTACGGTTCAGCAACGATTCTGCGTGAAGGGCCTCTTCAGCCCATACATTCTTATACAAAAGAACAGGCAGGGTCGGATGATTGGGAATTACACCGTCATCCTGAAGGAATAACGTCTCTATGTCCTTTTTCCGTTCATTCATCTCACATCACCTCACTATAAATTACCCGATAACCTCAAGGACGAACAAAAAACAATTGTAAAATGATACAAAATGTATCATTTTAAGGTTATACTCAGTACATATACTCTCTTCATTGCACTCGTTGTATAAATCGCAAGGGGGAATCGTGTGTGAACATTGTGATTACAGGGGCTTCTGGATTTGTGGGATTTAATCTTTCACAGTATTTGGCGCAAAAGGGGCATCGAATTACCCTTCTGGATCGGGATGATTATTGTCAGAGGCTGGTTCATATCTCTCCTCTGCACGAGATGCCGTTCATCTGTTGTGACCTTGCATCGGACCGGATTCATCTACCTCCAGGAACAGATTACATAATCCATCTGGCGGCCATGCCACACGTGGATTATTCGTATCATCAGCCAGGGGAAGTTTTTCGCAATAATACACTCAGCACACAGTCTATCCTGCAATATGCTACAGAACATCACATTCCAGTCTTGCTGGCTTCATCCGTTGAAGTGTATGGCGGCGATTGGGGCAGAGTCTATCATGAATCAGATCCGTATGCACCCGTCTCTCCTTATTCCGCGTCCAAAGTCGCGTGTGAAATGCTGGCTCACTCCTATGCTCAATGTTACCAGCTTCCAGTCAAACTCTTTCGTTTGACCAACCTCTATGGTCCATGGCAGTTGCCAGACCGTATTATTCCCCGAAATTTTGGTCGGATGTTGGACGGACTGCCTCTGGATATCCAGGGATCGGCAGTGCGTGATTTCTTGTATGTAGATGATGCCCTCCGGGCCATTGAACAGATCATGCTGAAAGGCAAAGACGGACAGGTCTACAACATATCGACAGGGCTTGGAACAACCATGCAGGAAATAGGGGAGATATTGAAACCAATGGATCGATCCGTAGCTGCTGTAGAGATCCGGGAGCAAGAACCAACCCAGTCCAGAGGGTCGAGTCTGGTCGTACATTCAGGCAGATTGCGAGCGGAATTGGGTTGGTTACCACAAACCACGTTGGAAAAGGGATTGGAAAAAACCTTCCGTTGGTATCAGGAACATCCCGAATGGGTCAGACAGTTCAGCCGTGAATACCATACAACAAGGGAAACGCGCAGTTTCATTATCGATATGGCAAGATACGCAGTTCCAGCAGTATAAAATGCACAAAAAAAGCCAGGGAAGGGTGTATTGAGTAACACCTTCCTTGGCTTTTTTGCGCCTCCGTCTCATTTTCGGATTTCATCCGAACACGGACGGTCAGGCTATTTTAAAATAATCTATTGCACGAAATCTTCGTGCTGTTGGACCTCACATTAAAAGGATCTAGTGATGATCTTTTTTAATGTCGGCAATTTTATCCTGTACAGCACCTTTGGCTTTGTCTTTTTTACCCTCAGCCTGAAGGGATCTGTTATTGGTTGCATTACCGATCTGATCCTTCACTTCGCCTTTGGCCTTGTTTACGCCTGCTTTGATTTTATCGCCAGTTGAATTACTCATATCGAACATCTCCTTCGTTTCTGGTGTAGTCCTTATTAACCGGGATGTCCGCATTCTAAACGCAATGGCTTTGTTCCAAGTTTTGCATTCGTGACGCAAGAGGTTCATACTTGAAATAGAAAAGATGTCTCAATGATGGAATAAGGCCGAGCCCAACGCTGCATAATAACGACAGTGACCAATTTCGTTGCATGAAAATTGTGATATTGGAAAACAATTCCTGAACATTTGGATAAACGAATCCTTCCTTGTGTACATATCGCACATCTGGTCATATGTGATCTTGTCTTAATACCACATGTGGTAGGAATACGGATCTTGGACAGGAGGATCGGCGGCGTTAGCTTGCCTTCATGGGTTGACAAAAAAATCGATTTTGTTACAATGTTCACAATATCTTCACAAGTGTAAAAAATTTCTTTTTCATGTTCATGTGTAAGAGGTGTAATATAAGGGTATAGAGTTCGGTTTCGGCCTGCTTGTCGTTTTGTGCGTCAACACATGTTGTCCGCAATAGATCCAAGATACAATGCATGATATGGGAGTAGCCATGAGCTACGCTCATCCTATTGTGTGAAATTTGGTACATTTAAATGTATTCGATGTATTTTGTGGTTCGGCTCTGCTTGACAGGCATCATGAAAGTCGCGGACTTCTATCCCAAAGTAAAGGAGGACTTTCTCTTATGTCACAATCGCCTACTCAACAAGAGGTGCCAGTTACAGAAGGTGCCAACGTTTCCGAGCGCCAGTCCTTGGACGTTCTGGATCAACTGATGAAGCCTGAGGTACAGGAGTCTTTAACCGTTCTGGTGGAGAACCTGCCTAAATTGGCTGAAATGGTTACTGCTATGACAAAAGCTTATGACTTTGCACAAAGTGTAGCAACAGACAAAGTTCTGATCAGCGACACAATGAGCGCAATGGGCGAGTTCGCTAAGCCTGTTGTAGACAAAGCTAAAGGTGTAGCTTCTGCTGCCATCGAAGCCAATGACCGTGCGCAAACAGAGCAAACTTCAGTTGGCTTGTTCGCTATGCTGAAAATGCTTAAAGATCCAAACGTACAACAATCGCTTCGTTTTGCTCAATCTTTCTTGAGCATCTTGAACGAGCGTCAACAACCGAAACGTTAAGACTTAGAAGAACGGAGGATGGATATGTCGAAGCAAATTTTGATCTTGGGTGGAGGATACGGCGGTCTGTTGACTGCATTGACTGCGCGTCAATACTTGTCTCCGGAAGAAGCGACAATTACTGTCGTGAACCGTTACCCTACACACCAAATTATCACGGAACTGCACCGTCTTGCAGCGGGAAGCATTGCTGAACAAGCAGTTGCTCTTCCACTTGAAAAATTGCTGCGTGGCAAAAACGTGAACTTGAAAATCGATACGGTGGATACAATCAAGCCGGACGAGAAGAAAGTTCTGATGACCAGCGGCTCCACATACTCTTACGATGCACTTGTTGTTGCCTTGGGCAGCGAAACGGCATTCTTCGGAATTCCGGGATTGCAAGAGTACAGCTTCACGCTCAAATCGGTTAGCGATGCAAACCGTATTCGTGCACACGTTGAAGCACGTCTTGATGCTTACAAACAGTCCGGCAACAAAGCAGACGCTACGTTTGTTATTGGTGGTGGCGGCTTGACAGGTATTGAGCTTGTTGGCGAATTCGCTGACCTGCTTCCTGCTGTATGTCAAGAAAAAGGCATCGACTTCAAAGAAGTATCCCTGTACACAGTTGAAGCAGGTCCTTCCATCCTGGCAGGATTCCCGCCAGAGCTGGTTGAACGTGCTAAATCAAGTCTTGAGAAACGTGGCGTTAACTTCATCGTTGGCGTAGCGATTACCGAGATGAAAGAAAACGAAGTTCTGCTGAAAGACGGCAGCTCCATCCCTACGAACACACTCGTATGGACAGGTGGCGTACAAGGCAACGCTGTTGTTGCTAACAGCGGAATTGAAGTGGATCGTGGCCGTGCGAAAGTTACGGAAGTTCTGCAATCTACTTCTCACAAAGACGTGTTTGTTGCTGGTGACAGCGCAGTAGTCTTCCCTAGCGAAGGCGCTCGCCCTTACCCTCCAACAGCACAATTGGCTTGGCAAATGGGTGAGACTATTGGTCACAACTTGGGCGTTATGTTCAAAGGTGGCGCAATGGAATCCTTCACACCAGTATTCTCCGGTACGCTGGGAAGTCTGGGTCGTAAAGATGCTGTCGGCATGATCGGTGGCAACCAGACTCGTCTGAAAGGTCTGCCTGCAACCATGATGAAAGAAGCAAGTAACATCCGTTACCTGGCTCATATTCACGGTTTGTTCGCACTGGCTTACTAATCTTAATGCCATTCAAGGGCGCCCTTTTGGGCGTCCTTTTTGGTTGTCACGATTACAAAGGATAACAGATATTCAGAATGAAAAAAGGTGCGGCAGAAGTGGTCAAATGTGAGGTCGCGTATAAAGTACCTAGGGGATATGGCATATTAATGGGACAACGGAAGACTTCACATTTCTTAGAGGTACTGAACAGGCATGGACATGAAGCCGGCGCTTAGAAGCGCCGGCTTTCGTTTAAATTATAGGATGAGCATCTTTAAATAAAAGGAACGGGGGGCAACAACAAGCCATCCGTTCAACTGAGAGGAGAATGACGTATGAACGTTTTAGTTATAGGAGCAAATGGACAAATCGGAAAGTTTGTGGTGGAGCAGCTGGCACAGGAAGGCAAACATAAAGTAACGGCTATGATCCGCAAACCGGAGCAGGCGGATGCACTGAAGGAACTCGGTGCAGATGTGGTAATTGGTGACCTGGAGGGTAGTGTGGAGGACTTGGCTGAGGCAATGAAGGATCATAATGCCATTGTGTTTACGGCGGGTTCTGGCGGATCTACCGGTCAGGACAAAACACTGCTTATTGATCTTGACGGTGCGGTGAAAACGATGGAAGCCGCAGAGCAGCAAGGAATCTCCAGATATATTCTGGTCAGTGCGTATGGCGCAGATCAACGGGAGAAATGGTCAGAGTCCATCAAGCCTTATTACGTGGCGAAACATTATGCGGATCGTGCATTGTTTGCAAGTGATCTCAATTACACGATTATACGTCCAGGCGGTCTCAAGAATGAACCAGGCACAGGCAAGATTGCAGTTGGAACCGATCTGGAGCCGGGGAGCATCCCACGTGAAGATGTAGCCCGTGTAATCGTGGCTTCTTTGCAGGAAGAGAAGACGTACCGGATGGCCTTTGATCTGGTTGCCGGGGAGCATCCCGTTGAAGATGCCTTGGGCAAATTGTAGATGTTATTGTAAGATAACGGGAGAATGAAATGATGGGGATGAGGGGGAGCGCTGCATGAACGAAGCCGTGCTGGTCATAGAGGATGAGCCCAAAATAGCACGTCTGCTGGAACTGGAACTACAGTATGAGGGATATCAGGTGGGCAAGGCTGGTAGTGGAACAGAAGGACTGGAGAAGTATGCTGAAGGACAGTGGGATCTGATTCTGCTGGATGTGATGTTGCCTGGTCTGAGTGGAATTGAAGTGTTGCGGCGAGTTCGGGCCAAAGATGCTACGGTCCCGATCATTATGCTCACTGCCAAAGATTCTGTAGAAGACAAAGTATCCGGCCTGGATCTTGGAGCCAATGACTACATCACCAAACCGTTCCAGATTGAAGAGCTACTTGCGAGAGTTCGGGCTGCATTGCGGCTTAGTGCAGTGGCGTCTGTTGTTTCTTCCGCTTCTTCTACACCTGTTGATACAGGGAATGACTCTTCTGGGCATCAGGATGAAGTTGAGGCGGGCTGGTTGACGGCTGCCGGGTTGAAACTAAATGAAGGAACGCGAGAGGTATCCCGAGATGGTGTAGCCATTGAGCTTACTCCACGTGAGTTCGACCTGCTCGTGTACCTGCTTCAAAATCAACGTCAGGTGCTCAGTCGTGATCAGATTGTGCAGGCCGTGTGGGGATACGATTATTATGGAGATACCAATGTGGTGGATGTGTACATCCGTTATGTGCGCAAAAAGGTGGATAACGGATTCACACCGCCCTTAATACATACCGTACGGGGCGTAGGATACGTCCTGAAGGAACAGTTATGAGCCTGCGCAGTAAAATCTACGGATATTCGTCTGTATTATTTGCTGTGCTGTTAATCGCGGTGAACCTGTCGGTCTACATCGTGTTTGAACGGATGTCGATTGATAACGAGGTTAATCGGGTGGAAGCGGAAGCGGAGTCTATTGTCAAAGGAGTGCGTCAGTCTGCCGGCTCCATTCCGCCGGATGACTTGTTACGGGCCTACGCGCCTGTGAACGGCATGCTCCGGATTGTTAATGAAGACGGCACCAGTTCCCCGGTGACAACAACAGCAGCTTCCGAGCAGCTGAGCAAGCTGCCTTATAAGTACGAAAGTGAGAAGAAATCGGAGTATACCCAAGTTGAACAGATTGGTTATGTGTGGGTATCAGTCCCGGTCATCTGGCCTGATGGCGAGGTGGTGAATGTACAAGTCACCGAGAGCATTGCAGAGACGGAGAATCGTCTGTCTGTACTGCGAACTGTGCTTGTGGCGGTCACGATTATTGCTCTCATTCCAGCCATTATCTCCAGCCGGATTCTGGCGAATCGAATGACCAGACCGATTCAGCAGATGACACGCACGATGACTGATATCCAGTCCAGCGGCCAATTTAAGCGTCTTCCACTGGAGGAAGGATCGAAGGATGAACTGAAAACGATGGGACAGACGTTTAACCGGATGATGGATTTACTCGAATCCAACTTTGAGCGACAGGAGCGATTTGTATCCGATGCATCTCATGAGCTCAAAACACCACTGACTATTATTGAGAGTTATGCCAGTCTGCTACAGCGACGAGGAAAAGAGCGGCCCGAGGTATTTGATGAAGCGGTAGAAGCGATTCTGTCCGAATCGGTTCGCATGCGAGAGATGACCGAGCAACTGTTACTGCTTGCGAAGCAGCCAGAGCAGTGGAATGTGCAGTTGGCGCGTGTGGATATCACGAGACTGGCTACAGACTCGACACGTGCATTTCGCGAAGCCTATCACCGTGAAGTCCGGTGTGAAGATCCAGGTCCAATCTGGGCGATCAGCGATGAGAGTAAGCTGAAGCAGCTTTTGTTTATTTTGCTGGATAATGCCCGGAAGTATAGTGAGGATGCAATTGAAGTCAGGCTTGAAGCCAAGGGACAAGAGTGCCGTATTCGAATCGTGGATACCGGGATTGGTATGCGGGAGGACGAGCTGGAGAAGGTATTTGACCGATTCTACCGGGTTGATCCGGCCAGAACACGCAGCTTAGGTGCAAGTGGTTCAGGTCTGGGATTGTCACTTGCCAAAGAGCTTGCAGGGGCAGTTGGAGCACGGATCGAACTGACCAGCACCGAGGGTGAAGGCACCGAGGCTTCGATTATTTTGCCTTTATCGGTTCAGAACGGGCCGCTCTCATGAAATTCTCATTCTTCTCTTATATACTGATAAGCATCAGATCAACTGGGGATGATAAGAGAGTGCATAGGGGGAAACGTGATGACAGAACATGAGCAGCGACCACCGGAGATGAAACGGCATGAACAAGGGAACATTGGATGGGCGAAATCGCGAAGGTCACTCTGGTGGGGTGCAGGGCTTCTCGTTGTGCTGATTGTGGCAGTTGTGGTGTGGTGGAAGCCTTGGCAATCGACTGGTGCGGTACTTACGGCAGATGCGGCAGCACAATCGGTGCTTGATCAATATCCAGGAGAGATTGTAAATTCGACGTTGAAGGACGGGACGTATATCATGCAGCTCCGTTCGGAGACCGGCCTATATGATGTGCAAGTGGATGCCGTTACAGCTGCTGTGAATTCCATTAAACGGCTGGAGTCGAACCCGCAAGCGGAAGAGAAGACGTTATGGAGCCGCGAGCAGATCAAGACGGCGTTGTTAAAACAACAGACAGATAACCAATTGGTCTCGCTTGAACTTGTGGAGCAGCAAGGCAGTCCGGTATACACCGCGGTAGTGAAGGCAAAGGATAACAGTCGTGAAGAACTCACGATTGATCCATACACGGGAGAGACGATAGCTTCCAAAACAATAGCAGCCCCGACAACTGAACCAACCAAGGATGATCCCAAACCTCAGTTTCTGAGCGAGAAACAAGCCAAACAGAAGGCACTTGCGGAGGTTCCGGGGGAAGTGGACGACATCGAACTGCGTGGAACTAACAGCGGGAATCCATATTATCTGGTTGAAATTGATTTGGAGGATGGCCGGGAGGCTATTGTGCAAGTGAATGCCATCTCAGGAGCAATTCGTTCGGTGACTTGGGATGAGGACGATGATTAACATTTGTACAGGAATCCATTGAATATAGAGTTACACCTTGTTGGATAGATGATTCCTAATGTTGGGGTCATCTTTTTCATTTCTTTTAGATTACATACATAATGAACACTCATTAAATGAGCATTCTCTTCATTTTCTCATCAAATTCTAATCTAACTCTCGCTGATCTCTCATTCCTGCAGGTTATTCTATAAATGTAGACGAGAACGAAACAACAACGAGGAGATGAATGATGATGATGAACAAACATAAACTTTGGATTGGTAGCTTGTCAGCAGCAGTATTACTTGGTGGATCAGCCGTAGCGGCTAGCGGGAATGTGAACGGACAATCGGTGCAAACTACACCAACGTCAACAACACAATCTGCAACACAGAATCAGAACAGCACAGGTAAAATGCTGAATGCATCCCAAGCGAAAGCGTTGGCGTTAAAAGCAGCCGATGGTAAAGTGGATGACGTGGATCTGGAGCGTAGAAACGGCCAAACGTTCTATGAAGTTGAGATCGACAGAAAAGGAACCAATGATGTTGTCGTTCGTCTGGATGCTTATACAGGCAAAATCCTTGCGGTCGTGAATGATGAAGACTACGATGATGACGACGATTATAAAGGTACTGTAACAGGCAACACATCTAATAACTCTACTTCCAAGCAGGTCAAATTGACGGCATCCCAGGCTTCAAACATTGCGTTGAAACAAGTTACGGGTGGTAAAGTAACCAAAGTCGAGCTGGATCATGATGATGGTCGCTATGTGTATGAGATCGAACTGAGAACTGCTCAAGGTGAAGCAGATGTAGATATCGATGCCAACACAGGTAAAGTGTTATCGTTTGACCAGGATTTTGACGACCAAGATTAAGCAATAAGGGTGAGTATACGCCGATAAAACATCATATAAAAACCTGCCTATGAACAGCCGCACACAGCTAGAGATCGTTACATCATGGAGGGGCAAGGCAGGTATAGCAGAGGACGCTTCGGGGGAAGCGTCTTTTTGTTGTTGATGGAGAGAGAGCGGAGTATGAAATTGTACATCTTCCGCCGGATTGTTCACTATTCGAGCAGGAACGTGGCGGATACAATCGGAATCAGGGAGGTGAACGCCCAGCCAGTATTGCCAGGAATTCTAATGCTGAAATGCATCATCGATCGGAGGCAGATAAGACATATCGATTTTATTTTATGTAAGCGCTTCACAAAAAACATGGAGGTGCATTACGATATGGCTATGAACGATGGATGGTTGAAAAAGAATACACATTCACGTCGCTTTACCCGCCGCTTAAGTTATCTGCTTGCTTTGGTTTTGGCGCTGCAATCAATAGGTATGCTGCTTGCACCCGGACCGAATGCTTCAGCTGCTCCACTTAGTGTAACGAACGGGATACAGTTCAAGGATACCAATGGCAATGTCGTTCATGCTCATGGGGGCGGGATGATTAAGGCAAATGGGTATTATTACTGGTTTGGAGAGAATCGTAATACGAATGGAACGTTCAAGGCAGTGTCCGTGTATCGTTCATCGGATCTGAAGAACTGGGAGTATCGTAATGATGTGCTGACCAGCAGCTCGGCAGCCGAGCTAAATATCTCTAACATTGAACGCCCAAAGGTCATCTACAACAGTGCTACCGGCAAATATGTGCTGTGGATGCACAAGGAGAATGGTCTGGA
The DNA here is from genome assembly GCF_000517845.1 of Paenibacillus sp. FSL R5-192. Taxonomy (NCBI): domain Bacteria; kingdom Bacillati; phylum Bacillota; class Bacilli; order Caryophanales; family Paenibacillaceae; genus Paenibacillus; species Paenibacillus sp. FSL R5-192. The sequence continues at coordinate 71,087 of NZ_ASPR01000021.1, read as the reverse complement.
TTATGGCGAGGCCCGAGTGGCGGTAGCTACTTCGAATACGGTGGATGGCAATTACACATATGTGGGCAGTTATCGTCCACTTGGGTATGATTCCAGAGACATGACGGTATACAACGATAACGGAACCGCTTATCTGATCTCTGCGACCCGAGTGAATGCTGATCTGAATATATATAAGCTGACCCCGGATTTCCTGGGTGTGGAATCCCTTGTCACAACACTGTGGCCTGGACAATATCGTGAAGCACCAGCTCTATTCAAAAAAGACGGCGTCTACTTCCTGATCACCTCGGGTGCGACCGGCTGGAATCCAAATCAGGCCAAATATGCGACAGCCTCCAGCATTACAGGCACATGGAGCGGGCTTAGCAATTTTGGAGACAGCACAACGTATGGTTCTCAATCCACCTATGTTGTTCCAGTAGAAGGTTCACAGACCACATCCTATCTCTACATGGGTGATCGCTGGGCTGGTGCATGGAGCGGACCGGTGCAGGATTCCAAGTATGTCTGGCTGCCACTTTCATTCCCGAGTGCAACCAGTCTGGCGATGAACTGGGCCAGCAGTATTACGATTGATACAGCAACAGGGACTGTGACCGGAGTGAGTACACCGGATGTCTGGGACCCGAATGCTTCATATCAGCTGATTAGTCGTAAGAGTAACAAATTGCTAAATGTCATTGGGGGTTCTTCCGCCAACGGTGCGGACCTGGAGCAGCGAGCAGATGGGGGGATGACAAGTCAACAGTGGCAGATTACCGATGCGGGTGGCGGTTATGTCAAAATCATCAACCGTTCCAGTGGCAAGCTAATTGGTGTGGAGAATGGTGCCACGACCGATGGGGCTGTCATTGAACAGTGGAATGATGGTGGCTGGGCCAGTCAGCAATGGCAGCTCGTCCATGTAGGTGGTGGTTATTATAAACTGAAGAACCGCAGTACAGGCAAAGTATTGGATATCTCCAGTCAATCCCTGGCAGATGGGGCTGCGGCCATCCAGTGGACGGATAATGGCGGCACGAATCAACATTTTCAGATTGTTAAGGTGCAGTAAGACTTTTAGATATTAGAAAATAAGATTCAACATAAAGTGGAAGCCCTTGTCTCTTACCATAAGGTGGGACAGGGGCTTTGTGATGTGTTCGCGCTTGTTACGTGATGCTCTTACTCGAAAGGGATATCCAGTTGATGGCTCATATCGTGACCTATTTCCGATCATTACCATCCCAATCTGTGGTAAACTAGTAGAATTGTAGAAAAAGATAGAGACAGGAGCTGGATAACGAAGTGAGTGAACAACAAGTGCTATCAATTGAAAGCTTGCGTATGAGATACAACGGACGTTATGTGCTGAACGGCATCGATCTGGAAGTAAATCGCGGTGAGATGATTGGATATATTGGTCCAAACGGGGCTGGCAAAAGTACGACGGTTAAGATTTTACTCGGGCTGGTTGAAGGGTATGTAGGCACGGTGCGAATCTTTGGTAAAGATATTGCGGATGGCGATGTAGAGTATAAACGCAGAATCGGCTATGTTCCGGAGGTGGCGGAATTGTACGAACAATTAACGCCTGCGGAGTATCTGACTTTTACGGGAGAGTTATACGGTATGTCCTATGAGGATGCGGATTACAAAGCCAAGCTATTGATGGATTGTTTTGGAATGGAAAAATCATATCATTCCCGCATTGCCTCTTTTTCCAAAGGTATGCGTCAGAAAGTGCTGTTGATCTCTGCGCTGCTGCATGACCCGGATCTGTTGTTCCTGGATGAACCACTCAGCGGATTGGATGCCAATAGTGTGATGGTGGTCAAAGAGATTTTGTCACAATTGTCAGCCAAAGGCACAACCATCTTCTATTCGTCACACATCATGGATGTGGTGGAGAAGATCAGCAGTCGAATTGTACTGATTGCTGAAGGACGCGTAGTGGCAGACGGTACGTTCAAGCAGCTCCAACAGCAATCCATGGAAGGCACGCTGGAGGAAGTATTCAATCAATTGACAGGCTTCAATGAACATAAAGCCATTGCTGAGCGATTTGTATCGATTGTGCAGGAGGTGTACTGATATGGAGGAATCCTCTGACTTCCGCACGCTCAAGATTCTGGATCGCTTTCGTCCGCTTATCGCCAAAACAGGGGCGGATTATGATGTACTGCGCCTGATCTTGCGAGTGAAGTTCCAGATGGATCAACGCAGAGTACCTACCATTTTATCCAACAATTCAGGGAAAAAGGAGCGCAAGGAAGGTAATCAGTTTCTTCGATCCCTGTGGTTGTATGGATTAATGGGACTGATGATGGTTCCCTTCATCGTCTGGGATACGGGGCATTTCATGCTTCAGATGGGCCTTGTGTTTGGCATCTTAATGTTTATGATCATGACGTCTATGATCTCAGATTTTTCCTCCGTGCTGCTGGACATTCGTGATCGTAATATCATTATGACGAAGCCTGTTAATGGGCGAACGGTGGGGATGGCCCGAGCCATCCATGCGGGCGTATACCTGCTATTACTGACAGGTTCATTAACCGGTATACCGCTAATTGCTGCGTTGGTAACGCATGGGATCGGATTCTTTCTGATCTTCCTTGTGGAACTGATTCTGATCAATATGCTGATTCTGGTGACAACGTCTCTGATCTATCTGTTCATGATGAAGTTTCTGGATGGTGAGAAGCTGAAGGATATGATCAATATGGTGCAAATTCTGCTTTCCGTGGGGATTGCGATCGGTTATCAGCTGGTCATTCGTTCGTTCAGCATTATTGATTTTGGTATGGTATTTACCCCGGCTTGGTGGCAGTTGCTGTTGCCTCCGTTATGGTATGCGGCTGCATATGAATGGTTATTTGCAGGGGGCGGGAATGTGTGGATCTATACGTTCACAGCACTTGCAGTCTTGGTTCCTGTGGTGAGTATGATCGTATATGTGAAGCTTATGCCTTCCTTTGAATTGTATTTGGAAAAAATGGCACATTCGGGTCAGTCCTCCGGACGCAGACGTGGAAGATGGGATCGGTTGATCTCCAAGGTGGTCAGTCGTTCGAGAGAGGAGCAGGCTTGCTTCCGTCTGTCAGCCAGCATGATGCGTAATGAACGGGAATTCAAGCTGAAGGTGTATCCATCGCTTGGTTTATCATTTGTTTTACCTTATGTATTTTGGTTTACTGAATTGCAATCTTCTAGTTGGGCGGAGTTTAGACAAAGTTCGTTTGTATACACCTTTTACATCGTGCTGATGCTGGTTGTAACGGTTGTAGTCATGCTGAAATTTTCAGGACAATATAAGGCATTCTGGACTTTTCGCGCTGCACCGATGGCGAATGATAGCGCGTTATATAAAGGAGCTCTAAAGGCATTCTTATGCAACATGTTCCTGCCTATATTTCTGGCAAATGCCGTTTTGTTCACCTGGACATTTGGATCACGGATACTGCCGGATATTACAATAATTTTGTTGACGGCTACGGCGCTTGTCCCACTGGCAGGCAAGTTGTTGCTGCGTAAGCCGCCTTTCTCCCAATCCTTCAGTATGGCACAGCAAAGTGATGGTTGGTATGTATTCGCCGCCCTCCCTGTGCTCGCTATGTTATGGGGAGTCCATGTCTTTTTCCGATCAGTGTCGGGGGGCGTGTGGATCTATGGTGCGCTATTGATCGTGGCGAATGTGTTGCTGTGGACGCTACTGTTTCGAGAGAAGAAGACAGCGAAGAAGAGGTCGGTTGCAGTTTAAGGAGTAGTAGAGTAAGAGAGAGTAAGAGAGAGTAAGAGCGCTAAACGATAAGAGAGGGTAAAAGAGCTAACCTGGACACGGATGTCGGGGTTAGCTCTTTTGATAGGTGATCCTTACCCCATAGATACTACCCCAAGGAAACCTTCGCCGCAGCGCTAACGAACCTGAGACAACCTATTCAGGGTGAAAATCTGAAATATAAATTCTAACGAACCTCAGGAACGCTATCCTTCGGAAAAGTAGCTATTTAGCTTGAAAAAGAACCAAACTAGGCACAATAACGTGCCTAAGATTCGTTAGATATTAGGTTCGCGCTAAAAGGGGCAAATAGGGTGTAACAGATTCGTTAGAATGGAGTAAAGCAGTGGAGGCTCTCTTTCAGTACGTCTAAATGTCGAAATCCAGTGAAGCTATAATGAGTTCCAGATATGCTATAGCTTTGAACATTAGAGTGACGAAGAATGTGTGGGCGGTGTGAATATACATAGGTAGCAGGGTTGGATGCCCTATTTCTTATGGCCTGAGCGGAGGATGGATTCCGCCAGCCGATCGGCTGCATCGGCTGTGGAGATCGCAGATTGCGTAGCTTCTGCGTATACCTTGCTCAGCGTGCCTGCAATCCCCGCCACCTTTTGGCGGATCAGGTCAGGCCCGGCGCCTTCCAGCTCGTAGGCGGTGGAGATGATTCCGCCTGCGTTGAGCACATAATCAGGCGCGTACAGGATGCCGCGCGCCTGCATGCGGCCTGCAACCAGCTGTCGTTCACTCAGCTGGTTGTTGGCCGCCCCGGCAACGATGGAGCAGCGCAGCTCCTCCACCGTTGCCGGGGTCAGTACGCCCCCTAGGGCACAGGGGGCGAAGACCTTGCAGTCAGCGGCGTGGATATGGGCCGGATCGGCCGAGATGGCGCCGCTGAACTGCACAAGGGCACGTTGTACACGCTCCGGTACAACGTCTGCCACAATGAGCCGTGCCCCGGCTGCATGCAGGTAACGGCACAGGGCATACCCGACTTTGCCCAGTCCCTGGACGGCAACGGGAATGCCCTGCAAAGATGCAATACCTTGCTGGCGCAGCGAGGTCACAATGCCGATGTGTACGCCGTAGGCGGTCATCTCGGCAGTGAAGTCATCCTGCGCCCCCAGCGAACCGGTGGTGTCCGTCACATGTGCGGTCTCCAGTCGGATCTGGTCCATGTCTGTCGCCGTGGTACCCAGATCAAGACCAGTCACGTATCGCCCGTTCAGCCGCTCCAGACAACGACCCAGTGCACGAAAGCGCTGCGCCCGCTTGGATACGTCCGTATCCAGGCTCTTATCTATACGATCAGCACCCTCATCGGCGACGACTTTCCGTTCAGCGGCAGCGCCCTTTTGCTGCTCTACCCCTAGATCTCCAGCGACCTGCTCAACACTTTGAGATCCGCAACCATCCTCATCCGGTTTTGTATTCTTGGCAAAAGGTACATCCCATATGACCACTTTCCCGCCACCATACGGTAGTCCAGAGATTGCATTTTTGTACGTCATGCCTTTGGCAAGCTTCACAGCATCCCGAACAGCTTCTTCCTCGGATGCATAAGTCCAGTAGCGGCATCCGCCGAGCGCAGGTCCAAGGACCGTGTTATGAATGGCAATGACCGCCCTCAATCCACTATCTGCATCATGGCAAAAAATGAGTTCCTCCATGCCTTCCCGCTCCATCTCCTGCCATAGCTGCATGACGGTACCCCCTTTTTGTTTTGACCCATCCATCCTGGTTTTGACCTGATATCCTGTGTCAGCGTGCTTGGCTTTATGATGATACAGCATATTCAAAGACTCCCATTTTCGCCCCTGGGACCTCCGCCGGGTTGATAATCGGTACAAACGGTTCTATAATTGCAGTTCCGGCATGCCAGAGAGCAGAAAATGCCTACGGATTTACATCCAACCGTTTAGAATGAGGGTATAACGTCCAATGATGGAGATAGAGCAAACATACAGGAAGCATAGATGAAACGAAATCGTCGAGTATATGCAGCAAAGGGCCAATTCCGTTGTGAAGGCCAGGAAAGAGGGATTGTGATTGTTTAAAATATTGGTATTTATCTTTTTGATCCAGATTGTCTACGTATCCGCTTATACACTCCGGATGATTCTGACACTCAAAGGACAGAAATACATCGCTGCACTGATCAGCATGGGTGAGATTGTGATCTATGTGCTCGGTCTGAATCTGGTGTTAAACTATCTTAAACAACCGGAGGCCCTGATTGTATATGCGGTAGGTTACGGATTGGGTGTGCTGCTCGGAGCGTGGATTGAAGAAAAGATTGCGCTCGGTTATATCACCGTTAAAGTAATCTGTAATCAGCTGGATGGAAGCGTCGCGAATGCCCTGCGGGATAAAGGGTACGGTGTTACTGCGTGGGTGGGTAGTGGACGTGACGGGGATCGGCTTGTGATGGAGATTCTGGCGAAACGAAAAAACCAGAAACTGCTCTATCAGACGATTCTCAGTCTGGACCCGAAAGCATTTGTCATTACTGTGGAGCCCAAACAGTTCCATGGCGGCTTCTGGACACGTTCCATTAAAAAGTAAAATCGAGCAGGTCTGCGGCAGATGCAGTCCTGCTTTTTTAATTTCATCCCATCTGGAAAGTTCTTGTTACCACGATGTATCCCTGAAACCTCACTCTCCAAGTTAACTCTGTACGATTCAAGGTTGCTTACAGTACAAACCCTTACCATACGAGCCTTTCCTAACCACATGTGAGATACGGATTATTGTTGTAATCGCTTTCAACATTTACATTGAGAACATGTCCTTCGTACCTGGCATGGCAGCGATGGACGAATGTCATCATCATATATTGGGAGGAATGGAATCGATGAAAAGCAAATTTCGAAGCTTATGCAGCACAGCTCTGGCTCTAACGTTAGGGTTAACTTTATTGTCCGGCCCGGCAAGTGTGCAGGCAGCAGGTAACGCAGACTACAATCTAACAGGCTTCTCCCAAGGGAATGCGGGCGGCGGCATCATTAGCGAATCAAACACAGCCACGTATAAGAAAGTGTATAATGCGACCGATCTGGCATTGGCGCTGAAAAAGAACTCCGGTGTCAAAGTTGTTGAGATCATGAACGATCTGAATCTGGGATGGAATGAAATTCCGAGCGCAGCGCAGACTTCTCCTTTTGCCAAGCATAATGATGCGCTGACACATCCCGTATTAAAACAGACCGGTGTCAGCAAGCTCACGATTGACGGTTTCAATGGACTCACGATTTTCTCCGCCAATGGTTCCAAGATCAAACACGCTGCGATCAGCGTGAAACGAAGCTCAAATGTCATCATCCGCAACCTGGAATTTGATGAGTTATGGGAATGGGATGAATCCACCAAAGGTGATTACGACAAGAACGATTGGGATTACATCACCCTGGAGGAGAACAGCAACGTGTGGATTGATCACTGCACATTTAATAAAGCCTATGACGGACTCGTCGATTCGAAAAAAGGAACCAGCGGCGTGACCATCTCTTGGTCCCTCTTCAAAGGGGATGACGGCAGCTCGAACAGCTGGGTCACCCAGCAGATTAACGAATTGGAAGCAAACAAGGCTTCCTATCCCATGTACAACTACCTGCGCAGCAGTGCTGTAGGTCTTAGCAAAGCCGATATTATCGCTATCTCCGGACCACAAAAGAAAGGACATCTGGTCGGTTCGACCAGCTTGGAATCAGCTAACGCCAACCTGTCCATGACGCTGCACCATAATCTGTACAAAGATATTCAGGATCGGATGCCGCGCCTGCGTGGAGGCAACGCACATGCATACAACATCGTGATGGATTCGACAGGGGCACGTGCCGCTAAAGCCAAAATTACAACGGCGATGGCAACAGCGATTGCGTCCAAAGGTTATAAGTTCGATATCATTGGCAATGGGGCAATCTCCACAGAGAGCGGAGCCGTATTGGTCGAGAAATCAGTCATCAAGGACGTTCTGTATCCTGTTCGCAACAATCAGACCGATCCGGCAGATCCAACCTATACCGGCAAAATCAGAGTGACCGATACCATGTATTCTTTGGATGGAAGCTCATTCCGTGGCAGCAGTGATACGTCTGGTAGCCCGTTGGCGCCAATCCCGGCCGTGGTGAAATCGTTCTCCTGGAACGGCTTCTCGTCACTGCCTTACAGCTATACCACGGATGATCCATCTACGTTGAATGCACGCCTCACGGCTTCCAATGGCGCGGGTTCCGGTAAATTGACCTGGTCCAAGGACAATTGGTTGAAGACAAGTTATTGATATCAAAGTAACCTGTTGCTTTTACGTTCTTCAAATAAGGAAAAGAGTGCTCCTGCAGCTACGATAGCCGGGAGTGCTCTTTTTATATAATTTAGCTCTATAGACAGCCATTAATACAAATTCACCTTGTAATTTTACTTACCGGTAAATATAATTTATTAGAATTGACCAATAAGGATGGTGAAGCAGCTTGGATGTATGGATATATTCCGCACTTACGCTTGTTTATTTGATACTTGTTGTTCGGATGGGCGTCGATTTAACCCAGAGGAAGCAATGGCTCGCGTATTCCAGTTTTCAGCTATTCGTAGCGTTCAGTTTGGCATATGACAATGGAATGATTGCTGTAGGTAATTTGATAGGGGATGGGGAAGTGTTAATGGTCCTCAGTAGCCTTCGATTTTGGCTACATGCCTTTGCTACCCCTACCCTTATTCTTGTTGGCTACCATATCTTGCGCAGCTCAGGTGTCAAGTTTGCCAATAGAAGTATAACGAGTGTGGTGGCATGGCTGATAACTTTAGGTTTGGTTATCTACCAGATTGTAGGTTTTACTTTATCCGAGGTTAAAAATCTCAAGGTTATAGAAGAGTATGGAGTACTGAGATATATGGCAGAAGGTCATGGAGGTCCGCCGATGATGGTGATCATCGTGGGGATTGTTCTGTTATTTGTTAGCCTGGTCGTTCTTTTCAAACATAAATGGGTTTGGCTGTTTGTTGGAACTGCCTTGTTGTTTGTAGGGCAGTTAATCTCCCTGCCAGTGGAAACCGGTACTTTAACCAATGTGTATGAGTTGATCCTCATCCTCTCGATTTGGAGAACGACTACATTTTTGATGGATTCAACAGATCATCGCCGTCGTTAAGCTCCAATGCATCAGAAAAGACTGGCCAGTAAGATAAAGGCCAGTCATCTGTGTTCGTTGATTTCATTTTTTAATTCAGATATCCATAGTATCTGATGAGGCAGACACAGCACTTACCGATTCACGATAGATGATATTGCCTTTAACATGAACACGGCCGAAGCTGCGGTTTGGGTTGTCGATCTTTTTGAGCATCGACTGAACTGCGGTACGCGCCATCTGTTCTACGTCCACTTCGACGGTTGTCAGCTTGGGATCGGAGAGCGTGGCATAGATATCATTATCAAAACCAACAACAGAGCATTGGCCAGGTACCTGAATATCCATGGAAGTCAGTTTCTGAACGAGCAGATGAGCGACCTGATCACAGTTGCATACAAAAGCGGTTGGCAGCTGTTCCGGCAGATCAATCTCAATAAACGTACCCCGTTCATCCCGATCATTCAGAACCAGATCCGGATTCATCGGCAAGCGATGTTCCAGCAAGGATTTGTAGTACCCAAGGAATCGATCCTGGATGCTGCTCGTGGAATACAGGTTCCCTACATAAGCAATGTTACGGTGGCCCTGCTGAACCAGATAGTTCGTCAGCTCATAGGCAGCGTAGAAGTTATCAGTAACGACGGAATCGATGTCCGAATGTTCATCGTAGAAGTCGAGAAACATTTTGGGAACTTCCATCGATCGCACCAGTTCAATATACTCTTTGCTGATCTGTCCGAGCACGATGAAACCATCGACCTTGTTATCGCTGTACAGCTTGGGCAGTGTTAATTCCTCCTCATCCTCCACATTCAGAATGTGCAGAATGCCGTAGTAGCCCTGTTCCTCCAGATGTTTGGTGATGCGCTGGAACACGCGTACATAGAACGACTGCGTAGGCCCGGTAAAACGCTCCGGGATAATTACGCCAATATTATGGGTTAAGCCTTCCTTCATCGAACGGGCAGCAGCATTATACCGATAGCCCATTTCAACAGCAAGCACTTTAATTTTTTCCTTTAATTCGCCACTCACGCCATCTTTATCATTCAATGCTTTCGAGACGGTCACACTGCTGACCCCGAGCCTGTCGGCGATATCCCGCATGGTGATATTGTTCTTCAGTATGGTCGCCTCCTTCAAGCCGGTATAGGCACAATGTGCTGTCATTATGATGAGTGTTTTCTCCGCACATAATAACAATCCATATCAGTATACATCGTTACCCACTTGGAATAAAGCCATTCTGGCTGTTGTTTCGCTAATTTTCAGCACATTGCAGGTTTCCCTGAGAGGACGCTCTACCGATGTTACGTTAATTGTTTCTGTAAAAGCTTCTCATTCTGTTCAATCAGCTGACCCCGCTGGCTGGCACAATCCAGGGAACGATATGGATCAGCCGGTGTATTAAACGTATAATCGACTAGTTTTTCCAGCGTCGTTGTTGCCACATGACAGCGGGTATCACTGGATGCGTAATAGATAAAGACTTCTTCCTGCTCATTGACCACAGCACCGTTGCAGAAAATAACATTGGACACATCGCCTGCCCGCTCATCGTCATAAGGAGCAATGAAGTGGCCGCCCGGCTTGGCAATAATACGCGCCGGATCATTCAGATCCGTAGCGAAGGTGTATAACACGTAACGCAGGCCTGCTGCGGTGTTCCGAACTCCATGAGCAATGTGAATCCAGCCACGATCCGTCTTGAGCGGAGCAGGGCCTTGACCGTTTTTGACCTCATATACCGTATGATATTGCCGTTCGTCGATAATTGTCTCTTCATGAATGACAGGGTTCAAGATATCCTCACACAGACCAAAGGCGATTCCGCCGCCACTGCCTGTTGAGATGAATCCATCCTGTGGACGGGTGTAGAAGGCATATTTTCCATCCACGAATTCCGGGTGCAATACGACATTGCGTTGTTGAGGGGAATTCGTTGTGATGTTGGGCAACCGTTCCCAGCTTGTGAGATCTCGTGTCCGAACCAGTCCTGCCTGTGCAACTGCGCTGGATGTATCAAATGCAGGAGCCTCAGGGTCTTTGCGTTCCGAGCAATAGATGCCATAGATCCAGCCATCTTCATGTTGAACGAGGCGCATATCATACTGATTGGTTTCATCCGCATCGATATCATCCCAGACCAATGGTTTACCCGTGAAACGGAACCCGTCAATTCCATTGTCGCTCTCGGCGAGCGCAAAGATTGATTTGCGATCCAATCCTTCCGTACGGATGACCATGACGTATTTGCCATTGAAATAGATGGCTCCTGGGTTCAGTGTAGCGTTAATGCCCAGGCGTTCCATGAAATGCGGGTTTGTCGTCTCATCCAGATCGAATCTCCAATGCAGCGGTACATGATGGCGAGTGATTACTGGATATTGGTACCGATCATATATGCCGTTGTAAAAGGAAGAATTGATCTCATTAGGGCGAGTAAGCAGCTGTTCCTGTTTCTCCAGTAACTCCTTGTATTTCGGGTGTATCATTCTGATCCCATCCTCTCGATTAGTTCAATACAGAATCTGCTATTGTGATACGGGCATTTCCACGGTCCGGCAATTTCGCTCTGATCCGGTGTACCGTTGCCGTCAACCGACCAGTACCATTCCCCACCAGCGCGCTGATCAATGATGTTTTCTTTTGTATAGGTCCACAAGCGCTCCAATCTCTCCAGAAACATTGGATCACCTGTACGCTGATACGCGTTATAGAAACCGACCATCGCCTCGGCTTGAACCCACCAAATTCGCTTCTCATCGATATGTTCACCTTCTTGTTCATTTAACAGGGAACCATCCGCATTCACGGCTACATTGGAGATGTTATAGGCGATATCCGTTACCATCGCTGCATACTCCAGATGTTGTTCCATCCCCAGAACTTTCAGTGCTTCGTCGATCAGCCAGCTGGCTTCAATGTCATGTCCGAACGAGCGCAGGTCAATGATGGATTCCCAATGTTTGTTGAAAAATACCCCGAGAAACTTGGTGTCTTGGTCATACACCCGTTCATACAGAATCCCGAGTAGGCGTTCCAGCGCCGCCTTCACTTGTTGATCCGGCCACACGCGATAGAGCGTGGTGTAGGCCTCCAGCACATGGATATGCGTATTCATTGTGTAATCCGCCATAACCCCATTTTCGCTCAGCATTTCATTGGGCTGTTCCTTCCATGTGCGATCAAATTGTTCCTTGTACGCAGGTAGTTCGGCATCTAGACCTTTGTCCTCGATTAGAGCAAAAAGCGTTTTCGCAAGTTCCAATGCAGAAGTATCCCCAGTTGCACGATAGTACTCACTGAGTGAATACACGCCGAATGATTGCGTATACACATGTTTGCTCGTGTCCAGCGCTTCCCCTGTGTAATCTACCATCCAGTACATACCGCCATATTCGGTATCCATCACATGGTCAGCGAGAAAACGATAGGCGTGCTCCGCGTGATTGCGCCATCTTTCGTTTCCGGTTACCCGATAGGCTGCTGCAAAAGACCAAAGTTGCCGTGCTGTGGCGATCCCGCCTTTGGGCGCCTGTTGATTCACTTGAAGATCATTGCCAACCCAGCCGTAGAATCCACCGTCGGTTGTATCTTTTAGGTTGGACCAGAAGGGTAAAATCTGCGTCTCCCAATGCGCTTTAATCTCAGATTGAAGTTCGATTGTTTTTGTATTCATAAGTGAGCGCTCCTTCAACGTGTTACATAAATCTTAATATATAAATTGAACTAAAGAATATTTACACTGGCCACTCCGATGACAGAATAACCTTCCGATCGCTGTTATCCCCAGATTTTTTTGATTCCCTTTTTCAAAGGTGAAATTCCGGTGATAGCGTATGCTTCCGATGTAGCTTTCTTTCAGAAAGCTTTTAGGCGAACGCTCCGCTTCTTCAGGTTCTTTCTGTCCTCTACGTTTCGTGTAAATGTTTAATCAATATATATAGTTAAGTTAACGATAACTTTATTAATCAATATTAGTGCTCTGAAAAACAGATGTCAACGAAATGCATCGCAATTTTTATTGTTAAGTTATAAATAATTCAATTGACAGGTAAGCGTTGCCATAATAGAATTCATTTTGTAACCTTAACGATAACTTAATTAACTTAAGAGAGGGGTCGAAACAATTGAGAAAAAACAAAGGTTGGATGATGCTGCTGACGATGCTGCTCATCACTTCGCTACTTGCTGCATGTTCATCCGGAGGTGGATCTTCGCAGGCAGGGGAGGAGATCAGTACAGATCCGGCAGATATCAAAGGTGAAATAACTGTTCTGACACAACGTACAGATATTGTTGATACCGTATTCAAAGACTACGCAGCAGAGTTCAACAAGGAATACCCCGATGTGAAAGTAAATTTCCAGGCACTGGCCGACTACGAAGGACAAGTGAAGATCCGTATGAGCACCAAGGATTACGGTGATGTACTGATGATCCCGACCAGTGTTCCGATCGCAGATATCCCGGACTTTTTCGAGCCACTCGGCACGTACGATGAATTGAAAGACAAATACACCGCTATTGAAGAACGCATGGTGGATGGTCAGGTCTACGGTATCCCTACCGTGATCACTTTCTCCGGAATCATTTATAACAAACAGGTCTTCAAAGACGCAGGCGTTACCGAATTGCCAAAAACACCGGAGCAATTCCAGGTTGCGCTCCAATTGGTCAAAGACAATACAGATGCGGTTCCGCTCTACACCAACTATGCATCTGGCTGGGCTCTCACCCAATGGGAATCGGATCTGCCAACCGTTGCAGGCAGTGTGGATTACGTTAACGTGGACCAACCGAATACAGATGAGAACTTTGTGCCTGGTCAGCCGCACTATGAACTATATAAAGTGCTCTATGATGCAGCCAAGAACGGTCTAATCGAGAAAGATCCAACAACAACCGACTGGGAAAGCTCCAAAGCGGATCTCGCCAAAGGCAAAATTGCCACGATGGCACTGGGCTCTTGGGCCATCACGCAGATTCAAGGGATGACGGATACACCGGACGACATTGGATTCCTTCCTTTCCCTACGAATGCAAGTGAGGTTGTGGTTCCGCTCTCCGCGGACTATAACATCGGCATGAACGTGAACAGTGAGAACAAACCTGCTGCCAAAGCTTGGATTGACTGGTTCCTGGCGAAATCAAACTACGCGGTTGAACAGGGTGGCGGTATGGATGCAGACAAGAATGCTGAATTACCACCCATTTTGGATCAATATAAAGACGTTAAATTCTCCACGCTTACACCTGCCAAAGAAGGTCAGGAAGGTCTGGTCGACAAGATTGATAACGAAGGCGAAATCGGTCTCTGGCAGCCTGATTTCAAGAAACGCATTATCGAAGCAGGTATTGGGAACCGCAAGGAATCGTATGACGACATCATGAAAGATCTGAACGACAAGTGGGTCAAAGCAAGAGCAGAACTCACAAAATAATTGGATTAACGTAAGTGGATCAGGTGATGAATGGACTGCGGGGATATAGGAAGCCATTTATGAATGGAGTATGGAATATGTGGTATTTGAAAGCATGGTACCCATGCTCTTCCCCGGCAGTTATTCCGCAGGAATTCCATTGGACGGGAGTCTTTCGATATATAGGCGGGAGAACCGCTTGGAGGTGTGGAGAGCATGAAGTACTTAAAACTTTCGAATTGGGGCTACTCAGCGCAACGCATATTTATCATCTGTGCCTTCTCAATTATTCCGCTGGCGTTGCTGTTCACGTTTGCATACTTACCTGTCATCAACATGTTCAAATACAGTTTCACCGATTGGAACGGATACAGTAAAAGGTTTGATTATGTTGGGTTTGAGAACTACACGCGCATATTCAGTGATCCCGAATACTTCAAAGTATTTATTGTCAGCTTGTATTACTTCGTGGCTACGTTCTTACAGATGGGCTTGGCGCTTTACTTTGCCACCATTCTGAGTTTCAAGGTTCGAGGCAAAAACTTTTTCAAAGGCATACTGTTTTTCCCTTATTTGCTGAATGGGGTAGCCATCGGTTTTATCTTCCTCTTTTTCTTCAAACCGGACGGTACACTCGATATGCTCATGCATGCTGTAGGGCTGGGACAATACACGCAGCTCTGGCTCGGTAATCCGAATATTATCAACGTGTCACTCGCAGGTGCATCGGTATGGAGATACATGGGCTTCAACTTTATCATTTTCCTGGGTGCAATCTCCTCCATTCCAAAGGATGTGTATGAAGCATCCGATATTGATGGCGCCAATCGCTGGCAGCAATTCCGCCACATCATCCTGCCGAGTATTACGCGCATCCTGCAACTCAACCTGATCTTGGCGATTAGCGGCGCAATTAGTGCGTTCGATATTCCATATATCATGACCGATGGTTCCAACGGCAGTATGACATTTGTAATCCAGACGGTTCATTTGGCGTTTAAATACGGCAAGCTGGGACTGGCATCCGCCATGGCTGTGGTGCTGCTCATGATCGTTATTCTCGTTACGCTTGTGCAGCGAGTCACCATGAAAGGGGAGGAATAAACGTGACACAACTCAAATACACCCTTGCAAGCGTGGTTAAATATGCTTCCCTGGTTATTGCGGCGTTTATCGCACTGTTACCCATCGTGGTCATCCTGTTTGCATCTCTCAAAACCAATGCGGAGTACGCTACCAGCAGCCCGCTTGCCCCGCCAGCCAACTGGCTGAACTTCGCGAACTATGCGAAGGCTTTTGTGGATGGCAACATGCTGGTTGGTTTCAAAAATACAATTATTATCCTGATCATCTCTATTATAGGAGCGACCTTAACGGGTTCCATGATCGCGTATGTGCTGGATCGGTTCAAATTCAAAGGCAAGAAAATTATGGTCGCGGCATTCCTGCTCGCTACCCTGATTCCAAGTGTTACAACGCAGGTCGCCACATTCCAGATCATCAACGCGCTCGACCTGTTTAACACACGCTGGGCGGCCATCGTGATGTACCTGGGTACAGATATCATCGCGGTTTATATCTTCCTACAGTTCCTGGGCTCCATCTCAAGTGCACTGGATGAATCCGCCATGCTGGACGGCGCGTCGTACTTCACGATCTACTGGAAAATCATTCTGCCACTGCTGAAACCGGCCATTGTAACGGTCATTATCGTGAAGGGTGTGAACATCTATAATGACTTCTACACACCGTTCCTCTACATGCCAAAGACCGATCTACAGGTCATATCCACCGCCTTGTTCAAATTCAAGGGACCGTTCGGATCGCAGTGGGAGGTCATCAGCGCCGGCATCATGATCGCCATTATTCCAACGATGATCATCTTCCTGCTGTTACAGAAGTACATCTACAATGGCTTCGCGCAAGGCTCAGTTAAATAAAAAAACGAAAGGCTATATGAAATGCATATGAGAATACACAGGAACGAAGAGGACAGAAAAAAGCTGGAGAAACGGAGGGGACGCTAAAAGCTTTCTGAAAGAAAGCTCGCTCCGTAAGCATACGCTATAACCGGATTTTCCCTTTTATAAGGGGATCAAAAAAATCTGGGGATAACGGCGATCGGAAGGTTGTTCTGTCATCAAAGTGGTCTAGTGCAATTTTAAGTATTCATTTCATAAAGCCTAACCGAAGGGAGAATGAAAAATGTCAGTTGCTGAAACGAAAAACGTACACATTGTTGGGGATGCTTTGCCGAATATGCCTTGGGAGAACAAACCGGAGGGAACGGAAGGCCCGGTATGGAGACATTCGGCCAACCCGGTGGTTCCGCGTAACCCGGTCAAAGGTGTTGCCCGCATTTTTAACAGTGCCGTTGTACCGTATGAAGGAAAATTCATTGGGGTATTCCGCGCCGAAACCGTTAATGGACGTCCACACCTTCACATGGGCGCAAGCGAAGATGGTCTGGAGTGGACAATTGAAGAGGAACGCATTGCATTTGTAGATGAAAATGGCGATCCGTTTATGCCGAACTATGCGTACGATCCACGTTTGGTCAAAGTCGAGGACACGTATTACATCATCTGGTGTACAGACTTCTACGGCGCAGCACTGGGTCTGGCCAAAACGGATGACTTCAAAACATTTGTCCGCCTCGAAAATCCAATGCTGCCGTTCAACCGGAATGGCGTGTTGTTCCCGCGCAAAATCAACGACAACTATGTGATGTTGTCCAGACCAAGTGACAGTGGACATACGCCATTCGGAGACATTTTCCTGAGCGAAAGCCCGGATCTTGTGTACTGGGGCAAGCACCGTCATGTGATGAGCAAAGGTGGCCAAGGCTGGTGGCAATCGGTCAAAATTGGCGGCGGGCCTGCTCCGATCGAAACGTCCGAAGGCTGGCTGATGTTCTACCATGGCGTCACTGGGACCTGTAACGGATTGGTATATAGCATGGGTGCGGTAATTCTGGATCTGGATGAACCGTCCAAAGTGAAATATCGTTCCTCCAACTTTGTACTGACACCGGAAAAATGGTACGAAGAACAAGGCTTCGTTGATAACGTCATTTTCCCGTGTGCAACACTGCATGATGCCGATACCGGACGTATCGCCATCTATTATGGCGCTGCCGATACGTATGTGGGCGTGGCGTACACGACCATCGAAGAGATCGTGAACTATGTGATCGAGACGGATGAAGTCATCGCCGGAGATCATGAAGAGGGCAAGCTGTAATGCATATGGATTATATCAAGGGATTTACATTTGGCTGGATGAGTGGCAAGGGTGACTTCCGTAAGCCGGAAGCCAAAGAATCTTTGCGCCTGATGGCAGAACGTACAGGCAGTTCTCATGTTATTTTTGCACTGGCGGCACATCAGGATCATCCGCAGGCGGTAGAGGTCAAGTATCGAGGTACACATCTGGTAGAGGATGATGAACTGGTGGACATGATTCGTTATGCCCGTACACTCGGGCTGCGTGTCATTCTGAAACCAACCGTTAACTGTACCGATGGCACATGGCGTGCACACATTAACTTTTTTGATATCGATGTGCCTTGTGAGCCGAAGTGGAAGGATTGGTTCCGCAGTTACACAGCATTTCAGAAGCATTATGCAGCGATTGCAGAGCAGGAAAAGTGTGAGATGTTCATTGTAGGTTGTGAGATGGTGCAATCCGAGCGTCGGGATGAAGAGTGGCGCGAGGTGATCGCCGGTGTGCGTGAAGAGTACACAGGACTGGTGTCATACAACACGGATAAATATCAGGAAGATCATGTGAAATGGTGGGATGCGGTGGATGTCATCTCTTCCAGTGGGTATTATCCCATCGGAGATTGGGAGGCGCAACTGGATCGTATTGAACAGGTGATTGCTCCCTATGGCAAACCCTTTTTCTTTGCGGAAGCAGGTTGTCCCAGCCGCAGTGGATCAGCCCAGGTACCGAACGATTGGGGACTGGAAGGCGAAGTGAGCGCGGAGGAACAAGAGCATTTCTATGAGACCATGTTCCGGCATGTTAGTCAGCGTGACTGGGTACGCGGATTCGGTCTATGGGATTGGAGCGCACATCTGCATGCGGAGAAGGAGGCGCTGACCGATGATGGATATGGTGTTTACGGCAAGCCAGCGGAGCAGGTGATTCGTCGGTTCTATGAGGGCATCGCTGTAGACGTTTAAAATGAGAAACAAGAAGGCGTATGTGAAGATGGATTTCAGTGATATATCTCCATATGTACTTTCGTGATTTCCATGCTGTGAGCAATGAATAACAGATTATGGTGGAGCTTATTTTTTTAGTTGTAATTCACATTCATGTCAAGAAGCCTTTCCTCCCATAGGAAAGGTTTTTTGGCTATTTTAGTAACAACACATACCATGTCGAATTTTGTTGACAAAAGGAGGGCTCCTGCCTATTCTTAATGGATGAATATGATAATCATTATCATAAAATAGAGAAAAGGGGTTCAACATTCATGTCTGTACAACATCGCAAATCTTCGGCCCTCACGTTGGCAACTATGCTCTTGTTGTTATTCGTTATTGTGGGTTGCAGCAATACAGGAAGTGGAGATGAATCCTCATCTGCTGCTTCGGATCAAACATCTACGAAGTCGATTACGATGTCATGGCCACGTGATATCGGTACAATGAATCCGCACACGTACAATCCTTCGCAATTATTTGCCCAATCCATGCTCTATGAGCCACTGATCAGTTACCAGAAGGACGGAAAACTGGAACCTGCGCTGGCAGAATCATGGACCATCTCCGATGACGGCAAAGTATATACATTTAAGCTTCGCCAAGGTGTGAAATTCTCAGATGGTACGCCATTTAATGCTGAGATTGTGGAAAAGAATTTTGACGCTGTGATGAAAAATAAAGCTACACATAGCTGGCTGGGCATTGTAGGTGTGCTCGACAAGACAGAGGTTGTGGACGACCACACGTTCCGTATGACACTCACAGAGCCGTACTATCCTGTTCTTCAGGATTTGTCTGTGGTTCGTCCTTTCCGCTTCCTGGGTGAAGCCGGATTCCCGGATGACGGAGATACATCCCAAGGCATCAAAGAGCCAGTTGGAACGGGCCCGTGGATGCTGGCTGATTACAAGCAGGACGAATATGCTGTTTTCAAACGCAACCCGAATTATTGGGGAACCGCACCGAAGGTGGATCAGATTACGGTTAAGATCATCCCTGATGCAGAAACCCGCGTGCTTGCTTTTGAAAAAGGTGATCTCGACCTGATCTATGGTGAAGGTATGATCAGTCTGGATGCGTTCCAACAGCTTCGTGACAACGATAAATATGTGAGTCAGCTGTCTGATCCGGTAGGTACGCGAGATCTGCTGCTGAATTCCTCCAATCCGAAGCTGTCTGATCTCAGAGTGCGGATGGCGCTCCAGCAAGGATTTAACAAAAAAGCGATGGTGGAAGGCATCACTCTGGGTCTGGAAGAACCGGCAGATACGGCACTATCCAAAAACTACCCATACACCAATGTTGACCTGAAACCGATCGAATATAACGTGGAACAATCCAAAGCTTTATTGGATGAAGCGGGTTGGAAGATGCCTGCGAATGGTAGCGTTCGTGAGAAAGACGGACAACAGCTTGAATTCGAAATGATTTTTGACAAGACGGACCCGATTCAGAAAGCGATGGCTGAGACCATTCAGGCGGAATGGAGCGAGCTTGGGGTTAAGGTAAACCTCACTGGGCTAGAACTGACGGTACAGATCAAACGTTTGAAAGCCAATGATTTTGACCTGTATTTCTGGTACAACTATGGTGCTCCGTATGATCCACATTCCTTCATTAACGTTGTAGCGAGCCCTGGATTTGGTATCTCTGAGACGCTCAGTGCCTTGCCGATGAAAAAGGAACTGGACGAGCAGGTACATGCCGCACTATCATCAACAGATGAGACGAAACGTCAGGAGCTGTATGGCTCTATCCTGACAACACTCCAGGAACAATCGGCGATTGTCCCCATCTCGTATGTTAAGAAAACGGCGGTATATCAGAAGAAAATTTCCAACTTTATTTTCCCGGCAAACCGTGATGAGAATCCGTTTGTAGGCATTGAATTGGGCAACCAATAATGATCCATGTAGCTTGATAAAAGGGAGGAAGTTTGTTGATCAGTTATATCGGGAAACGAATGATCGCGATCATTCCTATCGTTTTTATCGCTACACTTGTTACCTTTGCGCTTATTCATATATCACCAGTTGATCCGGCCGAGGCTTATCTGACAGCTGCTCATATCTATCCCACACCGGAGCTGCTTGCGCAAAAGCGGCATGAGTTCGGTCTGGATCAGCCTATGTTAACCCAATATGTGCATACGATTCAGAAGATTGCCAAGCTCGACTTCGGCACCTCATATCTCACCAACAAACCCGTATGGGATGAAGTGAAACTAAGGCTTCCTGCTACGGCTGAACTAGCCTTCTGGAGTATGCTGTTATCCGCTTTGGTGAGTATTCCATTGGGAATACTGGCCGCGGTGTATAAGAATAGCTGGATTGACATGGTCAGCCGTGCGATTTCCTATTTTGGAGCATCTATTCCGCAATTCTGGCTCGGTTACTTGCTGATCTTCTTTTTCTCGGTGAAGCTGGACTGGCTACCTGTGGAGGGGCGTGGATCGTGGGAGAATCTGGTTCTGCCTACGATTACACTCTCCTTGATTCTTATTGCGGTCTACACCCGATTGTTGCGTTCCAGTGTACTGGAGCAATTGCAGGAGACATATGTACAGTACGCAAGAACACGCGGGATTCGCGAAAGAGTGATTATGCTCAAGCATGTGCTGAAAATCGCCATATCGCCCCTCATTACGGGGATGGGGATGAGTATGGGCAAGCTGCTCACAGGTACCATTATTGTAGAGCAGGTGTTTTCCTGGCCTGGGTTCGGGCGTTATTTTGTCGATGCGATATTTAACCGGGATATTCCCGTGATTCAATGTTATGTCTTCCTGGCGGCCTGCCTGTTCATCGTATGCAATCTGCTCGTTGATCTGGTGCAGCTCGTTATGGACCCACGGATTTCAGCGAAAGGACGGGCAGAACATTGATAAACAAATGGCGTGCGGTATTTAAAGGGCAGAGAGCTATCCAGATATGCTCGGTGATCATATTGCTTTTCTTCGTGATCGCGTTATTAGCCCCATGGATTGCTCCTCATGACCCGGTGAAGGTGAATCTGTTGCAGAAGCTGGCGAGTCCATCGCTTGAGCATTGGCTCGGAACGGATCATCTGGGACGTGACAATCTCACTAGGCTGATGTATGGAGCGAGAGTGTCGCTTGGATTTGCTACCCTGATCTTCCTGTCATCTTTGCTCATTGGTGTCATTGTAGGTTCAATCTCCGGTTACCTTGGTGGCTGGGTGGACAGTCTGCTGATGCGCTTGTGTGAAGGCATTATGGCGTTTCCGAATCTGGTGCTGGTGCTCGGTATTGTAGGGATCTTTGGTCCAGGTTTGATGCAGGTGCTTCTAGCACTCATGATGGTACAGTGGGTGTATTATGCACGTATCTGCCGGAACATGGTCGTTAGTCTGAAAGAACGGAACTTCATCGCGGCGGCGCGGATTAGTGGCTCCTCTTCGTGGACGATTATCCGCAGACATATCATCCCCAACGTGCAGCGTCCGATCGTTGTGATGGGTACGCTGGAGATGGGGTGGGCGATTATGGATATATCTGCTCTGTCCTTCCTGGGACTCGGTATTCAACCACCGAATGCAGAATGGGGCGCCATGATTCATGAAGGAACGGGTTATATTCGCAGTCATCCGGAGTTGATGATCTACCCGGGGGCATTGATTCTGCTCGTAGTCATTACGTTCAACATTTTGGGAGAAGCGTTATCCGAGCGTTATGGCATTGCAAAAAGGTAGTGGTTCGGAATCGAAGGCATATGAGGGGTGAACGTAACGATGGATGATGCAGCGAAGGTACTCGAAGTTCGTGGTCTGCAAGTGAATCTAAGAACAGCGGAGGGTTCAGTCCCGTTACTGGAGCCCATTGATTTTGAATTAAAAAAAGGTCGTGTCTTCGGTCTCGTCGGTGAGAGTGGCAGCGGTAAGACCGTTACATGTAACGCGTTGCTCCATCTGCTTGATCCGCGCAGGATGGAAGTGTCGGGCAGCATCCACCTGAATGGACGGGAGCTTGGCTCGTTGTCAGGTGAGGAGATGCGGCGCATCCGCGGCAAGGAAATCGGATTTATTATGCAGAATCCGATGAATGCTTTTACACCCGTATATACGATTGGATCTCAATTTATTGAAACCTTGCGTACGCATACGGGAATGCCCAAGGGACAAGCGAGAGAACAGGCGATTGCTGCCTTGGCAGATATGAACTTACCCGAACCAGCTAAACTGATGAAGCGATATCCCTTCCAACTGAGTGGCGGTATGTTGCAGCGTGTGATGATCGCCATATCGATGTGCCTGCGACCGGCTTTGGTTATTGCTGATGAACCAACGACGGCACTGGATGTCGTGAATCAGTTCAAGGTGCTTCAGGAATTGGATCGGCTACGTACGGAGTATGGCACATCCATCTTGCTCATCTCCCACGATCTGGGCGTGATCTCGCAAATGGCGGATGAAGTCGCGGTCATGCAGAAGGGGCGAATTGTGGAGCAGGCGGATGTGTACCAACTGTTCGATCACCCGCAGCATGAGTATACACGGATGTTGTTAAATGCCAGACCCAGTATGTATTTAGGACGATAGCGAATGACAGATGAGTTGAATTGTTCAGTGAGTGTATGTGTAGAGCGGGAATACACTGTGTTTTGAGTGGGTAGGCGTAGGGGTGGAATGAACATGGTGATGTGTAATTTCAGCTTCTTCGGAGATTGCTTCTGCCAAGTACAAAAGAGGAGGGTGACCTGATGCTTCAGGTACGTGAAGTAAGCCATAGCTATGGCAAACGCAACTGGCTGGATCGTTCGGGAGCGCGTCCTCCTGTGCTGGCAGATATCTCACTTACGATCGAAAAGGGTGTGTGTCTGGGGCTCCTGGGTACGAGCGGGGCAGGTAAAAGTACCTTGGGTAAAATCATTCTTGGTCTGGAGAAGCCCAGCCAGGGTCAGGTTTTATTTCAGGGTCAGGATATCTATCGATCTAGCAAACCCGTGCTTAAGGGATTACGGCGCGATCTGCAGGTCGTGTTCCAGGACTGTTATTCGGCTGTGAATCCACTCATGACTGCCGCGCAGATCATCGGTGAGCCACTGGATAATTACGAGCGATTTTCGGCAAAAGAACAACTTCGTGTGGTCGGACAACTGCTTGAGCAGGTTGGGCTTACACCTGAGGATGGGAGCAAGCTTCCGCACCAGTTCAGCGGTGGGCAATTACAGCGAGTTAACATCGCACGAGCCATTGCGCTCAAGCCAAAGTTAATCGTACTGGACGAATCAATCAGCAGCCTGGATATGGTGCACCAGACGCAAATCCTATCCTTACTGGGAGAGTTAAGAGCATCCTACGGGTTGTCTTACCTTTTTATCACACATGACATTCGAGCTGCCATGACGATCTGTGACCGCATTGCCGTGATGGATCAGGGAAAGCTGGTATATAGCGGTGATGCCGGGGATTCGGTAATGCAGTCGGATCATCCGGCTGTGCAGCAGTTGGTTACAGCTATTTTGCCTGAGCATCCATCAGGTCGTATTTCGTTAAGGTAATACGTTGTTTGTATTTGTAGATGGCTGTTCATTGGGTTGCTTACATGGTTGTTTCCATTGCATTACTGATGCGAAGTCGACTTTCCAAAGGCGGGCGATTGGCGTATCAAGCTGACCTGTAGTGCAGATTTGTCTCTCTAAGTGCAGGTCGCTAACGAACCGAGTCAGTGTTAAATGGCGATTTAGCGTGGAATGCAAAATGTAACGAACCTCAGTGAAGTTATTCCGGTGCAAACTAGTTTAAAATCATTAAATGATACACAGATCGAGGAAATAACGCGTCTACGATTCGTTAAACCTCAGACTTATCGGAAATGGCGCTAATAACGTGTTTACGGTTCGTTAGATCATAATGAATACTAAAAGGGTTGTCCCCTACGTCTTGAACAAGACGTAGGGGACAACCCTTTTTTGTAACTGGGAATAGGCACACTTCTGCTTTCTGATATAAGTTAAACTAAGATTACAATTGTGCCACTTGCAGATTACAGGACTACCTTCAAATTGCGCGTATCCACAGATTTTTGATTTAACTTACAACGTGAAAATCTGGAGAGAAGTATATACTTCCCATGAGGCTTTCTTGCAGAAATCTTTTACCCCATCTTCCGCCCAAGCTGCTCGATCTTATCCAACCAATTCTTTCTCTGTTCATCTGACTTTTTACCAACTTGATCTACAGGTGTTATCCGCACAGGTTTGATGCCAGTCAGTGCAAATGTGGAGATTTTCATCATTTTATGTGCAGGCTCACCTTGGAACCATTTGAAGTACCAGCTCGGACCATCCATCGTGGTGATCATGCGAGCGGTGCGGCCTTTGAGCAGTTGATCCGGGAAAGGTTTTCCTTTTTGATACTTGAAGGCGTAACCAGGCATGAAGATTCGGTCAACGAAACCTTTCAACAGGGCAGGCGGTCCTCCCCACCAGATTGGGAATACCCATACAAGATGCTCAGCCCACTTAATCGCTTCTTGAGCTTGTAGCAAATCTGGTTCAAGTGGAAGTTTATTACGATATCCTCCCTCCAGATTCATGTTGAACGCCAACTCGTTCAGGGTGATCATGCGGACGTCGGCACCCGCCTGCACCGCACCTTTACGGTAAGCTTCGGCTAGTGCGCCGTTGTAACTGGGGGAGACGGGATTGCCTTGAATAATTAATATTTTTTTCATGGAAGATGACACGTCCTGACTATTTTAGTTAATGAACACTAACCTCATGTGCAAAAAGAAAAGGTCACGTATGACCCGGTAATCCATCTGTAAATCCTAATGGTATGCTGACGATTCTCTTTAGAAGTTATTCAACAAGTCCGTATTTGATTACAAATCATGCCTAGCGGCATCATCTGCATCGAATATGGGATTCAGCCGAAATAAGCGGATGTTTACGAAGGTTGTTTCCTTCGGAAACAAAGTAGTTGCTCACGTCGTTTTCCCTACGCTCCGCTAATCCCCATTTCTAGCTTCATCCCATCTCCATTGTTACTCCTGGGGTACCTGCCCTAACATCGATGCAAGTCTGTGAACCGTTTCCCCCGTATAAGGTACCAACAGCTCCGGTAGTTCACCTTGCATACTGGAGACCGCCATACGTGTAATTGCACCGATCACCAGCACGGCTGTGAGCCGTGAATCCTGCTGAGGCAGTTCACCTCGCATCATTCCCTGATCGATCAGATCCATTAACGCATCCAATGGCTGACGGTAATCCTCGCTACTTCCGGCTTCAATGAATATTTCATGATTCTGTGAAATCAGCAGTAGCCCGTAGGGATCTTCATCATGCAGATGGAGAACCTCGGTAACCAGTTGCTTGAAGCGTTCCAACACGGGACCTTCCTGTCGAACATACCCATCAATTAGTGCAGTATAGTCGACACAGTATTGGGTGAAGGCTTCCAGGGCAACGGCATCTTTGTTTTTAAAATGTTTGTAGATCGCCGCATCGGTTACTCCGGCGGCGTCACCGATCTCTTTGACGGATATGCCGTCAACGCCTTTGGTTGCGAACAAGCGCATCGCCGCTTGTAGGATATCTTTCTTTTTGCTATCCACATGAGATTTGTTCTTCATGATTGTATAGTAAGTGATTACTAACCAAAATGCAATAAGCAATTATGAAACTCTGAATTGAGACACTGAATAAGCGCTTACGACCAAAGCTTGCAGGCTTGTGAGCGGCAACGTATGATGAATAGAAATCAACATCGGAGTAGCAGGGAGAACGAAATGGATGGTGGGAAGTGTGAACGAAGAGTTGGATGCATACAGCTGGGTGACGCCCGAAGGAATGCTGAATGATCAATATATAACAAGCCGTGAACAGTTGTATAAAGGAATGAACGGACGATATGTGGAGCGATTCACTGTTCCTACCGGTGAAAGTTATATTTTCAAACCGTTGACGAATCCTGTACAGCATGGACGGGAACGATGGATGTACGAGCGTGTGATGTCTGGCTTATCACCAATCTATCCGCAACTCATTGCAGCGTCGGATCTTACCATTGCTCCAGCACAGAGCTGGATGATCTACGAGGATCTGGGGCAACTGGTGCATGATTCGCAAGAAGCGACGATGCTCGGCGCAGCGGCACATATGGCAGCATGGCATGCATTGCCTGTTACGAATTGGAGCGAACTGCCTCGCGTGGGCCAGAAACCGTCCATTCGCACAATGTTGGATGAGTTGCAAATGCATAGGCAATCTACCGATGAACTGTTATCCAGATTGGATATGCAGCTATCCGCATCCGATTGGGACAAGATCTCAAGGTTGATCCTCACGGCAGAGGAAGAACTTCCAATCGTTTTGTGTCACGGAGACCTGCATCCAGGTAACATGGCGGAGGTGGACGGCAGACTGGTCATCTTGGACTGGGAGCATGCCCATCTGAATACGCCACTGTGGGATATATATCACCTAGTTGATCTCTCGCATCCGCTGTTTCCCAGAACGGTTACGCCTGTATTGCGAGAGCGGGTCATGGATGTTTATTTGGACAAACTTGGGAGCCTCGGCGTGCAGATTGAACGGGTTTCTTTTGCAGAATGGTACGACGCTTATGCTATTGTATTCTCACTCTGGATGCTGCGTTTGATTGACGGTGACCTGAGAAGTGAGGAATGTGTGTGGCCGAAGGAACAGTTGCGTAACCAGTGGTATGAGACGGCAGCAACGCTGGAACAGTGCATGAAGCACTTGGGTGAGGAATAGAAATGAGGGGTGAGAAGCTTGCGTAAAGTCGGACTTGTTATGCGTAAAATTCAATTCACGGAAGCTCAGGGGCCACGCGTATTTGCGGATCGGCTGAAGCAGATTGGTCTGGAGTTGGGTGTTGATATCGTGTTCATCTCGCCGGAGCGTCATGTCAGTGGATACGACTGGTTGCCGGGTTATGAGCATGAGAAAGGTGACCTGGTGAACTACGATATCGTGCTGGATCAGATTCATAGTCAAAATATAGAGCATGTCATCTACACCGTATCCGGGTTTACATTTTTGAAGATGTTCTTACCGAAAAGCGTATTGTTCCCGCACAGTTTCCCCGATCCCGCGCTAACGGGATATGAGATGATGAAGCCATTTTATACGATGGTGGATAAAGCAATTGTACAGACGGAGTTTTTAAAAACAGAACTGGGTCGCAATTTCGGTGTACATGACGTGAACGTTATTCCGATTGGCTTTAGCGAAGAGCTGGCGAACCGGCACTATGATCCGAGCCAGGTTGTGCATAATCGGGTGCTCTGGATCGGTCGGGATGAGGCGAACCGTCGCCCGGATCTAGTTTTGGAATACGCTCGGCAGAACCCGGACAAGGAAGTATATATGGTGTTTGGCGGTGTACGCTATAAGGAAACCATGAAGAAGTACGACATTCCTTCCAACGTGAAGCTGAAGTTTGCGCTCACGCAGGATGAGATATTTACGTTGATGAACTCATCCAAGGTGTATTGGAACTGTTCGGCCTTTGATACGTTTGCGATGCCGCTGACGGAAGCGATGGCGATGGGCAAAATGGTCGTGAAGCCGGAGCATGCCTGCTACGGTCACATTCGATCCACGCATGCCTTTGCAGGCAATGAGGATAACTGGTTTGAACTGGTGAACATGGCTGCGGCTGCGCCGCGCAGTGTGTCAGAAGACAACCGGGAGTATGCGTTTGGTGCCTTTTCGCGCACGAAGATGAAAGAAGGGTACCGACACTTTTTCTCGGATTGGTTGAAGTAACGTAAGGTCTGTAACAAAGGGCTTAATCCATCCAGCAACAGGAGGGGAACCTTATGGAAGTACTGATCTTGTGGACATTGGGAATGTGGGCGGTGCTACTGCTGATTGAATGGTTTATCTACCGGTTGCAAGGACGGCGAATGACGTGGGTTCAATATATATTGCCATGTGTGGCCTTGCTCGGCGGTGCCGTTGTAATCATGATCAGCATCGATATTGGCGGGTGGAACGGCATCGGATATGCCCTGCTCGGCGCATCACTGGGTACCGCGGGAATGTTAACACTCATTACGGTAGCGATCAGGGATGTGGTGCTCCGGCGACGGGGCAGGCACTAATTAGAACAGTGGCTACTGTACAGTATGATTGAATTGGGCGATGGGATGGTTGCAGGAACGCATCCGTCTGTGATATATTGACATTAATTATGACAAGGGAGGTGAAGACAGGTGAATCACGAGATGCTTAACAACCGTATTAGCCAGCTGCCGATTGCTATGGCTGGCATTGTTCATACTTTTCTGACCAACGGGAGAAGTCTGTCCAATTTTGAATATACGGAAGTTAACATTTGCGAGAAGATGCCTGCCTTGACCTCTTTCGGACGATAAGCGATATTGCTTGAATTCTGAAGGGCCGCGGAGCTAACCTCCTGCGGCTCTTTTTGTGTTGCGGTCAGGATCTTCCATACCATAGGAGGAACCTTATTATGATAATGATTAGCGCGCAACAACTGACTCAATACCACGGAGCACATCTGGTGCTGGACGGCATTACGTTTGAAATTATGGAAGGTGACAAGGTCGCCCTGATTGGCCGCAACGGAAGCGGCAAGACCACACTTATGCGCCTGATGGCAAGACTGAACAAGCCGGATGAAGGGCAATTGATGATCAAGAAAGATACACGAATGGGATATGTGGCTCAGGTTCCAGAAGGATTGGATGACCATACCGTACTGGATGTACTGAGTCTTGGATTCAAGGAGCTTATGATATGTCGCACGCAAATGAAGGAAATGGAGCAGCAGATGTCCGATCCGGCATGTGCAGCAGACCCTAATCAATTGGAGCGCCTGCTGAAACGCTACGCGGCACTGCAAGACCAGTTCGAGCGTGAGGGTGGATATGAAATGGATGCCCGGATCGATCAGGTGGCGGACGGTTTGGATATCGCCAAGGCACACTATGGTTGGCGCTTTGGTTCCCTGTCTGGTGGGGAGCAGACTCGGGTGGTGCTGGCTTCACAGCTAATCGTAAGACCCGACCTGTTGTTGCTGGATGAGCCGACAAACCATCTTGATCTGGAGCGGGTTGAGTGGCTGGAAGGATTTTTACGAGAATATCCCGGCACCATTGTCCTGATCTCGCATGATCGCTATTTTTTGGATCGGGTCGTGAATCGAACACTGGAGCTGGAGGATGGAGAAGCGGAAACATCTGCTGGCGGTTATACGGAATATATGAAAGTGAAGGAACAACGGCTGTTGCAGCAATTCGAGGAGTTCAAGGAGCAGCAGAAGGTTATCAAAAAAATGAAGGAAACGATCCGCCAGTTAGAGGAGTGGGGCCGAGTTGGTGGGAATGAAAAGTTCTTCAGACG
Organism: Paenibacillus sp. FSL R5-192; assembly: GCF_000517845.1. NCBI lineage: Bacteria > Bacillati > Bacillota > Bacilli > Caryophanales > Paenibacillaceae > Paenibacillus > Paenibacillus sp. FSL R5-192. Next base: position 41,189 of record NZ_ASPR01000021.1, on the reverse strand, counting down.
GGCGGCTTCTATGCGTAAAGCCATCGAGCGGATGGAACAGGTGAAGCGTCCTGTACTGGAGCGCCGAAATGCCGAGTTCGATGTGCGTCCTACGGATCGAACGGGTAAACGGGTAGCGGTATTGGAACAGGTCGAGAAGAGCTATGGTGAGCGTGAAATCCTGCACGGGGTCTCGGGTCTGCTGGAATATGGAGATAAAATTGCACTCATTGGCCGCAATGGCTCCGGCAAGACGACACTGTTCAAGCTGTTGCTTGGTGACGAGCAGCCCAATGCGGGTAAGCTGGAGTGGGGGGCGCGTGTGGATGTCGGGTATCTGGCTCAACAGGAGGAACCTACGAATCCAAAGCTGAATGTACTCGAATACTTCCGTCTAGAAGCAGGCGTGGAAGAGGGAGAGGCTCGCGGAATTCTGGCACGATATTTGTTCTATGGAGCGGATGTATTCCGCTCTGTCGGGCAATTATCTGGAGGGGAATGGACGCGTCTGCGGCTAGCTCTTCTGGTGCAACGTAAACCCAATGTACTGTTGCTCGATGAGCCAACCAACCATCTGGATATCGCATCCAGAGAAGCGCTGGAAGAGTCCTTGGTTGATTTTGAAGGAACTGTACTTGCCATCTCGCATGATCGGTACTTCGTCAATCGCCTCGCTTCCCGTGTCTGGGAACTGGAGGACGGTCAGATGACCGCTTATCTGGGAGACTATGAGGCGTATCGTGAGAAGAAGCTTGATATGCAAGCTCGTGCGGCGGCGACAATTCAGGCTACAGCAGGCGTGGGCGTTTCTTCTCGTGGGAACGCCAAGTCAGAGATGAAGTCAGGGTTAACGTCTGCGCCCGGCGGGACTGCCAGATCAGGAAAGAAACCAGAAACAAACTCGACAATGAACGGTTCCACTGTTGCGGCTACCGAAGGAAGTCGTTATTATGAAGCTTCAACTGAATCAGGTAAGGCGATGGCCTCTTCGGCAGCAGCTGCATCGAAACATAGAAGTGGCAATGGCAACAAACCGTCTGCGGAGAAGCTGGAACAGACGTTGGCTCGTCTTGAGGCAGAGATTCAGGTGCTGGATCAACAGTTGGAGATGGTGCAGAACAATCCGCTTGAACTGGAACAAATCTGGAATGATCGCGAGCAATTGTCCGCTGAATATAATGATGTATTGGCACAGTGGGCTGAGTTATAAGTCCGAATGGCATGAGCATAAGATGGAACAAACGAGGTCGGAGAATTTTCTCCGGCCTTTTTGAACTGGATTGCGTACCAAAAGTAGAAAACAGTATGTTATTTCCTGCAGGGTTAATCGGAGAACGAAGGTAGCCAACATGTTCTTTATTACATGTCATGGTGAATAGAATCAATTTCATAAATCACTAAAAATGGAGTTTTGTAACTAGACATAGACAAATTAAACCATTTCGATCTATGTCTAGCCTTGATTTGAAGCAGCTAAAGGTACTATGAAATTGATTCACTAGTGTAACTTTTTTCCTTCTGATGCGTTAAATACGTTTGTATGAATTGAAACGGCTCACCTAAGAGCTCGCAAAAAGGGAGGTTATCGGTATCTATTATTCATTGACGTATCGGAGTTGGTCGGATGATCGACAAGCGGAGACAGGGGTGCTGGAACAGACTTCAGTCACACGAGATGAACTGTTCATGCGCAAACTGGTGGATGCCACCTTGGTGAAAAACAAACTCTGGGCGCATCTGTCCAATGAATGCCAGGATGGGCGGGAACATGCAGTATATGTAACGGCGTATGAGCAACAGATGCCGGATGTGTACGGTGCGGCGATTGCGGACGCTGCGCTGGCAATGTGCAAAATGTCCTCCATGTACAGTGCAGAGTATATGCTGTGGAATGGAAGATCATTTCAGGAGTTGGAGCTCACAGCGTCATCCACCTATACGATGGAGCTTGCCGAGCAACTGCTGGACCATTACATGGTTCGCAGTGGCAAGACGTATGAGTTCCTGTATTCCGTGCTGGATGCAGATCGCAAGAAAGTGTTGTTTTATATGAAAGAGGTGGATCTGTGATGAGTGACCAAGAGCGGGGGCAAGCATCGAAACCCGGGTCAAAAGCAAAGCTGGTTGCTTTCTCCCTGATGCTGGCGGTTCCTGCCGTGTTATCCGGTTGTGGCAGCAACAATGATGAATGTGACCCGGAGTATGATACCGGATGTGAATATGATTCCAGCAGTGGGCACTATTACTACGGTGGGTCGTCGTATCGAAGCAATAAGGACAGTAACAGCTCCTATAGCAAATCCAAGTCCAAATCAAGCGGCTTCGGTAGCTTCTTCCGCAGCTCGGGAGGATAACCGGATGAGGCAAGTGGTTCAACTGCCGTTAAGTCACGAAGAGGTATTTCAGGGTGAAACGGAACAACAGATTCCATATCATCGAATGTACGGGAAGCAATATTGTGTGCCAGCATTAACGGTCTACTCTCCCTCGGAGGTGCTGGAACTGCATACCGCAGCCGAGGCGGTAGATGGCATTTACTGTAAAGTGATGCGATTTATCCAGCAATATATGCCGGATTCTTTTTTAGAGCATCAGTTGGGTATCCATCCGGGGCTTATCCCGGCGGCACGTATGGAGTTGGTAACTGGAGGCATTACCCGTCAGGACTGGATTATTGGAGAAGCTGGGCCCAAGTGTATTGAAAATAATACGGACACCCCAACGGGTATACCGGAGGCTGCTGCATTGGAAGGTATTCTGGTCGATATTGCTGAGGATGCTACGCTAACTGCACCATCTGCCGAGATGGATACACGTATTCGGGAGTGTTTCAGGATATGGCTCGAATTCTATGCAGAGCAGGGATTAAAGGGTCCGGTGACATTCACTTCTTTTGGCGAACATGTCGAAGATCGAACAAATACGGAATACCTGATGAAACGTTGTCAGGAAGCCGGATACGAAGTCTTCTATGCTCCACTGGAAGAACTGGAGATTGTTCCGGGAGAGGCGCTTTACCATCGGGGGCGGGAGATTAACTTGCTGTATCGCCTTTATCCGCTAGAGTATCTGATCGATGATCGGGATGAGACGACAGGGGTGGACATTGGTGCTGCGCTGCTTGAACTTGTACGTGAGGGAAGATTGGGCCTGATGAATCCCGTTCAGCATGTGCTGATGCAGAGCAAAGGCTTCATGGCAGCAATCTGGTCACTTTACGAGCGTAACGAGCAAACCCCGGAATATTGCGGGTTTACCCTCTTTGATGAAGCAGAGATGGACGTGATTTCCCGATATCTGCTACCCACCTATTTTTCATCTGAGCCCTTCGAGCTGAACGCCATATCATATGTAGCCAAAAGCTATTGGGGGCGCGAAGGCAGAGGAACTCTTTTGCTGGATGGAGGAACGGACAATGCCTTTGGAAAGCAGGATATGGAGCATTCTCTTAACGAGGCGCTGGAATCCAATCTTGCATCTGGGGCAACGGACGAGGATGAAGAAATTACAGCGTATTACGAAAATCAGCCCAAAATCTATCAGCAGCTGGTTCCGATGGAACAGGTTGTGATCGAGACGGAAGCTGGAGCATACAGCGGTTATCTGCTTACAGGGGTGTTTGTTATCGGTGGGCGTTTGGCTGGGATACTACCACGGGTCGGGGAGAAAGTAACCGGAGATATGGCCTATTATTGCGCGGCTACGGTTCGTGAACGGATGAATGATGAGGAGGAGAAGGAATGGAAAACTTGGGATTAAACCTCGTGAATGTGGCGGTGGGTGTAGGCATTCTGCTGGTGGTATTGGTATGTGGATATTTCGCTTTTAGCAAATTGACCCGGTATAACGATAGTGAGGAAATCGCCAAAGGTAACGAGGCGGCAGGCATGTACATGGGCAGCAAATTGCTGGGACTGTGTATTATTGTGGGCATGGTATCTTTCTCGACGCATTCGTGGTTGGATATGCTGCTGTGGTCGGCGTTTGGAATTATTGTGCTGTGCCTGGTCTATATTATATTTGATTTCCTGATTCCAAAGATGCGGGTATGTGACGAAATTGCACGAGGTAATATGGCGGTAGCCCAGCTGCTGCGTTCGATTATCATCGGCGTTTCCATCGTCATCGGTACGTTTTTGATGTAAAATAGGCCTAGAGATAAACGATAATTTAGAATGAATATAGTGTTTACACGAAAACGAAGAGGACAGAAAAAATCTGGAGAAGCGAAGCGTTCGCCTTTATCATCGGATTTTTACCTTTGAAAGAAGGTATACAAAAAATCTGAGGGTAACAGCGATCTTAAGATTGTTCTGTACGCAGAGTTATTAAGTGTAATGTTGTATTTTTGTTCTAAATGAATATCAAACGGAAGAAGGAGCGCGGCATCATGAGAAGAGTCATCATCGATACAGATACAGCAGGAGACGATACGATTGCGATCCTGACGGCATTGCATCACTTTCAGGTGGAAGGCATCACCATTACGGGCGGTAACGTACAATTCGACCAGGAGGTTGAAAATGCCCTGTACACGGTACAGGTTGCTGGACATGGCGGCAAGGTGCCTGTGTATAAAGGTTGCGAGCGTCCGCTAATGGCCTACGGTAAAGCTCAGCACCGGACAGTGGAAGATGTGCATGGCGATGATGGCATGGGCGGCGCACATTTCCCGAAGGCAGATCAGCGTCCCGAGAGCGGGCATGCGGTTGATTTTATCATTGAGAAGGTGCATGCACATCCAGGTGAAATTGAACTTCTGGCGATTGCCCCGCTGACCAATATTGCGATGGCGATCCAGAAAGACCCTACGATTATTCCGGAGATTGCTCACCTGTACATCATGGGCGGAACGAATAATGCACTGGGCAATATCACACCGGCGGCGGAGTATAACTTCTACGTGGACCCGGAAGCAGCGAAAATTGTACTGCATGCAGGCATTCCAATCACGATGGTTGGCTGGGAGATGTGCACGCAATATTCAGTGATGGACGATGACGATCATGCAGAGATTGCGGCTCTGGGTACATCGGGTGCCGATTTCTTCACTGCAATCAACAAAGTGGTTATGCAGTTCAACAAGTCGGTACATAAACTCAATGGCACCACTCATCCGGATACATTGTTGATGGCTGTAGCGGCAGATGAATCCATCATGACCAAGTCGGGTCAATATTATGTGGATGTGGAAGCGGCAGGAGAACTGACACGTGGATACAGTGTGGTTGATATCAACGGACGTTTTGGCAAAGAGCCGAATGTACGTGTCTGCGAAGCCATTGATCGGCCCAAATTCAAATCTATGCTTCTGGACGTTCTCTCAGCGATCCAATAAAACGCAAGAATTTAACTGCAGGAAAAAGAAGAAAATCCGTGCCTATCCCAGGTACGGATTTTTTATTGCCTATTTTAATCTAACTCTGCTGCAACAAAAACGAGCGAATGCCTGTCGTGACCAGATCATGGTCTTCCTCATCAGGCAAACCCGATACTGTAATGGTGCCGACCTGTCCCTCATTTTCCAGAATCAGCGGGAAAGCACCACCAGCCAGAACATAGTCCGATGCAGGCAGATTGAAGTCTTGCTCAAGTGTCTGGTTTTCGCTTCTCAACCGCAGGGCGGTATGCCAAGAACTGGAGGAGAAATGATTCACCACGTTGTTCTTGCGTCGAATCCAGTCTTCGTTGTCGGGATGAGTGCCTTCCATCGCATGCAAAAAGAGACGATGCCCCTCCAGGGTGATGTCGATGGTCACGGCTTGGGAACGACGCTTCGCTTCTTCAACCAGATGCAGGCCAAGGTTAAGTGCCATTTCAGAATCAAATGTGTCAAATACCAAGTCCTTTTCTTCCTGTTGCATTTCCTTTAATTTCTCTGTCGTGGTCAGGTTCAAATTACAGGCATCCCCTTTACGTATATGATTGATGTCTACATTCGACATGGATTGGTGTAGTCCCTTCTGGATGCAGTCTGAACGATGTTAGTGGACGTTATTTGCGTGGTTAAAGACCGTTCATTTGGAGACCGTACATCGGCTGTGTTAAAGTGAAGGGAACCTAATATACATAACTCTTAAAGTTAAAATAAGTTATTGCTACGTAGACAGGAGGAGAAGCACGATGCTGTTTTATTTTGTAGCACTGCTGGTGACTTTGGTGGACCAGGGAACCAAGATTGCAGTGAGGATGTATATGGAAGTTGGCGACGTCATGAGACTGGGTAACTCAGGCATGCAGTTACAGCATTACGAGAACAGTGGAATGGCGGGCAGCATGTTTCAGGGAAATGCGCGTTTGTTTGGTGTGATTGCTGTTCTGTTCATAGCAGGCATGCTGTATTACCGGAGTAAAGGTGAGATTCGCGGTTTCTGGATGCAAGCTGGCGCGGGTTTTATGGTCGGTGGGGCGTTGGGAAATGCAATCGATCGATTTATCTATGCCCGGGTAACGGATTTCCTCGTATTTCCGTCAGGACGCGGGATTTTGAATCTCGCTGATGTCGCAATTAACATCGGTGTGGTCATGATCATCATCGGCATGTTGATTCGTGCATATCAGAGTTATCGGGCCAAGCGTTTACGTAATGCTTTGCCGAAAGCAGAACGTTCGTAATAGGTTGGATAAAAGCGTTACAGTGGCTGAATATAAGCTGAAAAAATGAGGGACATTGGATATTATCCAGTGTCCTTTTTGTTATGCCCAATTCGGGTCATGGGAAGAACTGCCTTGATTCATTTTTATCGAAACCGTTTTAGAAATAATAAAGACGTATATTATCCATTCAGATTGAAGTTGGTTTGGAAGGATTAACAAAATGGTTATTTCACCATTTGGATGGGTAAATCTTTACGTATATTAAGCTGAGGGAGGTACAACATGAGAACAACGCTTACCAAGGCTCTCGGGACAATGTTGCTGTGTGGAATGATGGCTGTACTTTTATCTTCCTGTACCAGTGGAGATAGCGTGAATGGCAAAGTGCAGATTGAATTTTTCCAGAACAAGCCTGAAGCCAAAACAACCTTTGATGAATTAATTAAAACGTTTAATGCGAAGCATGACGATATCCAAGTGACACAGGTGAATCCGCCCGATGCGGAGACAGTACTGAAGACGCGTGTCGTCAAAAATGATATACCGGATATTATGGCCATGGGGGCAACGGATACGTATTCGATCCTGGCCCAGAGTGATATTTTCACCGATCTGACGGACAGCTCATTACTCCAGACGATTGATCCGAACTACATACAAATGCTGAAGGATCTCACAGGTATGGACGAAGTGACAGGTATTCCTTACGCGACTAATGCAAACGGCATCATGTACAACAAAACGCTGTTTAAGGAAATGGGATTGGACGTGCCCAAGACGTGGGATGAACTCATTGCGACCTCCCAAAAGATTAAGGATGCAGGTGAGATTCCATTTTATTTCACATACAAGGATGACTGGCAGACGAGCCTGCCCTTCAATGCACTGGCCTCCAATCTGGTCGGTATTGATTTCTACCAAGAGCGGCGAGATAACAAAGTGACGTTCAAAGAGAAGTACCACGAGGTAGCCGAGAAGCAACTGGAACTCATGAAATACGGTCACAGCGATAACTTTGGTAAAGCTTATTCGGACGGTAACCGTGCTTTTGCTAACGGTGAAGCCTTTATGTACATCCAGGGAACCTGGGCCATCTCGGAGATTCGCAAAGCGAATCCAAATGTCGACATCGGTTTCTTCCCATTCCCTACGGGCAACGATGCAAGCGAGATCAAGCTGGTGAACGGGATTGACTCCCTGTTTACCATTGCGGAGGACACGCCTAATCGCGAGCAGGCGGAGACGTTTATTGCGTTCCTGTTAGAGCCTGAAAATATCGGAAGATATATTGACGAACAGACGCTGTTCTCTGCGGTAGAAGGCGTGAAGCAGGATGATCCTGCCGTACAGGAATTGATGCCATATATCGAGCAGGGCAAAGTTATTGACTTTCCCGATCACTATATTCCGGCTGCGGTGCAGCTGAATTCCATCGTACAGTCCTTTTTGCAGAACCAAAACATCGACAACTATCTAGATACACTCGACAAAGAATGGGACAAGGTTGCTAATCGGCGCTAAGCCTTGTCTGAAGGAGGATGGAGTATGAACAAGCGTATCGCACCTTATTACTGGATGACGGTTCCGGCGGTTGTATTGTTCTTTGTATTTATGACACTGCCGGCCCTCCAGGGCATCTATTATTCATTTACGAATTATAACGGTTTCGGGAAAGAATATGATTTTGTTGGTTTTAAAAACTATTTCAACTTGTTCCAAGATGACAATGTAGGCAATGCCTACTGGTTTACGTTCAAATTTGCGATCGTGGTGACGATCCTGACCAATATTCTGAGCTTGCTCATTGCACTCGGGCTGAATGCCAAGATTAAGTTCCGTAACTTTTTCCGCGGCATTTACTTCCTGCCCAATATTCTGAGTGTACTGATCGTAGGTTACATATTTAACTACCTGTTCTCCAACGTATTCCCGATCTGGGGACAAAATCTGGGCATCAATGCGCTATCCACCAACATTCTCGGCAGCGAGAGTCTGGCTTGGATTGGTATCGTCATTGTTGCAGTATGGCAATCGGTGGCCCTGAATACAATTCTGTATTTGGCTGGTCTGCAAACGATACCAACAACACTGTACGAGGCTTCCAACCTCGACGGTGCAGGCAAATGGCGTGAATTCTGGAGCATTACTTTCCCGCTTATCGCCCCATTCTTCACCATTAATATGGTGCTGGCGATGAAAAATTCACTTATGGTCTTCGACCAAATCGTAGCCTTGACCAACGGTGGTCCCGGACGGGCGACGCAGTCCATCTCCCATCTGATCTACACCGGTGGATTTGAAGGCGGCGAATATGCATATCAATCTGCGAACTCGGTTATTTACTTCATCGTTATTGCGGTGATTTCAATTCTGCAAATCCGGTTCCTGCAAAGAAGGGAGATGGATCTGTAATGAGAAGCCGTACACGAATCAATTGGCTCGTTATGCTGCTCGTTGTGCTGGGTACCTTGTTTATCCTGTTCCCATTGTATATGACCGTTACGATTGCTTTAAAAAATCCGGAACAGATGGCCCAATCGCTCTTTGCCATTCCGACGACACTTCACTGGGAGAATTTTGCGAGGGCCATCGACATGACAAACTTCTTCCAATCGTTCCGTAACAGTGCAATCGTTACCGCATCAACTGTGCTCTTGACGTTGCTCAGTAACTCGATGGTAGCCTATGCGATTGCAAGGAATATGGAGAAACGCAAGTTTTTCAAAGGACTCTATTATTACTTCGTTAGCGCGATGTTCATTCCGTTCCCGATCATCATGCTGCCGATTGTTAAACTGACCGCATCGCTGGAGATGACAAATCTGGTAGGTCTGATCCTGCTACACACGGTATATGGTTTGGCATTTAACGTATTTGTGTACGTTGGATACATCCGGTCCATTCCGGTAGCGCTGGAGGAAGCGGCGTTTGTGGATGGGGCGACAACTTGGGGCACGTTCTGGAAAATCATTTTCCCGCTCATGGCGCCAATCAGTGCCACGGTTGGTATTCTGACATGCCTATCCACGTACAACGATTTCTTGCTGCCACTCATTATTATCAGTGATCCGGGACAGTACACGCTGCCGCTGGTACAGTATGTATTCCAAGGGCAGTTCAATACTGAATTTAACCTTGCGTTTGCATCCTACTTGCTAGCGTTGCTGCCGATGATTATCATCTACCTGTTTGCCCAGAAGTGGATCATCAACGGGGTTACCCAAGGGTCCGTGAAATAATTGAAGTTGTGTAGGGAAGAAAAAGATAGATGTAAAAGGAATGGACATATGTAAAGGGAAGATGAGTAAAGAGAGGTGGACTGTAAGAGTCCCCTCTCTTTTTTGATCCTTGTCATTTAACGTTTGGGAACTCTTCGGGAGGATTGATTAACCTGTAAAACTATGCTATTTTTTAGTCGTTAGTTTAATCGGTAAACAAAGACTAAGAGAGAAGAAGAGTAAGGTTCATTTCTGCAAGCGCTTTAACTATATAAATGAACTAAACATTTACACGAGAACGGAGAGGGCAGAAATAACCTGAAAAAGCGGAGCTAAAAGCTTTCTGAAAGAAAGCTGCATCGGAAGCATATGCTTCGCCTTTATCACCGGATTTTCCCCTTTAAAAAGGGAATCAAAAAATCTGGGGATAACAGCGATTGGAAGGTTATTCTGTCATCGTAGTGGCTAGTGTAAATATTCTTTTGTTCATTTTATATAGAAGAACTGAATACGTAGATAATCCGGCATCGTTTGTACCCAGTCTTCAAGAGCACGGGCGTAAGGTGGTGGGTTCTTTTACATGCCAAAAAGAGAGGAGAATGGGGAAGTTGCACGGGAAAAAAGGACATTTTAACTCACTTCGGAATCAGATCTTCATTGGTTTTGTTATGGTGATGCTTGTTGTTCTGCTGCTCGCAGGCATATCAGCTTATGATCGGGTAGCTGCTTTGCTGAAAAGCAATGCGGAGAAACATATTCACCAAACCGCCGTCCAAGCCAGTGGAAGATTGGATGCAATCATTGCACAAGTGAATTCGCTGACTGCCCAGGTGGCGGATGATGCATATGTGCAACGTCTGCTCAGCGATGAGAAACAAGGCAACCCGGCGACCTTTAATCAGCGCCAAGCTCTCTTGCAGATTGCAGGCAGTTATCAGTCTTTCATTAATGGCGCACAAAGTATGGAGATATACACTACGGGTTATAACCGCATCTTTCCGATGGATGACCGATCCCTCGATCTCAGAGTGGAGCGCAACTGGATCAACCTGGCGGATGAAGGAAAAGGCAGACTGGTATGGGCAGGCGCTGACCCTGAAGATCCGGGTGTGCTTCTGGCTATTCGGCGGATTAACCTGCTGGATCATTCTTTCGAACATGGAGGTTATGTGGTGGTGCGGATGCAGCGTAGTTTTTTTCAACTAAATGATTCGAATGGGGCAGATGGTTCGCAGGACTCTATCATGCTCTTGGATGGGGCAGGCGAAGTGGTGACTTCTGATCTGGAGATTAATCTCGATCCCAAAGCCATATTGGACAGCGGATCAGTCGTGCAGAACGGGGAGGAATCCTATATCGTCGTCCGGCAAAAATCGGAGTTAACGGGCTGGACACTTGCTGTCCTGACCCCGCTGCGGGAGACAACGGAAGGTGTATCCATCCTGAGAACGGCGCTGCTCGTCTCGGGAATGATTGGTGTTGTTCTATTCCTTATCATGTCCTTCTTTCTTTCGACGATGATTACACGTCCGCTCATCCGCCTGATGCGGGCCATGCGTAGTGCACAGCCAGGAGCAATGAGACCTAATCTAATGGTCAGCTCTACGATGGAGATCAACGAACTCAACGACGTGTATAACCAGATGGTCTACAGGCAGAACGAATTGACCCGTGTGGTTCATGAGAAGGAAATCATGCAGTCCCGGGCCGAGCTGAAGGCGTTGCAGTCTCAGATTAATCCCCATTTTCTATTCAACACCCTAGAAGCCTTCTATTGGTCCCTTGAGGAGAAGGGAGACGAGGAGATGGCACGTATGGTTGTGGCGATGTCCCGATTATTTCGCTACATCATCTCCAGTTCGCAGCAGGATGAATGGGTTACGATTGCTGACGAGCTGGAACACGCTGAGCGTTATCTTCAAATTATGCAGATGCGGTTGGGAGAGAGAATGCAATGGGAGATTCAGCTGAGTGATACGGTGCGTAAGGTCGCAATACCGAAACTTCTTATACAGCCCTTGGTCGAAAATGCGATTCTTCATGGGATTGAAAGTAAACTGGGACCGGGAAAAATAAGCATCCATGTGGATGCTTTGACCGAGAAAAATCTGGTTCGCATTAAGGTTCGGGATGATGGTCCCGGTATGGATGAATTACGGCTTCAATCTGTCATTCATACTTTACATGGCGGGCCGGCTGTGTCCAAGAAGGGGACAGGTGTAGGTCTAATCAACGTACATCGGCGACTGATGCTTTACTTTGGCAGCCAACTTGGTGAACGTTGTAAGCTTTCCATAACAAGTAAGGTTGGGGAAGGAACTGTCATTTGTTTTGAGATTCCCATGGGAACGGAGGGTGCATATGATTCATGACAAAACAATTCTTATCGTGGATGATGAGCCGCGTACAAGAGAGGGTATTCGCAAAACACTGGAAGGATGGTCGGCAGGGAGAAATCACATTCAGACTGCAGAAAGTGGCGTCGAGGCTGTGGAATGGCTCAAGAAAAAGCCAGCAGATCTGTTAATAACGGATGTTCGCATGCCGGAATTCTCTGGCTTGTCTCTGATTGAAGCCATTCAACATTTTTCGAACAAGCCTGTTGTCCTGATTATGTCGGGACATGCCGATTTTCAATACGCCCAGCAGGCCATTAAGTTGGGTGTTGTGGAGTATATGTTGAAACCGATTGATAAGGAACAATTGCTGCAGACCGTCGAAAAAGCCCTAAAGTTCAGCGAACAACAGCGACGTATTCAAACGATGCAAGAAATGGTTGACCCGAAGCTGCTGGATGTTAAGGAGCGCGGAGAACAGAGGCTCAATAGCCAGATCAGTGAAGCTTTGACCTATGTGGATGCTCATCTGGGTGAACATGTGACCATGCGTGAAATCGCTGATCTACTCCATCTAAACTCCAGTTACTTCAGCGTATTGTTTAAGGAACAGATCGGCATCAATTTTAGTGAATACCTTACCCGCAAACGCATTCAGCGCGCGAAGGAGTTGCTTGTGCAGACAACGATGCCAATCTCGGAGATTGCGGAACAGGTGGGTTATCAGACGGATAAGTATTTTATCACAGTATTTAAAAGCCTTGAGGGGCTAAGTCCAAGCAAATATCGGCATTCCCTATCTGAACGAAATAACAAATAACCTCAAAAAAGTGGAGTTTTTCCAAATTGTTCTGGTCTTATAGGTGTGATAGGCGCGTGCTACAATTTGGTTAAAGCGGTTACATTAACCGATAAAACCAAGGGGGTTGGAATAATGAGCAAAAAGACGATGGCCATTCTTCTGTCATGGACGCTGGTTCTCGCCGTAATTTTATCCGGATGTAACAGTTCAAGTTCGGATGAAGAGGGTGAAACAGGCAGCAACGGCACAGATGGGAAAGTAACCCTCAAATTTATGCACCTCTGGCCAGCAGGCAGTTCCGCACAGCAAAACAAACTGGTCAACGATATCATCAAGCAGTATCAAACGGATCATCCGAATGTAACCATTAAGCAGGAAGTGCTGGAGAATGAACAATATAAGAACAAATTGAAAATTCTGTCGGCATCCAATGAACTTCCCGATGTGGGTGTAACTTGGGCTGCTGGATTTCTGGAGCCTTATGTAAAGGGGAACCTGTTCGCACCGGTCGATGATCTGCTGAGCGACTCGCTGGGCGAGAAATTCATAGCCGGAACAACAGAAGCTTATGCCATAGACGGCAAAACATATGCGCTACCAATCGAGTTGAATATCTCCCCCATTTATTATAACAAAGCTATTTTTGCAAAATATAACTTGCAGCCGCCAGCAACGTACGATGAATTCCTGAGTGTGCTGAAGACATTGACAGAGAACGGTGAGGTTCCGATCGCACTGGGCAATAAAGACCGCTGGACCGGCTCACTCTGGTATATGTATCTGGCGAATCGGTTAGGTGGAGATGCACTGGAAAAGGCGATCAATGGCTCTGGCAAGTTTGATGATCCTGCGCTGACTCAAGCTGCTGCCGAGGTACAAAAACTGGTGGATATGAATGCTTTCAACAAAGGTTTCAACGGGTTGTCTAACGATGAGGGTAAATCCGAATTCATGAACGAAAAAGCTGCCATGTACCTGATGGGTACCTGGGAACTGCCAAACTTCACGACTAACCCGGACATCCCGCAGGAATTTAAGGACAAGATCGGATTTTTCAAATTCCCAACAATGGAAGATGGCAAGAGCGATATTAACAGCTGGGTAGGTGGTCCAGGCGTAGGACTGTTCGTGGCCCAGAACTCCAAAGTGAAGGAAGAAGCGCAGAAGTTTGTGCAATACTTTGTGGAAAAATGGGGTGAAAGTTCTGTAACTGAAGCAGGCGTCATCCCGGCTACCAAAGTAGATACAGCTGCAGTACAGCTGCCACAGCTTTACATTGACCTGCTCAACGAATTGAATCAGGCCAGCAGCCTTACACTCTTTGCAGATGTACAGATGAAACCGGCAGCCGCTCAGGCCCATCTCGACATGATTCAGGCGTTGTTTGGCAAAGCGGTAACACCGGAGGACTTTGTGAAGAATCATCAGGCTGCAATTGATAAAGGCAATTGACGTACACACGTTTGAACGCTTGAAGGGAGGATAATGTGATGGACAAAGTCATGTCCAACCGTCTCGTTGCTGCGTTGTACGTGCTTCCTGCACTGCTTCTGCTGCTGGTCTTGGTTTACATCCCGATCGTGCTCACCGGGTATTATGGGTTGATGCAATGGGACGGGATCGGTGCAATGACCTTTATTGGATTGGATAATTACGCCAGACTTCTTCAAGACGGAACATTCTGGCAGAGTGCGAACCATACCTTTTTGCTTGCTTTGTTCTCTGCGCTGAGTCTGATCGGTTATCTGATGATCGCTTTGGTGCTGTCAGGCAAGATCAAGGGGGCCAATCTGTTCCGCAAAATATATTTGATCCCGATGCTGCTGTCTTCGGTCGCGATCGCTCAGTTATGGCTGAAGATCTACCATCCCAGCAATGGTGTGCTGAACACCTTTCTGGAAGCGATCGGCTTCAGCAATCCGCCAGCCTGGCTGGCGGAGCCATCCCTAGTGCTGTATGCACTGTTCGTACCGATTCTATGGCAGTATGCAGGCTTCTATATTTTGATCTATTATGCGGCCCTCAAAAATATTCCGGAATCTCTGGTGGAAGCAGCCCGGATTGATGGGGCAAGTCCTTGGCAGATCGCTTTTCGAATCAAGCTGCCCCTTATTACAGAAGTCATCAAGGTGACTGTGGTACTGGCTGTGGTGGGCTCACTCAAGTATTTTGACCTCATTTACGTGATGACCGATGGCGGACCAAATGGCTCCAGCGAAGTGATGGCCTCCTATATGTATCGTCAGGCGTTCCGTAGCTTCGACTTTGGTTACGGCAGTGCTGTAGGGTTCTTCCTGCTCTTGATCTGTCTGCTTGTTACCTGGCTGCTTCGTAAAGCGACAGCATCCAAAGATACGATCCAGTATTCCTGACGCTAGTTCGTGTCTGAAAACTCGCTGAAGTGCATCTTTTACCGCCTTTTCGCCCCCTGCTGCGTCACTTTCCCTTGACGTGCCCCGGCACGCCTGCGGAAAATTTCCTTGCTTGGAACGAAAATTCGGCAAAATCTGCCACCTTCGGAGTTTCCAGACACGCCCTAGTGAAATGAAAGGAGGTCCATCCCGGTGAAGACGGATACGGCCGTTAGATTGCCAACTTACCCGGGGACAAGCCGAGGTTCGGCATGGTTAAGGAGATTCGGATATATTCTGCTGTATTTCCTCTTGTCCCTGGTAGCTTTGCTTCAAATTTTACCCTTGGTATGGCTGCTGTTGTTCTCGCTTAAAAATAATCAGGAAGTATTCGACATGGCGCCTTTTTCCCTTCCTGCTACTCCGCGTTGGGAAAACTATGTCAAGGTATGGACAGAGGGAAATATCAGCTTGTACTTCTTCAACAGTGTATGGATTACGGTGGTCTCGGTGGTGGTCACCGTGCTGTTCGCCAGTCTGGTGACCTTTGCCATTACACGTATGCGCTGGAAAGGTCGTTCGCTGGTGCTGGGGCTATTTATGGTGGGTCTGATGATCCCTGTACACTCCACGTTGATCCCGCTGTTCAGCTTGTTCCTGAAGCTTCATCTTACAGATCATCCTTTGTCAGTCATCCTGTCTTATATTGCCTTTAATATGCCAGTTACCATTATGATTCTACTTGGATTCTACTACGCTCTCCCCCGGGAAGTGGAAGAAGCCGCAGTGATGGATGGTTGCTCCGTGCATCGGATTTTCTTTCGGATTGTGCTGCCGATGACGTCTTCGGTCATTTCCACAACGGCGATCATTAACATGATCTATAACTGGAATGAATTCATCTTTGTTAATACGTTCATCAGTACAGATTCGTACAAAACCCTGACTGTTGGGGTACAGAACTTTATTGGTCAATACACAACGGATTGGGGAGCCATTGGTGCAACGCTGATGATTAGCATTATGCCAATCCTGATTGCTTTTCTCATCTTGAGTAATCGAATTGTGGAGGGCATTGCTGCGGGTTCTGTTAAAGGTTAAAAGGTTGAGGGTCCAAGGTCCTTCCATTACTTGCTTAAAAGCGAGTTGGGAGGGGCCTTTTTTGTCTTCTGAAACCTCTGATAAGCTTACGGAAATGGGGCTTTATGAAAGCAGTGAAAATACCTATTTATGGAATTACAAAAAATTTTCAACTATTTTCGCAAAACTGCTGCATTTTCAAACCACCTGTGCTAACATACCCTAAGAATTAAAGCCCACATGGGAAAGGTGAGAAAATGACAGCAATATCCTCAACCAAAGAGTCCCTTCGTTCTGATGCCAAGGATCTGAATTTGATTCGACTGACATGGCCTATTTTCCTGGAACTCTTCTTATTTATGTTGATGGGGAGCGTGGATACGCTCATGCTCAGCTCGGTGTCCGATAATGCGGTCTCCGGCGTTGGAGCAGCCAATCAGATTATTTCTATCGCTATCCTTGTATTGGAAGTCATTGGACATGGTGCTGCGATTGTAGTCGCACAATATATCGGATCCAAAAAGTTAAGTGAAGCAGCACAAGTTACGGGTAATGCGATCACACTGAATCTTATCGTAGGTCTGGTCCTGAGCGGAATCTTCCTTCTGTTCGGAGGACATTTGTTATCACTCCTGAACATTCAAGGCGAAATTTATGATTTTGCCCGTTCGTATATAAATATCGTTGGTGGCGGTATCTTCCTCCAGGCGCTCATTAATGCGCTGGCTGCGACGATTCGTACACATGGTTACACCAAAGAAACGATGTATGTTGCTGTATTCATGAACGTGATTCACGTTGTTGGTAACTATGCATTGATCTTTGGACACTTCGGCCTGCCGAAGCTTGGGGTGGAAGGGGCAGCGATCTCCACGGTGGGAAGCCGTTTTATCTGCCTTCTGATCTTCTTCTGGTTGTTGTATCGTGTGAGCGAGGTACGGGTGGATTTTGAATACTACATTAAGTTGTCCAAGAAATTCATTGGCAAAATTCTGCGGATTGGCATTCCGTCTGCGATGGAATCCATGGTATATCATTCCTGCCAGCTCGTGTTCACGCTGTATGTGACCTATCTGGGCGCAGAAGCTATGGCAACCAAGCAGTATGCGGGTAACATCTCCAGCTATATCTACTTGTTCAGCATGGCAATTGGTATGGGGACATCGATCATTGTAGGTCGGCTTGTGGGTGCGCGGCGTAAAGACGATGCGTACAAACGTGTTTTTGACAGTGTAAAATGGGCCCTTCTGGCCACGGTTATCATTGATGTAATCATCATTTTTTTCCGTGTGCCACTGATGAGCATCTTTACGGATAATCCGGAAATTATCAAGCTGGGGGCTCAAGTGATTCTGCTCAGTCTTTTGCTCGAAACCGGACGTACCTGCAATATAGTGATCATTGGTTCCTTGCGTGCGGCAGGGGATGCAAAATTCCCGGTATACATGGGTTTGATCTCCATGGTCTGCATGAGTCTGCCACTGGGATATCTGCTCATATTCAAGCTTCATCTGGGGCTCGCTGGTGTATGGCTTGCCATTGCGGCGGATGAGTGGACCCGCGCGGTCATTATGTACTTCCGCTGGAAGAGTAGAGCTTGGGAGAAACATGAACTGGTGGAGCATGATGACGAAGAGGTTGGTGCACAGCCGGTACCAGCTGTCTGACGAAGAATGTTGTGCAAATAGATAAAGCAAATAGATAAATGAACCTGTTGTAGATCAATGAAGTGGCTCTAGAGTAGCCACAGGGCGGCAGTTTCCCAGAAGAGTCAATTACGGAAAGGATTCCATCCGTGATTGGCTCTTTTTGCATCTCCGGCAGAGGTAAACAGAAATAAAGATAGCAAAAATGATCAAAACGGCGGTTACACCATTCACGTATAGTAAGGATATGGAAGGGGGCTTTACCTCAGTTGAGCCGTTACCGTGCAATGATTCAGCAAAGTTTGTTCTATATTGAGACTCATCTGCATGAGCAGATTGGGCTGGAAGAAGTGGCGTCCGAGGCGTTGTTGTCGCCATATCACTACCATCGGATTTTCCGTAATGAGGTGGGCATGACCGTGGTGGATTATATCCGAAACCGTCGGATGAGTCTGGCGTCCACCACCCTCCGATCGACGGATGCGGGCATTTTGGACATCGCCCTGGCATGTGGTTTTGAGAGTCAGGAAGCCTTCACCCGTGCATTCCGCAAATTATATGGCATGCCACCAGGACGTTTTCGCAAATTGTTTGATCTGAAATTATTCGAAGGAAGAACCAGAGGAGGAGAATTACAGATGAATCAGACGTCAACAATTACAGGTTGGATGTTAACCGGAAGTCACCCGCAGAATTATGAGATGGGTATTGATCCTGCTGAAGTGCATCAGGGGAAAGCTTCAGGATATTTGAAGGCCGTTACGCCGATGGAGCCTAACGAGTTCGCAACAATGATGCAACAGTTCAGAGCGGACAAGTATGTGGGCAAGCGGATGAAGTTATCGGGATTTGTGAAGACCGAGCATGTGGATGCATTCTGCGGATTATGGATGCGTGTGGATAATAACGTGCATGATGTACTTCAATTTGATAACATGCATGATCGGCCAATTACGGGTACGCAGCCATGGAATCAGTATAGTATTGTGCTTGATGTACCGGAGGGCAGTGCGGTCATTTCGTTTGGGGTTATTTTGAACGGCAAAGGAAAAGTGTGGGTCGACAGCTTCCGCTTCGAGGAGGTTGATCTGAACACACCACTGACACATATGGAGACAGAGTACGAGATGTCGGACGAGCCGCTGAATCTGTCATTTGAGGAGTAAATGCAATTTAAGTGCAGATCCATTATCAAGCTGAGGCTATATGGGAATTATGATATAATGCTGGTGAGAATGGAGCTGATGCTGAGTGACGGAATTACTCGATCCACGAGTAGATTTTGTGTTCAAACGCATTTTTGGAAGTGAGCAAAACAAAGATGTTTTGTTAGCTTTTCTGAACAGCACGTTTATAGAGACCGGCGAATCTCCTCTTACGGAGATCACTGTGGTTAACACGTATACAGATAAGGATAGTCCAGAGGATAAACAATCCATTCTGGATATTAAAGCCAAGACGTTAGAAGGCAAACTAATTAACATTGAAATGCAGCTGTTTAACCCGTATAACATGGAGAAAAGGACGTTGTTTTATTGGAGTGAGATGTACTTTCATCAGATAAAAAAGGGTGAAAACTATAGTCTACTCAAAAAATGCGTGACTATTAATATACTCAACTACTCCTGTCTGGATAATGAGCGATATCACAATGTTTTTCATTTACGAGAAGATCATACAGGTATTGGTTTGACGGATGATATCGAAATACATGTGATGGAACTAACCAAATTGGATGAGTATTCTGTTCCGATGGAAAAAGGCGGACTCGTGAATTGGTTATTATTCCTTAAAGGAATAGATACATCAAACTGGGAGGTGCTGGCCATGAATGAACCGATGTTGAAAAAGGCGATGGATACGCTGGAATTTCTGAGTCAGGATGCGTCCACCAGAATGGCCTACGATGCTCGAATGAAAGCATTGAGTGACGAAAAATCAATGATTGAAGGCGCACGAGCTGAAGGAGCGGCTGAAGGCAAGAGAGAAATGGCTCGTGAGTTACTCACACTTGGCGTAGATCTCTCAGCTATAGTTAAAGCATCTGGACTCTCTGAAGATGAAATTAAGAAGTTATTGCCTAAACAGTAACATGAAACGGGAATCTATAGATTAAGGGCTGATCCAATCACGGGTTGGCTCTTTTTGTCGTCATTGGGGTATAAAGAAAGTAGAGCCAAGTCCAAGCTGAGAGGATGAAAGCTTCTCATACAAATTGCAAACTCATCCATAGCTAAATCGCAAAGACCTTGCTAACATAGACCCATAAACTAACTCATGACATAGATAAAGAGGATGAATCCCATGAATAAAAAAGTGCTCGTGGTAGATGACGAATCAAGCATCGTCAGTGCCATTGCTTACGCGCTGCGGCGCGAAGGATATGAAGTAGATACTGCGAGTGACGGCGAAGAGGCCTTGGTCAAGGTCGCATCGTTTCATCCGCAGGTCATGATTTTGGACGTCATGATGCCAAGGCTTGATGGATATGGCGTATGCCGCAGGCTGGAGGACCGCGAGGATATCGGCATTATTTTGCTGACCGTCAAAAATGATATCGTGGACAAAATCGTTGGCCTGGAAATGGGCGCCGATGATTACATGACCAAACCATTCGAGATCCGTGAACTGCTTGCAAGGGTGAAAGCGCTCATGCGCCGTGTCGAGAAAAGCAGTCCACCACCTGACGATTCGAAGAATCAGGCCATCGTGAATGGCACACTGCGTATTCATGTTGCTCACCGCACAGTGACCGTGAATGAGGAGAAGCTGGATCTGACACCAAAAGAGTTCGACCTGCTGACCATTCTCATGTCCAATCCTGAACGTGTGTACACACGAGACGATCTGCTGGATCGAGTGTGGGGCATGGAATATGCGGGTGGTACACGAACCGTAGACATTCACATCCAGCGTTTGCGTAAAAAAATTGGAGATACGGATCAGCAAAAATTACAGACCGTATACGGGATTGGCTACAAAGCATCTGCACCTGAAACAGGCGGGGCCATATGAGAGTCAGCATCAAGCTGAAGTTCAGTGTTTTTCTGGCAGCATTACTTATCCTTACCGTGGTGGTGCTTAGTTCACTGGTCCTGCGCGGTATTGAACGCAATCAGCAGTCACAGATTGAAGGTATTTTATCACAGCAGACACGGCTGGTGAATCTGAATGTGCGACAGTCCTACTACACGGAGTCCGTTCATCTTGAACAGGACGTTTTTTTACAACAAAACGGCCGCAGGCTTGCACAGGAACTGGCCAACTCTACCGGATTGCCGATAGCGCTTTATGATATGAAAGGCCAGCAAGTCGGCTCATCGATCAGCTCTGGGGAGAGTGCGATTGTTCAGGATACGCTCAACTATGCACTGCAAAATAAAATTGCCTATCATGAACAAGGGGATACCTTGCTCTATGCCGCACCACTGGACGGTCCGGACGGACAGATGGGTGCCGTATGGATGCAATATCCGGTCCAAAGCTACCATGAATTCTATACTCGCATCCTTCAATTGTTCATATGGGCAGGAATTACCGTTGTTGCGCTGAGCTTCATATTAGGTTATCTGTTCTACAATCGGTTTGCCGTTGCGATTACTCGGCTGAAAAAGTCCGCAGATTCCATTCGCGAAGGGAATTACATTACGGAGTCTCCTTTAAAGCGCAAGGATGAGTTGGGGGAGCTGGGGCAGGGCATTTATTATATGAGTACATCCATTCAGCAAAATATCACAGCCATGCATGCGGAGCAGCAGAAGCTGCAACTGGCGATTGAGAAACTTCAGGCGCTGGAACAGCAGCAGAAACAATATATTGGTAACATTAGCCATGAATTCAAGACACCACTGACATCGATCAAAGCTTATGTGGAGCTGCTCGACATGTATAAGGATGATCCGCAACTGCTTGATGATGCCACGAGTAACATTGGCAAAGAAACGGAGCGGCTGTACGAGATGGTCGAGAAAGTACTACATTTATCTGCTCTGGAGAAGTATGACTTCGAGAACCAGGCCGAAGATGTAGAGGTCAGCGCTCTGCTGGAGGATGCCTGTGGCCGGATGCGTGGGAAAGCGGAGAAGTTTGCGCTGAACATGGAACTGGATCTTGAACCGGCGGTGATCCGCAGCGATCGGGAGAGTCTTATGCATATTTTCATCAACATGCTGGATAATGCCATCAAATATAACGTTCCGGATGGTGTGATCCGGGTGAAGAGTGAACTGCGGATGCAGGAGCGTCAAGCGATCATTCGCATCTATAACTCGGGTACGCCAATTCCGGCAGAGGCGCGGGAGAAGATTTTTGAACCCTTTTACACCGTGAACAAAGACAGAGCCAGAAAAACCGGTGGAACCGGACTGGGGCTATCTCTCGTGAAGCAGTTTGTTGAAAAACAGGGCGGTACAATCACCCTGCTGTCGAGTGATCCAGAAGATGGGGAAGGTGTGACGTTCCAGCTCATGTTCCCTTTGGCTGATTCAAGTTTACAAGTTCGAAACAAGTCTGAATAACTTTGGAAGTATGCGATGTATATGCTTGGTCTATAGCAAGAGAAACCAGGGGGGACCATCATGAATTGGAAACAAGCAGCTTTGGGCACGTTCGGAGCCATTGCCCTGTTAACGACAGCGGCATGTGGGGGAATAACGGAGCCGGGGGGCAACGCACAAGGTGGGAAAACGGGCACGGATATTACGGTAAAAGATAATACCAACACGTCCGTGTACCAGAGCTTCAAGCTGGAGAAGATTGATAAATTGCCGAATATGCGCGGAATTGCATGGCTTAGTGATGATTGGATTGTATCCGACAAGGAGAACAAGTCCTTGAAACCCGTCATGGTTGAAGGCCAGGAAAGATACCCGCACAACTTATATATGTATGATCTGACGAAAGGCACCGACACGCCGCTCAAGGAAAGTGAAGCCAGTCTGGGTGCACCGCTGGTGTCACCGGATGGTCAGTATCTGTTTTACCGGGAACCGGAGGAAAATACGGGCAAAGGCTACTTCCTGAACCTGCATAACGGGGAGACAACCCCTGCTGGCAAGGAGGATGGATTCATCCAAGAAGGCGCATGGCTGGATAATGAACATGTCGTTTTCCCCAATATGAAGGGTGATCTGATCTCGGCAAGTGTGGACGGTACAACAAAGATACTAGTGGAAACAGGTAATTTCAATGTACGGAGTATCAAGGTGTCAGGCGATATGCTCTATTATATTACGGGCGAGGACGGCCAGTTGAATGCATACGATGCGAAGACGGGTGAAGTAAAACAGGTGCTGAAAAGTGTGGAGTGGGTCATCCCATCTAATGATGGAACAAGGCTTGCGATTGTGAAAAGAACAGCGGATACCAAACGGGCGCTGGTGCTCACCGATCTGGAAGGCAATGAGAAGGCCACGCTTGCCAGAGGCACACAGATTTTCGGCACAAGCTGGTCGGGTGATGATTCCAAGATTGCATACACCATCAATTCTGAGAATGATAATGAGAAAGGGCTATTTGTCTCCAACACGGAGTCGGCAGAACAGTTCCAGATCTCGGCCGATATGGACAACGCTTCTGACCCACTCGCCTGGAGCCCGAAAGGAAATAAAATCCTGTTATCACAGGCGGTATTGGAGAATGAATCGTATCACTTTGTAACCTCGGTCATTACGATCTCGGAATAGGGTGAATGGTGCAGAAAGATATGTTCCATATCTTTCATGCCTTTCTATACATTTATATTGACTAAGCTGTTCCGCTTCCGATAAACTAGAATGCAGGAATAAAAGTCGAATGTCAGGCAGCAGTTCGAGACGATGTTTCGGGCGGCTGTTTATTTTCTTTTTTAGAAGTAAGGTTGCAACGTAGTCGTCTTGCCGGATGATCCGGCCAATAACAACATGGAATAGGAACAGGTGATATACATGTGTAACAGCGCGTACCGCGTGCTTTTATATTATAAGTTCGTGAAGATTGAAGACCCCGAGACGTTTACACAAGAGCATCTGCAATACTGTAAGGACCTTGGTGTGAAAGGCCGTATTCTGATCGCATCCGAAGGCATTAACGGTACGGTATCCGGAACGCCAGAACAGACGGAACAGTACATGAAAGATATGCTGGCTAATCCGCTGTTCAGCGACATGGTGTTCAAGATTGATGATGTCGAGGAGCATGCGTTCAAAAAGATCTTTGTTCGTCACAAAGCAGAGCTGGTAACCTTCCGTGTGGAAGATGAACTTGACCCAAATGTGACTAGCGGCAAACGCCTTTCGCCGAAAGAGTTCCATGAACATCTACAACGTGATGACGTTATCGTTATCGATGGTCGCAATGATTATGAATACGAAATTGGTCATTTCCGCGGGGCCATCCGTCCAGATGTGGAGTCGTTCCGTGAGTTTCCGGAGTGGATCCGCGAGAACCTGGGTGACATGAAGGACAAAACGATTATTACCTACTGCACTGGCGGCATTCGCTGCGAGAAGCTGACCGGGTTCATGATCAATGAAGGATTTCAGGATGTGGCTCAATTGGACGGCGGTATTGTCACGTACGGTAAAGATCCGGAAGTACAAGGCCATCTGTTCGATGGTAAGTGTTACGTGTTTGACGAGCGGATCTCTGTACCGATTAACCGGACAGAAGAGGATATTGTCATTGCCAGCTGTTATCACTGTGGAACGACACATGACCGATATATTAATTGTCCAACCTGCAACCTACAGCATGTAAGCTGTGAGGATTGCGAAGAGACGCATAACCGCTTTTGCTCGGATGCCTGCCGGGAGGCAGCACCGGTACACGCATAAGCAGGAGAGCAGGTGCTGATCGTGAAGCGCGAAGAGGAACGAACGACGCGTGAACGGATTTTGTTCATGCTGAAGCAGCAAGGTACATTGACCGCGAGGGAAATGACAGCTGATCTGGGTCTGACCGGCATGGCCATTCGCCGTCATCTGACGGCACTGGAGCAGGACGGCTGGATTGAGGTTCGGGAGGCCCGGGCTACGGCCGGACGTCCGTCCTCGGTGTACCAATTGACGGTACGTGGGGACAGCTTTTTTCCAAAATCATATTCCTCCCTTACGCTGGAACTGCTTGAAGAATTGTCTGACTCAGCCGGGAGCGGTGTGGTAGATGCATTGTTCGAGAGTCGCCGGGACAAGCTGCTTCGCAGCGGATTGCCACAGATGGAGGGCCAGGATCTGGCTGGACGGGTGGAGGAACTCGCTCGAATCCAGAATGCCAACGGATATATGGCGGATGCGTCTAGAGATGCAGATGGAACCTACGTCATTACGGAAATGAACTGCCCGATTGTGCAAGTCGCGAGTGTCTACAAGCAGGCTTGCCGCTGTGAACTGGAACTGTTTCGCTCGCTACTTCAAGCTGAGGTGGAGCGTACCGAATGTTACGCCGATGGCGGTAAAAGGTGCAAGTATGAGATTCGCGAAGCGTCGGGAAATTAACTGGGTGAGAGTTGAAAAAAAGATATTCAAAGTGTAAAGAAGAAGAGATGGTATCGAGTTTCGTCGAGGCCATCTCTTTTTTTATATCCTGCGTTACGTGAAACTGTATGAAAGAAATTTCTCTAACGAACCCTGTAGACGCTATTTTCCTCTCCAAAGATCTTTTCAAAATTTAACGAATCGTAAAGGCGCTATTTTGCTTAATTTGGCCGATTCTCGGTATCGAATTCTAATATTAGAATGAATAACGAGTGTGAGGTTCGTTAGGATTTGCATATCGTGATTATTACCCCAATAAGATGTCTCGGGTTCGTTAGCATTGGAGAAAGGGCGATTTTATTGCTTGGCGCTAACACGTTGGCTTGGTGCAGCTGGTCAACGTGAAGCGCTAAGCACATTACAGCTTCTTGACGAGCCACTCGCATAACTTGCGGGTTGCTTTTTTTATTTATGTAATGTTTTCTATCACAACCATACGATGAAAGTAAATTGGAAGCGGTTCAACCATTGACGGATATCGGGACGCCCCTTAATATTAGGGGAACAATAAAACACCAACACGGGTCATGGACTTCAGTCGCATGAGAAAAGTCTATATTTGTCTGCTTTTGTCGATCAAAGCAACAATGCGTTGAAGCGTTTGTTTTGTCCCGCCCTATCGTGTCAATGGAATCTCGATAAGGGTAACCACATTTTATAAGATGGAGAGGGGTTCTCACACATGAAAAAGAAATTTTGGATGTCACTGATGATGGTTGCTTCAATGATCGTTGCGGCAGGTTGCGGAAATAACAGCGGTACAGGTACGGAATCCGAAGGATCAGGGACTACAACAGGTGGAGGCAGCGAGGAAAAATCATACCAGATTGCCATCTCGCAGATTGTTGAACATCCATCTCTGGATGCTACACGTGAAGGATTCATCGCAGCCCTGAAGGAAGCGGGCATTGAAGAGAACAAGAACCTCAAAATCGATTACAATAACGCG
This sequence comes from Paenibacillus sp. FSL R5-192, assembly GCF_000517845.1. Taxonomy (NCBI): domain Bacteria; kingdom Bacillati; phylum Bacillota; class Bacilli; order Caryophanales; family Paenibacillaceae; genus Paenibacillus; species Paenibacillus sp. FSL R5-192. The sequence continues at coordinate 14,720 of NZ_ASPR01000021.1, read as the reverse complement.
CAAGGTGATTCGACGAACAACCTGTCCATTGCACAGAAAATCTCGGGTGATTCCAAAAATGATCTCGTACTCGGAATCGCAACACCATCTGCGCTGGCGCTGGCTCAACAAGTGAAGGACAAGCCATTGTTGTTCGCAGCGGTAACAGACCCGTTGGGTGCCAAACTGGTGACCGATATGGATAAGCCGGGCGGCAATGTTACAGGTGCATCCGACACGAATCCGGAGGCTATCGTACAATTGGCTGACTTTATCGCTAAAAATCTGCCGGATGTGAAAACGGTGGGCTTGGTCATTAACGAAGGTGAACCAAATGCGGTGGTTATGGCAGATAACGCTGAAAAAGCGCTCGCAACACATAATATCAAGCTGGTGAAAGCACCAGTTACGAATACATCTGAAGTAAAACAGGCTACGGATTCCCTCGTTGGCAAAGTAGATGCCTTCTACATTACACTGGATAATTCTGTCGTGAGTGCGGTTGATACGATCATCCAAACGGCAAACAGTAATAAAATTCCGTTCTTCTCCAGTGATCGGGATACTGTTGAAAAAGGAGCTTTCGCAACCGTTGGCTTCAAATATTATGACCATGGATATCAGGTGGGTGAGATGGCCGCGGACATTCTGAAAAATGGTACAAAACCTGGTGATATGAAAGTCACCGTTCCGGACAAACTGGATCTGATCCTGAACCTGAAAGCGGCTGAAGCCCAAGGTATCACGGTTACGGATGAGATGAAAGCGGAAGTAAAAGACCAGGAAAACAACATTATTCAATAGAATCAATATAATGAGTTATGAGATTGATTCAATAATCTGACCGGAGTCTAATCCGGCAGTATGAATGCGAGGCGAACATGCAACGGGTTCGCCTCATTCTTTTCGATAGACAGGGAGGAAGTAGTGTGAGTATAAGCTGGAATTCAATTGAAGGGGCGATCGAGCTGGGGCTTCTATACGCACTGATGGCACTTGGTGTTTATATTACGTTCCGCATACTCGATTTTCCTGACCTTACCGTAGACGGAAGTTTTACAACAGGAGGCGCAATCGCGGCGGTTATGATCTCCAATGACTTCTCTCCTTGGCTTGCCTGTTTGGCGGCAATGGCTGGCGGCATGGTGGCTGGGGCTTGTACAGGTCTGCTTCATACCAAAGGCAAAATCAACGGATTATTATCCGGGATTTTGATGATGATCGCGCTCTACTCCATTAATATGCGTATTCTTGGCGCACCGAATAAATCCATTATGGGTATGGATAATCCATTCTCAGGTGAGCATGTCATGGTGTTAATTATCATCGTGGTGCTGGTGTTTAAAATCATGCTCGATCTGTTCATGAAAACAGATGTTGGACTGGCACTCCGCGCGACAGGTGATAACAAACGCATGATTCGCAGCTTTGGTGCAAATACGGATGTGACTACCATTGTAGGTGTCAGCTTATCCAATGGATTGGTTGCACTATCTGGTGCATTCATTGCACAGCAATCAGGTTTTGCAGACATCACGATGGGCATCGGTATGATCGTTATTGGACTGGCTTCCGTCATTATCGGTGAAGCCATTCTTGGAGCAAGAACGGTATTCTGGGCTACACTTGCAGCGATCGTTGGTTCAATCATTTACCGGATTGTGGTCGCGCTTGCGCTTCAAGTGGAATGGTTTGATACATCTGATCTGAAGTTGATCACCGCGGTGATCGTTATTATTGCTCTTGTATTCCCAACGATGCAACGCTCCATGAAGCAGCGTAGTCTGGCTCGCAAACGAACGGAAGAGTTGATGCGATCCGGGGGTCAACAGGCGAAGGGAGGTATGTGATCATGCTGGAGATTACGCAAGTAACCAAGCTGTTTAACCCAGGTACAACGGATGAGAAGACCGCGCTGGTTGGTGTGAATCTGACGATGAATCCGGGAGACTTTGTGACGGTGATTGGCAGTAACGGAGCGGGTAAATCCACGCTGATGAACATCATTTCGGGTGTGATGAAGCCGGATATGGGCGATGTGCTGATCAATGACCGCTCCATTAAAAACCTGCCAGAGCATAAACGCAGCAGCTGGATTGGCCGGGTGTTTCAGGACCCGATGGCAGGAACAGCACCACATATGTCCATTGAAGAGAATATGGCGATGGCATACAAACGTGGCAAAGGACGCGGACTAGGCTTCGGAGTTACCCGTGCCAGACGGGAGATTTTTAACACGCAACTGGAGAAGCTGGGAATTGGACTGGAGAAGCGTCCGAATGCAAAAGTGGGTCTCTTGTCTGGCGGGGAGCGCCAGGCACTCAGCCTGTTGATGGCGACCTTTACCCAGCCGCAAATTTTGCTATTGGATGAGCATACGGCAGCCCTTGACCCATCACGTGCCGAACTGATAACGGAACTGACGGAGACACTTGTGCGTGAGATGAGACTGACTACATTGATGGTGACGCACAATATGGAGCAGGCCATTCGTCTGGGTAACCGTCTGATCATGATGGACAAAGGCCGAATTATTCTGGATGTCAGCGAAGAGCGCAAGCGTACGTTGACTGTCCCTGAGTTGCTTGGTGAATTCGAACGGATTAGCGGCAAAAAAATGGCAGATGATCGTGTCGTGCTGGGTTAAGACAAGGGAACACTTGTTGGAAGAACAGATATACGTACCGTAATCCACAATCTAAGCCATCTATAAGTTAGACGATAAAAACCTTTTGCGTTCTCGCAAAGGGTTTTTGTGGTATGTTGAACACGTTGAAAAAATGGAATGAATCTATACGATTTCGGATCAGCGAATTATACATAGTAGGAGGAACCAGGCATGTCTTTGCAATTGGATGAAGGGACATATACGGTCACGCGGCGTACAGAGTCCATTCGCCTGCTCGCCAAGGAATTTGCACTGCTGCATTTTCTGTATGAAAACAAGGAGAAAGCCTTCACCCGCAGTCAATTGCTGGATCGGGTATGGCCGCTTGAATATCCGGTTGAACGCACTGTGGACGATCATATCTATCGCCTGCGCAAGAAGCTGAAACGCTGGGACGAGATCCGTCTGGATACAGTACGGGGCTACGGATATCGACTTGCTGTGCATGAGAATAAGTCCGCTCTACCCGCTAGCCCATCTGCTCAGGACCCAGAAATGCAGGAGGTCATTCACGGATTACTTCGTAAATATCACTTGTTTGGGCAGGGAAACGCCATACAGACCCTGGTTCAACAACAGGAGGCACTTGGCATTCAGATTGCCCCTTATTATCAGTTGTATATCCGTTTTATACAGGGGGATCTGGAATGGCTGATTACAACAAAGGAAATTCCCTTTGAGGAGCGACTATATTGGCTACTGATTTTCGTGCACCCCCTGATCGAGCCAGCGGATAGTATTCAGTTGTATGAACAGGCGCTGAATTCAGCTGCATTGTCTGCCGATCAGCTTCGCGAACTCTGTATTCTGAACATCGTTGAAGTCTATGTAGAGGTGGGCCAATATCAACGTGCCAAAGAGCAGCTGGAAGAAACATATCGTGTAATAGACACAGATGAGCTCAAGAATTTCAGACTGCCTGTAGCACTTGCAGCGTTGTATGTGGAACTGTGGGGTGGCAACGGCGAAGCTGTTGAGGCTCAGATGGCAGTCCTGCGAGCGGGATTGAAGGATGCACCCTATCTGCGAGAGATCGGACGTTTTCAGGTGATGGAAGGATTATGGTTACTTCGGCAGGGACGGATTCGTGAGGCAGAGTTAAGAATGGATGACGGTCTGGATGTATTGAAAATGTCGCTGAATGCACCGCTGTATCTGAATGCGGCATTTCAGATTCTCCTATTCCTGGGTCATCATCGAATTGAAGGTAGAATTCGCAGTAAATATCGTCAAGTGTATGGAGAGATCGGCAAAAGTTATGGTGTACCCGCATATGGACAACAAATTGTAGATGAAATACGTAACTTTTTATCTCCTACTTCCCCATCCTCTGATCTTCCTCTGATATAACTCCTTTATGATTACAGCCAAGGAACATACAGACCACAAGCGGCTGTAATCAAGGGAGGAAGTACATGTATGACCGTCATTTCAAATGAACCCACATCCAATGAATCCACCGAATCACCCGCCTCATCTGCGGAATCTTCCAAAAGCTTATGGACCAACCTCCGGTTTGTCCGCATGTTTATCGCATACTCTCTGGCTACGTTTGGAGATTGGTTCGATGCACTCGCCATCCAGGTGATGGTGGCCTACCGCTGGGGCGCCGATCCACTGATCATTGCACTTATTCCTGTATGTATGGCTGTCCCGGGTATACTGCTTGGCTCCTTTGCAGGTGCCCTGGCTGATCGACTGCACAAAGTAAAGATCATGATCCTGTGTGATGTGATCACCGTGGGATTAACCGTTGCTATTTTATTCGCACCAAGCCCGGCATGGTTGCTGCCACTTCTTGCCCTGCGGGCCATGATGGGAGTTTTTCACGTTCCAGCTCAGCAGGCGTTAACCCGCCAGGTGGTGGTAGAGGAGCATCTGTTTCAGGCATCGTCCCTAAACGGTTTTGTGAGCCAGTGTTCTAAAGTGGCGGGACCACTTCTGGGTGCAGTTATTTTGGCCTTTTTCTCACCACAAATCTGTATTGTTATTAATGCCTGTACCCGCCTGTTGTCAGGTGCGGTATTATGGCCCTTGCGGCGTTTGGTGGAGAAATCGGAGTCCCTTGAATCAGACGGGAGTGCTGCTAGTGAAAAAGATGGATCGGAATCTTTGTTCTCCCAGTGGAAGCAAGGCTGGCGTTTTATACAGAGCAGTCGCACCGTAATGAGTACGATTCTGTTCGGCTGTTTTGGACTCATGGCCATCCTCATGATTGATTATCAGTTTACGACCCTGTTTCGGGAGATCAAGCCAAGTAATGAATCACTGCTCGGCTGGTTGGGGTCGTCGGCAGGAGCCGGGGCAGTCGTCATCATTTTGTTGTTAAATCGCTTGCCTAGAATTGGGTATGGGTGGGGACTGGGTGGAGGATATCTGTTCGTGGGTGCCGGAATCGCTGCGCTGGGGTGGATCGGCCCACAAACACCTGAAATTTGGGTCATTATCTGGGGCCTCTGCATTGGGCTGGGTAATGGACTCTTTATGGTAACACTGAATTATTTGTTGCAAAAGGAGACCCCTCCTGCCTATGTAGGGCGCGTCTTTGGCATTCAAAACTCGTTATCCAGTGTTGTACTGGTTGTAGCTCCGCTTGCAGGTGGAGCGCTCATTCGAGTTGCAGGGCCGAGCCCCACCTTTCAATATATCGGTCTCGCTACGCTGGTAATTGGTCTTGCCGGCATTCTTCTACAGCGCATTTTGTGGGAAGGGAAGCAGCCTCTCGTGTCTGAAGCAAAAGAGATCATTCCGCAGGAATCGGCCTGACAGCCTTGTCCGGACCATTTTTAATCATCCATCTACAATATAAAGAACAGCCGCTTTCGGTACTCATCCGAAGGCGGCTGTTTGCACGTTGCCTTTGTTATACATCGTTGAACGAATCATACTTCCCACCAAGCAAAATAAGCAGTGGAGGCCATCAGCCCACCAACCGAAAGTGATCCGCTGACAGAGAGGTTAATCGCTTGACCCGGAGGAACCACGTAACGGCCAAATTCATTGGACAGAAACGGCCCTGCTTGAAGGGGCATAGCCATCAATGGCGTCGCTCCTGAAGGTGTAGCAGCAGAGAACCGTACCGTGGCTACGCTGGTATTGCTGCTGGAAAGATTGCTGTTTACTGATGTTAGTGTGGTGGGCGATGTCAGTGTTCCATTAGCGCTCAGACTCATGGAACCACTGAAGGAAGATAATAGATTGAGTGATACCGTGATTCCGCCGGAGAGCCTTGATACGTATAGGGTTTTCCCACTCCCTGCGGGATTGGCCAATTGTACGGTGGCGATCACCGTTCCTCCCAGCAACCCCAGTGTTGTGGAGTTGGTGGAACCTGCATTGTACAGATTGCCTGTACTGCCAGCATTATTCTCTGGAGGTGCAACAATGCCGGGAGAAATATACGTGTTGGTGTTAGACGTATAGACGGGCTGGCTTAACGGGTTGAATACATTATTATTTGGCACAGTGTGCACCTCCTTTTATCAGGATCAAACTCAGAATTCCCACCAGAACAGATTAATGGCTGCAGTCTGATTCCCCGTGCCTACGCTAATGGATAATGTTTGTCCCGGTGGAACAATAATTGAGCCATTCAGACCCAGTGAATACATTCCTGCAGTGAGCGGAATACTTGCAATGCTCGTGAAGGTTCCCCCCAGGGTACCGGTATTTTGTCTTGTGGTAACTACACTGGCATTGGTATTTCCAAGTAACGTATTGACGGGCACTGGCGTGCTACCAGCAGTCACGGTTCCTCCTGAATAGATAACAAGAGTAGCTGCCGCTGTTGTGCCTCCTGTGAGGCTGGATATACGTATTGTTCGGCCGCTGCCGGCCGCATTCAGGATCTGTAGAAGAAGACTCTGGTTGGAAGGAATTAAGGTATTGTTGGTCGTCAGGGCAAAAAAACTGCCTGCAGCAGCTGCACCGCTGTCTGGTGACGCTTCAATGCCCGGGGCTGAGAAGGTATTGGTCAGTTGAGTAAACAGGGGACGATTAGATTGGTTGAATACATTATAGTTGGTCATCTCATCCACCTCCCATAGACCAGATTAACTTATAGAGGTTGTTCAAAAAGTCCGCTTTTGATTACGAAGGGTGCCTCTTGATTCGCATTTCATTGTACTTGCAGTGTATGTGAAAAGAAGCAAATGGATTGGGGACTGAGCCGTATATCTGGAAATAACGGCGGTTGCCGTGCCCGTATATCCAATCCGGGCATACGATGCGTAAGCACATTTTTTAAGGGGAAATCGAGATGAGTCGAACAGCGAAGCAAAGCAAGAAGAGAACGAAGCAACCAACTAAATATGTCAGTCGCCGTCGCTCCCGTCATTCCTGCCGCGCTAAATTGCTGAAACCCCCTTGTTCCCGGATTACTCGTCCCCGGTTCAAGCAGGGTGCTTCCTCACGTACGAAACTCCCTGGTGCTATTCATTGTTTTACAGAGCATACGTATGTCGGAGCCGAAACCAGTAGCAGCATGGATTCACTCCCGGCACAAGACACCTCATCACTCAGCATGTATACCTATGGCGTTGTGAATCGGGGCAAACATCCGGCTATTGTACAGATCCAGATCAGCCCCAATGCCGTGGATTATGCTGTGGACAGCCAGGAGGTGGTCGCGGGAGGCCAGACCAAAGCGCTGGTACCATTGCGATTTTTGCACTATACCCGGCTTGCAATTCGATCCGTTGAACCGGATCAGCCGACCCGGCTCGATGTTTACTTTCAGGCGCAGCGTATGCCATAAGGGAGTATGATCTCACAGATTTGACCAGGGAGGAGGACGAGACACATGCCTAACTTTACAACGTTTAATACGAATCCGGATAATCTGAGAACGTTGATTTTTGGTCAGGATAGTACAGGCACAGCCCAGCCTGTCAGAACGGATACAAGCGGGAACGTGGTTGGTATTATTTTGGACGGAACGATCAGTAACATCTCAGGTCTGACCACGGTTACAATTAACGCCGGAACCATTACCAACATTCTGAACGGAACGATCACGAGTGTACTTGGAGCGACGATCACAGCAGGTACGATTACCAGTGTGCTTGGAGCCACAGTAACAGCAGGTACATTGACGAATTTGCTGAATGGTACGATCACAAGTGTATTAGGAGCAACGATCACGGCGGGAACGATTACAAGTGTACTTGGGGCAACCGTAACAGCAGGAACACTGACAAACTTGTTGAACGGTACAATCACGAGTGTGCTTGGAGCCACGGTGACCGCAGGAACGTTGACGAACTTGCTGAATGGTACGATCACAAGTGTATTAGGAGCAACGATCACGGCGGGAACGATCACCAGTGTGCTCGGGGCAACTGTAACAGCAGGAACATTGACGAACTTACTGAATGGTACGATTACAAGTGTATTGGGAGCAACGATTACGGCGGGAACGATCACGAGTGTGCTTGGGGCCACGGTGACCGCAGGAACATTGACGAACTTGCTGAATGGTACGATCACCAGTGTATTGGGAGCAACGATTACCGCCGGAACGATTACGAGTGTGCTCGGGGCCACGGTGACCGCAGGAACATTAACGAACTTGCTGAATGGTACAATCACAAGTGTATTGGGAGCAACGATTACCGCTGGAACCCTGACGAACTTATTGAACGGAACCATTACCAGTGTACTCGGTGCAACGGTAACAGCGGGGACGTTGACGAACTTGCTGAATGGTACGATCACGAGTGTATTGGGAGCAACGATTACTGCAGGAACACTGACAAACTTATTGAACGGAACCATTACAAGCGTACTTGGCGCAACGGTAACTGCGGGGACGTTGACAAACCTGCTAAATGGTACAATCACCAGCGTGCTAGGTGCTACAATTACCGCGGGAACACTTAGCAGTGTGACGTCGATTTCACAGAAGAGTTTTCAGGAGTCCCAACTCATAAGCACCCCGACCGCAAACACCTTCACAGCGCTCCCGGCGGTTACGACCAGTGTATTTGGCACGTATTCTTTCTTTGTATATAACCGGGGGCCGGGTGTAAACCGGGTAGATGCTCTTGTTGAGATCAGCGCCAACGGAACGAACTGGTACACGGATGTAACGACGGTAACGGGCATTTTGTCCGGGTCAGTCGATGTATTGGTACCGCAGCGTTTTCTCAAATACACGCGTCTTTCCTACCGCTCCAGCCTAATCGGCGCACCAAGCACGATTGATGTGTTCTTCAATGGACAAGGCACATAACCCATTTATTTGTCATATAGGTACATGGAGTTCCTTTGGTGGACTTCATGTACTTTTTTTGTATTGGAGGTGGTTGGATTTGAAGAACCGTTTACTTGGAATTCATATGATTGTGCAAAATGAAGAACATCACCTGCCCCGCTGTCTCGACAGCTTGAAGCATATCAGCACGGAATGTTTTATCACCGATACCGGCTCATCTGACCGTACACCCGAGATCGCCAGAACGTACGGAGCAACGGTGTTGCACGCCTGCTGGCAAGATGACTTTGCCCATGCACGAAATATCAGTCTGCCTCTGGCGAGCACGGAATGGGTCCTGTGTTTGGATGCCGATGAGTACGTTACGCACGGATTGGAAGAACTGCTGAATTATTTACCTAAAGTCCATAAAAGCATTTTGAGATTACGTATTACCATAGAGAATCGATACGGCGAAGGGGTAGAAGAGAGCGTTATCTCTCAGCCAGTGAGGCTGTTCCGTGCTCATCAGGGATATCGATACAAGGGGCGTATTCATGAGCAATTGGTTCGTAGCGGCCCAAGCGAGCTTACCCAGGAAGAGGCTGCTGATATGAATAAGAGCGAGACCTATACCGATGAACAAAGCCAATTGATCGAGACTGAACCGCTTGCTCCACTATGTCTGATTCATGATGGATATCTGGCTTCAACGATTGCGCAAGAGCATAAGCCAAGACGTAATTTAAAGCTGATTGAGCGTGAATTACAGGATGACCCGAAACAGTCTTTTCACCTGTACAATCTGGGAGTAACGTATTGCCAGCTTGGTGAGGTCGAAAAGGCAATTGAAGCGTTCCGTGAATCATTACACCTGACAGAGTTGCTCGCACCATATCGACCTACACTGGTTAGAGATTATGCAAAGACCCTTGTGGGATCGGAACGTTACGACGAGGCGCATGCAATTCTGGCTGTGGAAAGACAGCGTTATCCATCTTATGCTGATCTGCACCTGTTGTATGGAGAGACGTTGGAGCTGCAAGGTTTGGAGGAGCGTGCATATCAATCGTATGCTCGAGCAACGGACTGTCGGGAGGGAATAGACCGTGTTGGACACAGTGATGGCGGTAGCACGTTAGACGCGTCATATGTAACGGAAGCGGGTTCTAACAGTTACAGAGCCTATACTGCGATGGCAAGACTTGCACAGAAACGGGGATTCTATAAAGAGTCTGCACATCTGTACGGGCTGGCTCTGGACAGCATGTTCACATATGCTCCGGCATGGGCCGGGTTGGCAGACGTGCTGCAACAATCCGGTGAAACGGATGAGAACATAGCAGAAACATTACTTTCCAGAAGCAGAGGAATCGGAGAGTCAGATCACGGTGATTTGATTCGTGGTGAAATGCCCCATTCATATGCAGTGACAAATGAGGATCATCTGGTGCAAATGATTCATGTTCTAACAGGCTGTGGAGCATATGAACAGGCATTGAAAATGCTGGATACAGATGCGTGTACTGTTCGTATCCATGTAGCGGATCAAATACATTGGATGTTGTGTGCGAATAGGGTTTCCGAAGCGCTGCAACTGGCAGAAGAACACTGGAGCGTGGGGTGTGTGCATGAAGTCAATCTGCTGGCTGAGCACAGAATGGATTGGGGACTGGCTTGTTGGGCCAACGGATTAAGATTATCCGAGGCGTTCCTCGCAACTACGCTTCCACAAGAAAAGAACGTTTGGAAGGTCATGGATCGACTGCTGGATCAGCTATCGAAAGAGCCGCGAAGCATGGAACCTGCTTCACAAGAACAGAAGCTTATTCAATGGGGTCCGCAGGCAGAAATGGTAGCAGAGAAGGTTGTGCAGCAAGCCGTAAAGACAGGACAGCTCACACTTGCTGAGCAACTGCATGAGTTGCGGGCCATGATGATGTGTGATCATTGGGGAACGACTTTAACTCGAAGGCGAAAGTTTGCAAGTCTGCTGTATCGTCACGGGTATACCATGGTAGCCGCGAACATCCTGATTCAGTGCATGACCGAGAGTGAGCTGGATGCCGAAGGGTTATTCTGGCTGGGTGAAACGCTGTATGCAAAAGGCCACAACGATCAAGCGCTGTCTCTGTTCGAGCAGGCTCTGGAGCGGGAGCCTGATATGTGGCAGGCCCGAGTTGGAGCAGCTGTATGTTACATGCGATTGGCAATGGAGGCGATTCGGCAGGAATTGGTTCGATCTCCTTCTTCAGGTGTACTCGTTGCACAACATAATGCACTGGAACAAAGGCTGCGAACGACCGAGGGTATGCCGTGGCGTACGCTTTTCCATGCAAAGGAAAGGAGGAATCAGCTTGCGAGCGGAACGAATTTCCCTATGCATGATCGTGAAGAATGAGGAAGAGTTGCTGCCTCATTGTCTTGCCAGTGTCCAGGGAGCGGTGGACGAAATTATTGTGGTGGACACCGGTTCATCGGACCGAAGCGCAGAGATTGCGCAGCAATATGGCGCTTTGGTTGTGGGGTTTGAGTGGTGCGAAGATTTTGCCGCAGCACGGAATGCTGGCCTGGAGCGCGCTTCCGGCGACTGGATTCTATTTCTTGATGCGGACGAGGCGCTCGATAGGGCTGCGCGGGAGCAGATCAGGAGCTGGACGTCGGTCAGCGGATGTGACGGATTGTTTTTAAACATTCATAACTATACAGGTACGGGTCAGCAGGGGGTTACCGTGAATCCGGTTTTACGTCTCTTCCGTAATGCCCCGGAGCATCGGTTCGAAGGTCGGATTCATGAGCAGATTGCGGCGGCGATTTGCCGTAGGAATCCAGAGGCGGCTTTTCATGTGACGGACATGGTCATCCATCATTATGGGTATCAGACGGCGATTGTGGAGCGCAAAGATAAGGTGAACCGTAATGTTCGCCTGCTGCAACAGGCAGTGGAGGAAGAACCGGATCAACCGTTCCATCATTATAATCTGGGTGTCGAGTATCTGCGTGTGGGGGAAGCGGAGCGGGCATTGGAGACGTTTGGTGTGGCTCGGATGGGGATTGATCCTGCGGTGACCAGTTACGCGCATTTGCTGTTCAAATATGAAGTTCGTTGTCTCCAGCATCTGAATCGCTGGCAGGAGGCATTAGATCGCATCGATGCTGCGCTTGAACTCTTTCCAGAGTACACGGATCTGATGCACCATCGCGGGGTATGTGCAGACGCCTTGGGTGATGCAGATCGGGCAGAATATTCGCTGCGTGAAGCTGTCCGTATGGGACCACCTCCACCCATATATCATACGGAGGAAGGCATCGGCACCTATCAGACGTGGTATACGTTAGGGCGTTTACTGGAAGGAAGGGCGGATCTGGAGGGTGCGGTGGATGCTTACGTGGAAGCGGTACGTGCCAAATCGAGTCTGTTACCGCCGCTCTATCGGATATTCCGAATTATGCGAGTCTCCGGGCAGGAACATCAGATTCCAGCGCTGGTGAGGGAGCGTTTTGCACTCAGTTCGGAAGAGGCTACACACAAAGTATTGGGCATTCTGGAGCAATCTCGTTGTTATGATGCGGCTCTGCAATTGTTATTGGTTATATCCTCACAACCTTCCGCAGAGATGAGGGAGCGTTTATCTGTGGCGGAGGCGATGCTCCAAATCCAACAGGGAAGATGGAACAAGGCGCGTCTGAAATTGGAACCTGTGCAGCGGAAAAAAGGGCTACTCGCGATCTCGTCTGCACGATGGCTCGAACGTTTGGAGTGGATCGAGGGGAAGAAAGCCAACGGAGATGATCCATTGACCTTGTGGTTAAAGCGTAGTTCGCAGGCTGGGGCAGTAACGAATGAGGAACCTGCTGTGCAGACAGGGAGAACGGTTGGTCTGAGAGCGACAAAGAAGAAGGACATGGACTCCAGCATAGACGGAACGGTTGCAGGAACAGAGTATGATGGCTGGCAGGCCCTTGGACTGATGATGGAAGGATGTGTACAGTCAGGGAGATGGAAAGAGCTGCATAGCCTGATTCAGATGTGTCGACAGCAATTGGCTGGAGAAGGGTTATCGGTGGAACAGAGCGTTCGAGTGGGAGAGAAGGAGAAAGAGATGGAAGGGAAAAAGGAAAACGGGAAGGTGAGTGACATTGAGTCGTTCCCTGGGGCTTCGGATACCCTGACGGGAACAAGCTGGCTGGTGAAAGGATTGGTCAGTGCTGCGGACCATCATCTGGAGGTGTTCGCTCAGCATACAGATGGACAGAGGCACCGTTGTTGGCCTGTCGTTCAGCATATTCGGCTGGAGTTACCGGGAGCGGACGGGTTTGAGAGCTGAGAGGGGATCAGGCAGGTCCGGGGGTTAAACTTAATTCAGCGGGCTAATGGGTGGGGCTGAACTCCGTTGGTGAGGGGTGGTGATGAATATGGGTATAGGGATTAGTTTGTGTATGATCGTGAAGGATGAAGCCGGTTCACTCCAGCGGTGTTTGAATGCAGTCAGGGATGTTGTGGATGAGATCATCGTTGTAGACACAGGATCGGTAGATGATACAACTGAAATTGCCCGCCTTCATGGTGCCGTTGTAATCCGAACGGAATGGAACGGAGATTTCAGTGAAGCCCGTAATCTGTCGCTGACCGCTGCTACGAAACCGTGGATTCTGGTGCTTGATGCGGATGAGGTATGGGTACAGACCCCTCAGATGAAGACTGAACTCGTGCAGTTGTTAGCGGCAAGCAAGGACAACGTATGGGGGTACTGGATACAGGTCACGAGTCTGTTGGGTATGTCTGGTGAAGAGCGTGTGACAGATGCGGTGTGTCGTTTGTTCCGAAATGATCCCCGAATTGCCTTTCAGGGCAGAATTCATGAAGAGATTGCTTCTTCCATCATGGCACTGGCTCCGCAAGGTGTGCTTCATGCTGGACTTGAAGTCATTCATTACGGATATCTGGAGCAGGTGATTACCGACAAAAATAAAGGCGCACGGAACATGCAGTTGATTCGTTTCGCGTTGAATCAGGAGGGCGATCAACCGGAGTTGTTATATGCTCTGGCCGCAGAATGGTTTCAGCAAGCGAAGTATGATGAAGCACTCCGTTTGTTACAGCCATTATTGGCACAGCTTAAGCCGGAGTGTGGATATCACTCGGATCTGGTGCTGAAAACGGCTTACGCCTGGCGAGAGATTGGCAGCCCGGAACGGGCGCTTGCTGTAGTGAAAGCATGGGCGCCCGTGTATGAGGATTTTCCGGATTTGTTGGAGTTTGGTGCTGTACTTGAACTGGATCAAGGGAGAGAGGACGTGGCCTTGAATTGGTTAAAACAGGCTAAATCAGCTGCTTCCACAGCCAGCAGGTATACATCAGTCTCTGGTGCTGGGACCTATCGTAGCCTGACGCTGGAAGGCATGGCATATGAGCGGGCTGGCCGTTGGGCAGAGGCAGAAACCGCATACACGGCGGCGCTGAGCATGCAACCCGGCAGCATGGCTGCATGGCAGCGGCTGTTGTTGCTGGCCGCAGCCACAGGGCGGCCGCATGCCATCGCTAGCGTAGCCGCTCGGGTAAGCTTGCCACCTGCGGCATGGCAAGCGTTGATCCCGGCCGCGCTTGCCGCGCATCGGCCGGAGTGGCTGCTGCGCCATACGGCGGCGCTTGCTGGCCCGCTGCGGGCACAGCCGCTGGCCGCCGGGCTTGCGCTGGCCCAGCTGGGCGAGGACGCCGCAGCTCGGGCGGCTTTGCAGCCCTGGGCGGCGCATGCGCAGCGCGGGCCAGAGGCGGCCCTGGCGCTGTGGGCGCTGGGCCACAAGCAGCCCGGCGGGCGCAACGCCCGAGCGGCGGCTCGCCTTGCGGCAGCGCTACCCGCCGCGGCCCACGCCGCTGAG
>NZ_ASPR01000020.1:0-746 GCF_000517845.1 Paenibacillus sp. FSL R5-192 | reverse complement strand
ACTTGCTAATTGGATAAGCCCTCGACCGATTAGTACTGGTCAGCTCCATGCATTGCTGCACTTCCACCCCCAGCCTATCTACCTCGTCGTCTTCAAGGGGTCTTACATACTGGGAAATCTCATCTTGAGGGGGGCTTCACGCTTAGATGCTTTCAGCGTTTATCCCGTCCGTACATAGCTACCCAGCGGTGCTCCTGGCGGAACAACTGGTACACCAGCGGTACGTCCATCCCGGTCCTCTCGTACTAAGGACAGCTCCTCTCAAATTTCCTACGCCCACGACAGATAGGGACCGAACTGTCTCACGACGTTCTGAACCCAGCTCGCGTACCGCTTTAATGGGCGAACAGCCCAACCCTTGGGACCTACTTCAGCCCCAGGATGCGATGAGCCGACATCGAGGTGCCAAACCTCCCCGTCGATGTGGACTCTTGGGGGAGATAAGCCTGTTATCCCCAGGGTAGCTTTTATCCGTTGAGCGATGGCCCTTCCATGCGGTACCACCGGATCACTAAGCCCGACTTTCGTCCCTGCTCGACTTGTAGGTCTCGCAGTCAAGCTCCCTTATGCCTTTGCACTCTTCGAATGATTTCCAACCATTCTGAGGGAACCTTTGGGCGCCTCCGTTACTCTTTAGGAGGCGACCGCCCCAGTCAAACTGCCCACCTGACACTGTCCCCGCACCGGATTACGGTACCAGGTTAGAACCTAGATACGATCAGGGTGGTATCCCAACGTTGCCTCCA
>NZ_ASPR01000019.1:0-8921 GCF_000517845.1 Paenibacillus sp. FSL R5-192 | reverse complement strand
CTCCCGGCTTCCCCCATCGTAAAACGACCACAAAAAAAGGCCAACCAGTAATTACTGGCTAACCTGATAATACGAAAAAACCGCCTGTACCCAAGCGGAAGGAGATTATCCTTCACTTGAATCACAGACGGTTTGAACTCAGCGAGATTAGTATCCGTATGAAGCGTTCATCAGTTCTTCGAACTCTTGCATAGTAATTACGTCATCGCCAGTAGGGATGTTGATTTTGAATGCTGCTTTTTCGTTAATCTTAGTGTACGTATTGGAACCGGTAAATGCCAATTTCACTTCGTCTTTTGTACCTTCTGGCTTGATCAGCACATCAGCGACCATCTTTTGATATACAGGGAAGTCGTTTTTGTCCAATGCGAAATCGATGTTGAATTGGTTGATTGTCAGAACATCTTTCAATTTATCCAAGTCTTTAGCCATTTCAGCCTGATCTGCTTCAGTGATCTTCAGATCTTCTTTAGCTTTGTCGATATCAGCCTGATCCATTTGCAGCATTTCACGATATTCCTCTTTGGACAGAATATCCAATACTTTAGGCATAGCTTTTGTTACCAGTACAGTAACTGCTTCTTTAACATTGTCATTATTCACTGAGAATTGTACAACTTGCTTCGCATCTACACCTTCAGGAAGTTTTGCATCTTTGGTGTCTAGATTTTTGAAGAATTTAGCTTGATCGTACTCGCTCAGCACTGCGTCCATGACTTCGTTGCTCAGCTTTTGAGTTTTGGCTGCGTCCATAGCATCAGGGTTCCATTCCGTACCCTCTTGCTCAGCCAGTTCTTTCAGGTCCAACTCTAGGAACTTGTTAACAACATTCTCCGGAATCGGGAAGAACGGAATATTCGGCACTTTCACATAGAGTTTCTCTGCCGTCATCACCATTGGGATGTTAAAGGTCATACCCATGTCGCCTTTAAGCTCGATGCCAAGAGTCATCTCTGTCTGCATTGGCTCACTTTGGTATACACCTGTTACATTCAACTGAGCATCCTTCAGCATGCTCATAAACTGAGTCATAGTAGGATCAGTTTGTGAAGCATCCCCAGGTTTATAGCTCAATTCATTAATAGTGAAATTAGAACTCATTTCATACGAAGTCAATTTGGAAGCATTGGCCGCAGCCGTCTTCAATGCCTCTTTTGGTTCCTGCTTGCTGCTACATGCTGTCAATGCCATAGATACGGTCAACAGCAACGTGAGAAGAAGCGCTCCCATACGTTTAGTCATTTGTTTCTCTCCTCTCGTGATAACCCCAAAAAAAAGTAATTCAATATCAATGATATACCATATCACCAGATACCGAAACCTAATTTGGGAAAAATGTGATCTTTCCTCTTTAAAATGGCTACAAAGACCTATGTCAGCTTTGGGAATAACCATGTGCCTGTCTTTATATATGTATGAATACGCAAAAGCCCCCTGTTAGGTAACAAGGGACTTTTGCGTGAATCTGTTTCTTCTATTAACCTTGGGGATTCAAATGATCCACATGATTTTGATTTTTTACTTTTTTGGAACCGGATAATGGTTCCTGCATGGAAGAGCGTTTGGATGAATGACGATGCTGTTCGGATGCTTGCGCTTCCGGTACGGGAATTGTTTTTGGTTTGCTCATATTATTGCCCCCTCATCATTGTTAGGAATGGGATGGGTCCCTATCTTCCGTTTTGTCATGATTCAGTGCATCCTGATGACGGCGATCATTAATATCTTGCTGAATTTGCTGGGCATGATGACTGTTTACGGCAGGCTGCTCCAGATCATCGACTACATTTTGCAGGTTTTTGTCTACTCCCGCTTTGGCTTTAGTCAATTGAGTTCACTCCTTCAGATTTCAGGCTATTATCTCGTTTGGGATTGTAACGACTGGGCGCATTCATGAATGTGCCGTGTATAATCGTGAGCCAGTTCCTGAATCGGTTCTGTACGCTCATCCGTCGTTCGTCCATCCCGTTCCACATCAATCAGCTGTACGCTGACTTCACGGGAATCGACATATGCACATTTGAAATCAAAAGAGTACATCTCGTGCCCTGCTGTAGCAATGTGTATCCGAATCGCCTGCTGATCGGCTTCATCGGCCATTACCTGAGCCTGGTCTCCAACATTCAGGACTTGAGGCAAACGTTCTTGCCAAGCCCCTACAAGCTCTGTCTGATCGATGTTTAACTCGCGGTTCATCTTACCACCTCCACTCCTATAAAGTGCGGCGATGCAGATGTTTTTATACATATTAGCCTTATTCAAAATATAACGTTGTACTGAGCAACGTATACATCGGTCACCAACCTGTATGCTCACTACGCTGGACAAACTCACAACGCAAAAAAGGACCCGAGCGAGATCGCTCGAATCCTTGTTATAAGTGTAGTATGGCGGAGAGGGTGGGATTCGAACCCACGTGGAGTTGCCCCCTAACGGTTTTCAAGACCGCCCCGTTATGACCGCTTCGGTACCTCTCCAGGGAAATTAACTTTTATAAACTTGCCACGAAAAGTATCATACCACATCTCGACATTATAATGCAACCTTTTTATATTAAAATTGATAATCTCGTATCAGACAACTTCCTCAGTTATACAAAACACTCCAATCCGCCATTCCGAAATGACGGATTGAATTTGTATTCCCCTTGATGAGGATGGTTAGCTAACTCTTACTTAAGAGCGACGTGCAATCACACTTGCACCACCCATATAAGGACGCAATGCTTCAGGAATAACAACCGTACCATCTTCCTGTTGATAGTTCTCCAGGATAGCGGCTACCGTCCGTCCAACTGCCAATCCTGACCCGTTCAATGTATGCACAAATTCCGGTTTCGCTTTTGGCTCTCTGCGGAAACGGATATTGGCACGACGTGCCTGGAAGTCCTCACAGTTGGAGCACGAAGAAATCTCACGATAGGTATTGCTCTCAGGTAACCATACTTCAATATCATACGTTTTAGCTGAAGTGAAGCCCATATCTGCCGTGCACAATGTCAGGACGCGATACGGCAAGCCCAACAATTGAAGCACACGCTCCGCATTTTGAGTCATTTGCTCCAGCTCTTCATACGAAGTCTCTGGAGTAGAGAGCTTGAGTAGCTCTACTTTGTTGAATTGATGCTGACGAATCAAGCCGCGTGTATCCCGTCCAGCCGAACCGGCTTCAGAACGGAAACAAGAGCTGTATGCCACAAAGTGCTTTGGCAATTGATCTACATTCAGAATCTCTTCGCGATGATAGTTCGTTACCGGAACTTCAGCAGTAGGGATCAGATAATATTCGGTATCTTTCAACTTGAACAGGTCTTCTTCGAACTTAGGCAGTTGACCTGTTCCAAACAAGCTGTCCCGATTAACGATGTATGGAGGCAGAATCTCTTCATATCCATGTTGATCGCTGTGCAGATCCATCATGAAGTTAATCAATGCACGTTCCAGACGTGCGCCCAGACCTTTATAAAAGGTAAAACGGGAACCTGTTACTTTGGCAGCCGCTTCAAAATCAAGAATATCGAGATCCTGCGCAATTTCCCAGTGTGCTTTTGGTGCAAAAGTAAATGACTTCGGCTCTTCCCAACGACGAATCTCAACATTGTCGTCTTCAGAAGCTCCAATAGGTACACTTTCGTTAGGAATGTTCGGAATCGCCATTGTGAGATCATTGATCTTCACTTCCAGTTCCCGAACTTCTTCGTCCATGGCTTTGATTCGATCAGAGACTTCACGCATCTCCACAATCAGATCATCAGCATTCTCACGATTCTTCTTCAGTCTAGCAACTTCTGCGGAAACTGTATTCCGACGGCTCTTCAGCGTTTCACTCTCTTGAAGCAATTCCCGACGCTTGGCATCCATCTCGGTAAATCCAGCGATAAGATCCAGCGATTTGCCACGTTTAGTCAATGCTTCTTCTACACGTGCATACTCATTCCGCAATATTTTCACATCAAGCACGATATACCCCTCCTAAATAACCTCACAACGTGAAGCCTTATGTTAAATCCATTCTCATAACTCTACTGTATACACCTTACTATATACTTATCGGAACCTGTAACCCAAAAAACAACCTATATCCCCCTTGTCACCCTCCGCTGCGATTCCCGCTATGAAGCAGATACAGGCAACATCAGGCATCCGTTCAGATGCAACTGCCAACCAGTGGCCTTACACGGCTTCTGGTGAAGTGATCCGATGACCGGGAGATCATAGGTTGTACATCATGCATTATTTAGAGTCTACCGTGTGTTTGTAGGATCTGGCCATGTCTACAAAATAAGTATGCAGACGATAGTCATCCGTCAATTCCGGATGGTAGGAGCAAGCCAACAAATGTCCCTGACGAGCCGTAACAATCTCATCCTTGTATGTGGAGAGAACCTCCACCTGGTCTCCGACACTCTCGATCAAGGGCGCCCGTATAAATACAGCCCTTACCGTTTCCTCAATGCCTTTGACTGGCAAATCCGTCTCAAAACTTTCTCTCTGCCGTCCAAATGCGTTTCGGGATACTGTCATATCCATTAGCTCCAAATGAGCTTCTTCTTGCCCTGCAATGTGTTTAGCCATAACGATCAAGCCAGCACAGGTACCAAATACCGGTTTGCCCTCAGCAGCAAACGCCCGAATGGCATCCATAAACCCATACTTGCGCATCAGTTTACCAATCGTTGTGCTTTCCCCGCCAGGAAGGATAAGACCATCCAAGTCCTCCAATTGCTGAACCTGCTTGATAGCTATACCTTCTGCTCCAGCACGTTCAATACTTCGAATATGCTCTGTGACAGCTCCTTGAAGTGCTAAAACGCCGATCTTCATACGCTCATTCCCCTTCTCTTACCAGCCACGATCTTGCATACGGTAAACGAACATTGTACTTTTTTACTTCATCATACGTGAATTCTAACTTGATATTTTACCGGAAAAATTGTAAATATACAATCCATCCGGTCGGAATAACTTGTATTTTGTCAATGATATGACCATGTAAACATTAAAATCATGATCATACTCTTTCCATGAAGTTTGTTATGGACTAAAACAGGTTTTTAATCCCGTCAAAAAGATCCACAAAGAAATCCTTCACAGCACGGAAGAACAAACGGAACCATCCGCCTTTTTCAGCCTCTTCAGCAGTGATCAAGTTCACTGTTTTTTCCTGTGGCTCAATTCCATCTGCTTTATACGTGTACGTTACCGTACCAACCTTCGTACCTGCCTTGAGTGGTGCTACCAACTTGTCAGCCTCAGTTACGTTGGCTTTGAACGTCACATCCAGGTTCTGAGTACCTTTGGGTACAACAAAACTTACCGCATTATCTGTTACAACAGGAACGGTTGTTTCTTTCCCTTTTTTCAAAGGTACCGCTTCCCAGCCCGTCACTTTGGTCTTGCCTGCAACAGCCTGTTTCACTTCAAAGTTGTTAAATCCATAGTCCAATACCTTTTTAGTTTCTCTGAAACGTGCGGATTCCGAATCTGTGCCCATAACAACACTAATTAGACGCATACCGTTACGTTCTGCTGTACCTGTAAAGTTATTACCTGCGTTCGTGGTATGGCCTGTTTTCATTCCATCCAGACCTTCATAGGCATAGCTTTTGAAATTGGTTATATTTTTATTCGCTTCCAGCATCCAGTTGTAATTGATAATTGGAGCTTTATCATTGGGACGGAACTTGTAGGATTGAATCGTTGTAAATTCTGTGTAGTCCGGGTGATCCATAATGATGTATCGGCATAGAATTGCAGCATCCAGAGCGGACATCACTGTTTCCTTGTCTTCAGCTGGGCGGAAGTCAGCAGGCATATCTGCTCGATCCAGACCCGAAGAGTTGATGAAGAACGTATCCTTCATGCCCATACGCTTCGCTTCATCATTCATCATTTTCACGAAAGCTTCTTCCGAACCGGCAACATGTTCAGCCAAAGCAACCGTAGCATCATTGGCAGAGCCAACAGCCATAGCAATATAGAGATCCTTAACTGTGTGCTGGTCACCTTCCGCGAGGAAAATTCGCGACCCGATACTTTGTGCAGCATTCTTTTTAACAGTTACAATATCGTCCCAACCGAATTTACCTTGTTTGACTTGTTCGGCGACAATGTACTCTGTCATCATTTTGGTCATACTTGCAGGTGGCATCGCTTTATCCGCATCAACATTTAGTAGAATCTGTCCCGTTGAGGCTTCCATAAGCACTGCAGATCTAACTTCAAGCCCGAGTGAGTCTACCCCAGGAACCTGTACAGCTTTCTCCGTCTTTGTTGTTGTTGCCGCAGCAGTCAGAACCTGACCGGAGTTATCCGCAGCAGCCATGACCGGCATTACTGCAGACATGCAAAGCATGTTAATTAGCATTACCGAGGCTACGCTCTTTTTGAGCATTTGGCGTTTCTTTTTATTCATGTGTTTGGCTTTCAATGATGAATACTCCCTTCGATCCAAAGCATTGTTAATTGCTTCAGTGCAGCTTATGCTGCGATTTTCTTGTTCCCTAACCTGTGTGTTTGATGTATGAGATGTGTACTATATGCGCTGTATCGAACGAGCAATATTATTGCTCCTAAAGTTCGTTGTCGATTGTCACTTAGTCCGCATTTTGCAAATGCTTATGTAAAAGGACGTCCGCGCTTCTGTTTAACTGGCAGCCTTTTCTGGCACTGCATTTGCTTTTCAAAACCATATTCATAGATTCACGTCAAAAAGCCGCCGCAACGCCTTAATCCATCCATGGATCGTCACCGCTTGTTCTATTCTATCACAGGGGTATCTGCAAAAAAAGACAGACCCGGTGAAAATCACCGAGCCTGTCCTGGAAATGATTAACTCTCTTCAGATTACAACGAGTAGTTAGGTGCTTCTTTGGTAATCTGTACATCATGGGGATGACTTTCGCGCAGTCCCGCACCTGTAATTCGGATAAAGCCTGTATCGTTACGAAGTTGCTCCAAGTTACTTGTACCACAGTATCCCATACCCGAACGAAGGCCACCAATCAGTTGGTGGATCGTATCAGACAAAGGCCCTTTGTAAGCGACACGACCTTCGATTCCTTCCGGAACCAGTTTCTTGTCATCATCTTGGAAGTAACGATCTTTACTACCTTGTTTCATTGCAGCCATTGAACCCATACCGCGGTATACTTTGTAGCTACGTCCTTGGAAGATTTCAGTTTCTCCCGGGCTTTCTGCTGTGCCGGCAAACAAACTTCCCAGCATCACCGCGTGTGCGCCTGCAGCCAGTGCCTTTGTAATTTCACCAGAATATTTAATCCCACCATCCGCGATAATCGGAACTCCATATTCGCGTGCCACTGTTGCACAATCGTACACTGCAGTTACTTGAGGTACACCAATACCAGCGATAACACGTGTTGTACAAATCGAACCTGGACCAATACCTACTTTGACTACCGAAGCCCCTGCTTCGATCAGGTCACGAGTGGCAGCGCCAGTAGCGACGTTACCTGCAACGATGGTCAGGCTAGGGAAACGTTCACGAAGCTGACGTACAGCTTCAATGATATTGATGTGGTGTCCGTGAGCCGAGTCTACTGTAATCAGGTCGACGCCAGCTTGTACCAAAGCATCTGCACGTTCAAATGTATCTTTGGAAATACCAATCGCTGCACCAACCAACAAACGTCCTTGAGCATCTTTGGCTGCATGAGGGAATTGAATGGCTTTCTCGATATCTTTAATTGTGATAAGACCTTTCAACGTGTTTGTCTCATCAACTAATGGAAGTTTCTCAATCTTGTGCTTCTGAAGGATACCTTCAGCTTCTTGCAGTGTAGTGCCAACAGGAGCGGTAACCAAATTCTCATGAGTCATGACTTCGCTAATTTTGATGCCGTAATCATGAATAAAACGCAAATCGCGGTTGGTCAAAATACCAACCAGCTTCTGATCTCCTTCAATAATAGGTACACCGGAGATCCGATATTTCGCCATTACTGCTTCCGCATCAGATACCAGATGATCTGCCGTCAGTGAGAACGGGTTTGTAATAACACCACTCTCCGAACGCTTAACACGATCTACTTCTTCTGCCTGTTGTTCAACCGACATATTTTTATGGATAATACCGATACCGCCTTCACGTGCAATGGCAATAGCCAATGTCGCTTCAGTTACTGTATCCATACCCGCACTGATCAAAGGAATATTTAGCTTTACAGTATCACTCAAACGAATAGATACATCTACTTCTTTAGGCAGTGTCTCGGATTTCCGTGGCACTAGCAATACATCATCAAAGGTGAGGCCTTCCTTACCAAATTTATCTTCCCACACGCAAGTGTTCCTCCTTATGTTTGCTCAGCTTTACGGTCCAAAACCCGAAGATTCCAGGCTGTATTTTACGCCGAAAATACGTTTTCTGAAAAATTTATTATTGCCATCTTAGCAAAGCGATATTTAGACTGTCAAGGAAAAGTACTTGGTTATATCAGGTGTATTGCCTGATGAACACAACTGTTTTTCCAGAGCGGACAAGTCTAGTTATTACGCAAAAAAACGTCAATTCGTATCGAATAACGTTACCTGTATACATCCTATTGTGCTGAGAAATCACCAAATTCAATCTGTATACTAATCCCATACTGCATAATAAAACTATATAATAAAAACCACCACCGAATAACATCGGCAGTGGTTCTTTGCTTGGCGGCGTCCTACTCTCCCAGGACCCTGCGGTCCAAGTACCATCGGCGCTAGAGGGCTTAACGGTCGTGTTCGGGATGGGTACGTGTGGAACCCCTCCGCCATCGCCACCAAACGCGTAGCTTACATTTCAGAGATCGTTCTCTGAAAACTAGATTCGAAACGAAACATGCGAATTACAACTTGCTAATTGGATAAGCCCTCGACCGATTAGTACTGGTCAGCTCCATGCATTGCTGCACTTCCACC
>NZ_ASPR01000018.1:0-1548 GCF_000517845.1 Paenibacillus sp. FSL R5-192 | reverse complement strand
AACAAAAACCAGCTAATGTTTGTCAAGCATTTCTGGTTGGATGAGTTCTCTTTTCGTGGTATACTTTTTCCGACCAACACGAATAACCTCCACGGGTATGGAGGTTTTGGTTAAATATGGATTACACTTGGTAGGGCTGGCCTTTCTGCAAGATGGCGAAAATGTGATGTAACAGCTTGTTTGCGCAGGCGATCACGGCCACCTTGTAGGGCTTGCCCTCGTTTCTTTTTTTCTCGTAGTACGAACGGATTCTTGCATTCGCATTCTTTCGCATTCCACATTGCACCGCTAAATATAGTGAACGTCTGAGCCTTTTAGAGCCTCGTTTCGTAATTCGTGTACTTGTCGCTGTGAACTTTCCTGAACTGAAAATCCCTGGGTCAAGGCCCGCAAACGCTACAAGTTGCTTCGCATCACTAAACTGTTTCACATCACCTAGTTCAGCTACAATGGCTGCGGCCAGTTTCGTTCCAATTCCCGGGATACTTCTCACCAGTCCGACTTCAGGCAGATTTTCTGCAAGTTCCTCCATTTGTTTTTCGAGTTGCTCCAGTTGCCGAATCATCGTCAACAATAAAGAGACCATTCCGAGCAGTGCCTTGCTTTGAGCGGGGCTATGCCGAATTTCTCTCCATTCATCCAGTACTTCCTCCAGTTTTCTCGCTTTTTCATTGGTCCATCGCTTGGAATGGGATCGTCCCGAATTACCCTGAATGACTTCATTCCAATTCGTCACACTTCCCTCCAAACAATGAGACAGCACCGTCAATGATGTTGTTGAAAACACATTGTAAAATATCTGCTCATACGTCGGAAAAACTTGCTCCAGCAAGGCTCTGCTGTTCAGCTTCGCCTGCACAAAGATTCCCGTGACAAACTCATGCTGCCGAGTCAAATGCTGTAGCTCTGTAAACGTCTCATCCCAATTTCGATGCGGCTTCACGTCGCCGCGATAGTACATCTCTGCCAGATGCCAAGCATCTGCAGCATCTGTTTTAACTTTGCGTAACTGCGTTCCCTTCGCTCGCTTGGATTGCAAGGGATTCACAATGTAGTAGGTATAGCCACTCCGATTCAGACAGGACACCAAGGCACGATGGTAATGCCCAGTCGCCTCCAAAACAACCACTGGAGCAACACCCGTTTCGGCTTGAAGGGCCCCTAACACCTCCGTAAATTGTTCGAATCCATTCGCAACATGCTCAATGACGATAGCTTTACCAACGGGCTCATTTCGTTTTTGAAACGCCTGTATCACACTTGAACCTTTAGCGACATCTACACCAACAACAGGTTCCATGTTCTCACTCCTTATCTTTCGTTTCGCCGGTCCTTTCCACGATGGTTCCAAACCCATAGCTTCGCTTGTTATACGGGGTCAGCTGCCCCTACCAGCCCAAACATGGTCTTTTGGAGGTCGTGGGAGAACTGTTTTTGTTACGAGGTCCTAGCCCCTAAAACCGCCACGTTCTCCCGGCTTCCCCCATCGTAAAACGACCACAAAAAAAGGCCAACCAGTAATTACTGGCTAACCTGATAATACGAAAA
>NZ_ASPR01000017.1:0-63603 GCF_000517845.1 Paenibacillus sp. FSL R5-192 | reverse complement strand
ATCCAATAGCAAGTTGTAATTCGCATGTTTCGTTTCGAATCTAGTTTTCAGAGAACGATCTCTGAATGTAAGCTATGCTATGCGTTTGGTGGCGATGGCGGAGGGGTTCCACACGTACCCATCCCGAACACGACCGTTAAGCCCTCTAGCGCCGATGGTACTTGGACCGCAGGGTCCTGGGAGAGTAGGACGCCGCCAAGCGAAGAACCACTGCCGATGTTATTCGGTGGTGGTTTTTATTTGTTTATTTTAGGGGATGCGGAAGCATCTCTTATTTGACTTTGTAAGAATCCTCTGACACACTCTAAGGGGTACATATATCAGATATCAGGCCATGATTTGGATTGATATAACTCTAGCGAATGGGGTGTAGGACAACATGGAAATTCAGAAATTGACGGTAGATGATTTTGAACCGGCGATGGCACTCTCCGAATATGCTTTTCAAGTAGTAATGAGTGAAGAACAGAAAGAAAAACGGCGGAGTCAATTTTCGTCACAGGATATATGGGGTGTATATGAGGACGGGCAGCTAGGAGCCAAACTTCACATCATTCCTTTTCAAACCTATATTCATGGCAGATCGTTCGAGATGGGCGGTATTGCGGGTGTTGCCACCTGGCCAGAGTATAGACGCAAAGGCTGGGTAGCGGGTCTGCTGAAGCATGCGTTGGAAGAAATGAATCGTAACAAACAGAGCATATCATTCTTGCATCCATTTTCTTTTGGTTTCTATCGGAAGTATGGATGGGAGACGTATGTTGAATTTAAACGTTATAAAGTACCTACAGCTCATTTGCCTTCGAAAAAAGCGACACCTGGAACAATTCGGCGTGGGGATCCAGGCCTCAGCATATTAAAGGAAGTATACAGTGCTTATGCTGAGCGTTATAACGGAACTCTGGTCCGGGATGATGAAAGGTGGGAGAATTCAGTTCTTGTTAATGGGACCAGCCAGAAGGCTGTATATTACGATGAAGCTGATGCAGCACAAGGTTATCTTTTATATGAGGTTAAGGAAAATAAGTTTACCATTAAAGAGATCATCTATCTGAATGAAGAGGCTAGGCAAGGGCTGTGGACCTTTATTGCTAACCATGATTCCATGATCCAGGAAGTTACGTTGCAGGCGCCTGCCAGTGATACGCTTGCCTTCCAATTGGATAACCCACGGATTCAGCAGGAGATTGTACCTTATTTTATGGCGCGTATCGTTAGTGTAGAGCAGTTTATATCCCAGTATCCATTTGCAAGCCAGGACTCACCGGTGCAGATTGTACTTCAGGTAGAGGATGCCCACGCTCCATGGAATGAAGGGGTATGGCAATTAAACGTAGCAATGAACGGAACAGCGTCCATATGGAAAACATCGGAGCCAATTACTGATGATCAGATCATTAAGGTGGATATTCAATCCCTTACCGCGGTGCTCATGGGATATCGCAGACCAACGGAAATGGCACGAATCGGAAGAATTCACGGACCGAACACAGCAATCAAGGCTTTGGAACAAGCGATTCCTGAACGGGAAACCTATTTGCTCGATTTCTTCTGATGACTATTCCCACTGCTCCATTTAACTTGATTAGCTTATATAGAAATACGGCGTGATTGAAAGACAAATGGACTTCTCCAGCAATTTTGGGGAGGTTTTTTTGTGTCTGGGGAATATTTCGTGTAAAATCGTAAAAAATGAATAGTGACCCCACTTGGCAAAACCACAAAATATGCTATAATGGTTATAAAGTCAAAGAAAGTCAAAGTCAACTAAAGGTTTAATACTTAAGTAGCTTTCTTTCTACAATCTGATGCATGATCGCCAATATACGGGATTCATTTCATCGGAGGATCAAGGGAATATTAAAGGACCTTCGTGCTTCCTTCGCTCTCCTGTTGGCACCTGTGGAAGCAAGATTCGCTGTTTCCATGATTGGTTAAATGGGTAGAGAAGGTGTACTCTGTGGGGGCGTGTGGGTCCTTATTGACTTAACGTTTCAGACAGTGGAGGATGATTGGATGCGTAATATCTCTGATATTATCGAACGATATCTGAAGAGTATTTTGCATGAAAGTCCCGAAGGAATGGTTGAAATTCAGCGTAATGATCTGGCAGATCAATTCTCATGTGTACCTTCCCAGATCAATTATGTCATCAGCACACGTTTTACACTCGAGAAGGGATACCTGGTAGAGAGTAAACGCGGCGGTGGTGGTTATGTTCGCATACAGCGCATTGAATTACCGGCCCAATCAGCTCTGCATAATCATTTGCACCATAGTATTGGTGAAGAGATCGGGCAGACAGCTGCCGAAGGTCTGATCTATCAATTGGAAGAAGCGCGCTTCTTGAACAAGCGGGAAGCCGGGTTGATGCGAGCTGCTGTATCTAGAGAGGTTATATTGGTCAAACTTCCTTACCGGGATCAAATTCGTGCCAGAATGTTGAAGGCGATGTTAATATCTTTGCTCGGTAAATGAAAACTATCGGGGTCAAAGGAGGTACATCAATATGCTGTGCCAAGAATGCAATAAACGTCCGGCGACACTTCATTTTACGAAGATCGTAAATGGAGAGAAGACGGAATTCCATATTTGTGAGTCATGTGCCCGTGAAAAAGGGGAAATGATCCCTGGAACAGCAGGTGGGTTTTCCATTCACAACTTGTTGTCAGGATTGCTTGATTTTGATCCAGCCGGCAAAAGTGGATCGGCAGGAACACCACCTGCAAAAGCTCTTCAATGTGAAGAGTGTGGTATGACGTACGCACAATTTAGTAAGATAGGCCGGTTCGGCTGCAGTTCATGTTATAAATATTTTGACAGTCGTCTGGATCCTTTGTTCAAGCGGGTTCATGGTAATACGTCCCATGTAGGCAAAGTGCCTGCACGAGCTGGTGGTCGCATCAAGGTGAAACGGCAAATTGCTGATCTGAAGCGTGAGCTCCAAGAGAGCATCGCACAAGAGGAATTTGAAGAGGCGGCTCAGATCCGTGACCAGATCAGAGGACTTGAAAAAGGAATAGCTCAGGAGTAAAGTTTGTCATGAGTAGGAGGGATGCGTAATGCCTAATCTGCGCTTTACAGAGAAGGCGCTCAGCGACTGGATGCGCAGTGATGCGGCTGATTCCGAAATTGTCATTAGCAGCCGTGTCCGGATTGCACGCAACCTTCAGCATGTTCCGTTTCCGATGCTGGCTTCCAATGAGCAATCGGAAGAGGTGCTGAATAAGCTGAGCGAAGTACTTCAATACGATGACGTTCATGCCTTTGGGGATTTTCATACGTTGGATCTGATCGATATTGACGAACTCGACAAACGGGTGCTGGTGGAGAAACATCTCATCAGTCCAAGTCTTGCGAATGAATCCAGGAATGGTGCGGTTATTCTCAGTGAGGATGAGTCAGTCAGTATTATGATTAACGAAGAGGATCATCTTCGTATCCAGTGCCTCTATCCGGGGTTCCAGGTGAAAGAAGCCTGGGAGAAAGCTTCCGCAATAGATGATGCTTTTGAAGCGCATGTGGATTATGCTTTTGATGATCGCAGAGGATACTTAACCAGCTGTCCTACTAATGTAGGTACAGGTGTCAGAGCATCGGTTATGATGCACTTGCCTGCCCTGGTGATGACGCAACAGATAGGCCGTATTCTAACCGCAGTTTCCCAAGTGGGATTGACGGTAAGAGGAATATACGGTGAAGGTAGCGAGGCGATGGGTAACCTGTTCCAGATCTCGAATCAGATTACATTGGGACAGACCGAACAGGAAGTCATTGAGAACCTGCATGGTGTTGTGTTACAGATGATTGGTCATGAACGTACAGCGAGAGAACGGTTAATTACCGACTCCAGACTTCGGATTACGGATCGGGTCATGCGTTCTTATGGCATATTGTCTCATGCAGCTATTGTTGATTCCAAGGAAGCTGCACAGCGCTTATCGGATGTACGCCTTGGGGTGGATCTCGGATTGTTGGATGGACTGTCCATCACGGTAATGAATGAGTTGAATGTGATGACACAGCCGGGATTTTTGCAGAAAACATTCGGGGAAGATATGCGCACAGATGAGCGTGACATATACCGTGCTCAGTTGATTCGTGATACGATCAATGCAGCGAAGCAGTCCTAGTTTAGCCTGATATAGTATTGAATTATGGTTTCATGCCGCATTGCGGCTTTTATATAATAAGGCATGTACAAATGCCAAATGACTTTATTCGCAGCACGGCTGCAAACAAAAATGATATGAAGAATACGACGGTTATTTCATTACATGACCTCGTTTTATCCAAAACCATGGAGGTGCAGGAGATATGATGTTTGGAAGATTTACGGAACGGGCCCAAAAGGTGCTCGCACTCGCGCAGGAAGAAGCTGTCCGTCTCGGTCATAATAACATCGGTACTGAGCATATTTTGCTCGGCCTCATTCGTGAAGGCGAAGGCATCGCAGCCAAAGCACTGATCGGCCTGGGACTCGGATTGGAAAAAATTCAGGATGAAGTAGAAACGCTGATTGGCCGTGGCCAAGAGCAACCTACCAACATTGCATATACGCCACGTGCGAAAAAAGTAATTGAACTGTCTATGGATGAAGCTCGTAAATTGGGCCACACTTATGTAGGCACAGAGCATATCCTGCTTGGATTGATTCGTGAAGGCGAGGGTGTTGCAGCACGTGTGCTCAATAACCTGGGAATTAGTCTGAACAAAGCACGGCAACAAGTGTTGCAATTGCTTGGCAGCAGTGAAGCTGTATCCAGCCATAATGGCACACCTGCCAATGTCAGCACACCAACGCTGGACAGTCTGGCACGTGACCTCACGGCATACGCCAGAGAGAATAACCTTGACCCGGTCATTGGACGTAGTAAAGAAATTGAACGTGTCATCCAGGTGCTCAGCCGTCGTACGAAGAACAACCCGGTATTGATCGGTGAGCCAGGTGTAGGTAAAACAGCGATTGCTGAAGGCCTTGCACAAAAAATCATTGCAAATGAGATTCCGGAAACATTGCGCGACAAACGTGTAATGACCCTGGATATGGGTTCAGTAGTCGCTGGAACCAAATATCGTGGTGAGTTCGAAGATCGTCTGAAAAAAATCATGGATGAGATTCGCCAAGCAGGTAACATTGTCCTGTTTATCGACGAATTGCATACCTTGATTGGCGCAGGCGGGGCTGAAGGTGCCATCGATGCTTCTAACATTTTGAAACCGGCTCTGGCTCGTGGAGAATTGCAATGTATCGGTGCGACAACACTGGATGAATATCGTAAATACATCGAGAAGGATGCAGCGCTTGAGCGTCGTTTCCAACCGATTACTGTAGATCAGCCTTCTCCAGAAGAAGCGATTCAAATCTTGCACGGCTTGCGTGACCGTTATGAGGCGCATCACCGCGTGAAAATTACGGACGAAGCAATTGTGCAGGCCGTTAAACTGTCTGACCGTTACATTACAGACCGTTTCCTGCCAGATAAAGCGATTGACCTGATTGATGAAGCGGGTTCCAAAGTAAGATTGAACTCTTACACGATCCCACCAAACCTGAAACAACTGGAAAGCCGTCTGGAAGATATCCGTAAGGAAAAAGACGCTGCAGTTCAAAGTCAGGAGTTCGAAAAAGCAGCAGCTCTGCGTGATACGGAACAAAAAATCCGTGAAGAGCTGGATGTAACGAAGAACCAGTGGAAAGAGAAACAAGGTCGCACCGATTCCGAGGTTACTCCTGAGGATATCGCACAAGTGGTAGCCAGCTGGACAGGAATCCCTGTGAACCAACTGAAAGAAGAAGAGACACAGCGTCTGATGAATCTGGAGTCTATTCTACATGAACGTGTCATCGGTCAGGATGAGGCAGTGAAGTCTGTCAGCCGTGCGGTTCGTCGTGCTCGTGCGGGACTTAAAGATCCAAAACGTCCGATGGGTTCATTCATTTTCCTCGGCCCTACAGGGGTAGGTAAAACAGAACTTGCTCGTGCTCTGGCTGAAGCGATGTTCGGCGATGAAAATGCAGTAATCCGGATTGATATGTCCGAGTATGGTGAGAAGCACTCGACTTCCCGACTTGTCGGAGCGCCTCCAGGATATGTTGGGTACGAAGAAGGTGGCCAGCTGACAGAGAAAGTTCGTCGCAAACCATATTCCGTAGTCCTGCTCGATGAAATCGAGAAAGCACATCCAGAAGTATTCAATATCTTGTTACAAGTGCTTGAGGATGGTCGTCTGACGGATTCCAAAGGTCGCGTCGTTGACTTCCGCAATACGCTGATCATTCTAACATCCAACGTGGGTGCCGAAGCGATCAAACGTAACTCTACACTGGGCTTCACTGCAGTTGTAGATGCAGGAGCAGATTATGACAACATGAAGGGGAAAGTGATGGATGAGCTGAAGAAAAGCTTCCGTCCAGAGTTCCTTAACCGGATTGATGAAATTATCGTGTTCCACTCACTTGAAGAAAAACACATCGCTGAAATTGTTACGCTTATGAGTGAAGAACTTCGTAAACGACTGCTTGAACATGAGGTCGATTTCGAACTCACTGACAATGCCAAGTCTTTCCTTGCGAAGTCAGGCTTTGATCCAGCTTACGGTGCGCGTCCGCTTCGTCGGGCGATCCAGAAGCATATCGAGGACAAATTGTCCGAAGAGTTGCTCACAGGTAACGTAACCAAAGGGGATTCATTGCTCATCGACGAAGAGAACGGTGCACTGTCTGTTACGAAAAAAGACGTAGTCGTTCCGTCCAATGAGGAAATCGAAACTAAATAATATTTAGCAAGCTTTGGAGTTAAACTTCAGCTTGTATTGATCCATAA
Organism: Paenibacillus sp. FSL R5-192; assembly: GCF_000517845.1. Classification (NCBI taxonomy): domain Bacteria; kingdom Bacillati; phylum Bacillota; class Bacilli; order Caryophanales; family Paenibacillaceae; genus Paenibacillus; species Paenibacillus sp. FSL R5-192. Next base: position 56,776 of record NZ_ASPR01000017.1, on the reverse strand, counting down.
TCCTTAATCAAATCCTTCTCGGCTTCGGCCGGGGAGGATTTTTTGCACTTTGGACAGAAGACGGACATGATTATGTCAGGAACATGTGTAAAGTTTGCGATAATCCTTTACGAAAAATCTCAAACAATGGTAAACTTTTAGTAACCCTGCACGTCAGGGAGTTTGGGTGAAATTCGTCGAATAATGCAAAATGCTGTTATAAAATTAAATTATAGGAGTGCTGAAGTGGCCAAAGTTAAAACCAAGTTTCAATGTACGGAATGCGGCTATGAAGCCCCCAAGTGGTACGGTAAGTGTCCGGGTTGTCAGTCATGGAATTCAATGGTGGAAGAAACAGAGACGGTGGTCAAAACACAAGGGAGAAATTCTCCTCTGTTTGACAGTAAAGATAAACCGCTTCCTATCATAGATATAGATAGCGGTCAGGAACCGCGTGTACAGACTGGAATCGGAGAGTTGAACCGGGTATTGGGTGGCGGAATCGTTCCGGGTTCACTCGTTCTGGTGGGCGGAGATCCGGGTATTGGTAAATCAACGTTGATGTTGCAGACGTCCCATGCTTTGACGCATTCGGGTTTGCGTGTGTTATATGTTTCCGGTGAGGAATCAGTCAAGCAAACCAAATTGCGGGCCGACCGTCTCGGGGCACTCTCTGCCGAGTTGTATGTACTGTGTGAAACCAATATGGAACGTGTAGAGGAAGCGGTGGATCAGATCCAGCCGCATTTTCTGGTCATCGACTCCATTCAGACGGTATATCTTCCCGAAGTTACCAGTGCGCCTGGTAGTGTTGCACAGGTAAGGGAATGTACGTCAAGGTTCATGCGGATTGCCAAAGGCAGAGGCATTGCAACGGTTCTTGTGGGGCATGTTACCAAAGAAGGTGCCATTGCTGGTCCACGTATGTTAGAACATATGGTGGATTGCGTGCTTTATTTTGAAGGAGAACGGCATCATACGTATCGCCTGCTGCGTGCGGTGAAGAACCGTTTTGGTTCCACCAATGAGATTGGTATTTTTGAAATGGGCGAGGATGGACTTCGTGAGGTGGGCAATCCGTCCGAACTCTTTTTGTCGGAACGTCCACTGGGTGTAGCAGGTTCAACGGTAGTTGCCAGTATGGAGGGGACACGTCCTCTACTCGTGGAATTACAGGCGTTGATCTCGACGACCCATTTTCCTTCTCCTCGCCGTATGGCAACAGGGGTAGATCTGCATCGATTAAATCTGATCATTGCAGTGCTGGAGAAACGGATGGGCATGTTTTTACAGACCCAGGATGCGTATCTGAACGTGGCTGGTGGAGTACGATTGGATGAGCCCGCTGTAGACTTGGCGGTTGCCGTAAGCATTGCATCCAGTTTGAGAGATGTGCCGACCAAGCCGGATGACGTCATCTTTGGCGAGATCGGTCTGACAGGTGAAGTTCGAGCCGTATCACGGGCCGAACAACGAGTGAAGGAAGCCGCAAAGCTGGGCTTCAAACGAGTCATTTTACCAGAAAAAAGCTTAAAGGGCTGGAAACATCCTCGCGGGATACAACTGATCGGTGTGAATACCGTGGCAGATGCACTAGCGGTTGCTTTAGATTAGGGGGCATAACAAGATGAAAGATATGAGCCAACTGGATAATATGAATGAGTTGTTAAGGCTGATCGCACCAGGTACACCTTTCCGCGAAGGTCTGGAAAATGTGCTGCGCGCCAAGACGGGCGCACTGCTTGTTGTAGGATACAGCCCTGAAGTAATGGAAGTGGTGGATGGGGGATTCTCAATTAACTGTGATTTCTCCCCGAACTATCTGTACGAACTCGCCAAGATGGATGGAGCCATTATTCTTAGCGAGGATTTGAAGCGTATTCTTTACGCCAATACCCAGTTAATCCCGGATTCATCTATCTCTTCATCAGAGACGGGGATTCGTCACCGGACGGCAGAGCGTGTAGCAAAGCAAACGGGTAAATTGGTCGTATCCATATCACAGCGCCGGAATATCATTACCTTGTATCAGGGAACACTTCGTTATTCCCTCAAGGAAATCGGGGTTATTTTGACCAAAGCGAATCAAGCGATTCAAACCCTGGAGAAATACAAAGCGGTATTAACACAGTCCCTTACGAATCTGAGTGCTTCGGAATTTGAGGAATTAGTAACGATTCCTGAAGTGGTTAATGTGATTCAGCGTACCGAAATGGTGATGCGGATCAAAACGGAAATCCAACGGTACATTCATGAACTCGGGAATGAGGGACGACTCATTTCCATGCAAATGGAAGAACTTGTGGGTACAACGGAAGAAGAAGCCTGGTTATTGTATAAAGACTATGCCCGTGACGACAGTGATGACAAAATCCGTGAAATTATCGTGGGACTGAAAAGATTGTCGGACGATGAGTTGCTGGATGCACATCATATTGTCCGTCTGCTCGGCTATCCTTCATCAGCGGCTACTTCAGAGGATTCGGTTGCCCCTCGTGGATTCCGGGTATTAAATAAGATCCCCCGCCTGCCCAATGTCATTATCCATAATCTGGTGGATCAATTCGAACAATTGCCTCATGTTATTATGGCTACAATTGAAGAACTGGACGAAGTGGACGGTATTGGTGAAGTTCGTGCCCGGACCATTAAGGAAGGCCTCAAACGTTTGCAGGAGCAAATGTTTATCGACAGACAGATGTAAGGGTTTGCCTATATAAAGGCTTGAAATGGATGAGGTGAAACAACGATGCTAACCAGATTCATTCCGAATCTCTTTACCCTGGGTAATCTGTTTCTTGGAATGATGGCAATTTTGCTTGCGATTGATGGAAATTACAGTTTGGCTGCCATTATGGTCATTGTAGCGATGCTACTGGATGGTCTGGATGGCCGAGTGGCACGTGCACTTAATGCTCAAAGTGAATTCGGTAAGGAACTGGATTCCTTGTCTGACATGGTTTCCTTTGGTGCAGCACCAGCCCTGATCATATTTATGGTGTCGTTTCAAGATTCAATGCCGATCCTCGCCTGGATCGCAACAGCGGCTTTTCCGATCTGTGGAGCCATTCGTCTTGCACGGTTTAACGTTCGTCCGGGTATTCCCGGATACTTCACAGGTCTGCCGATACCGGCAGCCGGCGGGGTACTGGCCACACTGTCCTTGTTCAATAAGGATATTGGCCCAGTTAGCATGATGATTGCTACATTGCTGTTATCGTATCTGATGGTGAGTTCGCTTAAATATCCCAATTTCAAAAAGGTCGGGTTGCCACGCAAGGCAATCTGGATTGCACCATGGGTTGTGTTATTTGCCATAGCCGTAGCCGTTATTTTCCCAGAGCAGTTATCCAAATTGATCTTTATTCCGCTGGTGTTATACGCCTTGTATGGAATGAAGCATAATGTGCGAACAGCGGCCTCGCGTAGTCGGGCGAAAAAGCGCAAGGATGAGAAATCCTCCCGTCCTTCCGATCGTTAAGTCGCCTTGGGGACAACACTATACAAAGAAAGCACGTACTCTCCTGAACTGGAGAATGCGTGCTTTTTGTTTATTCAGATCTATTTACGGTAAAAGAAACCCTTACGGACGACATACATATCTTCTTACGACAGATTAAACATCCCTAACGTTGAACACTTCTGTGATTCGTGATTTACGACCTCTTCCATGTTAATGTCCAGCAGATTGCAGAGAGCCGACATGTAGAACAGGTTCCGCCCTAGCTCAGAGCTGATGACCTCTCTGCAGTTCTCACACAACTCACCTTCCACATGCGTTTCCAGCAGGCCCTTGGTTTGAGCGATATCGCTCTCCGGGGCATATTTCTGCTTGGTGGCGTGCAGCTCGATGCAGCCGCATTCGGTAATGGCTTTGGACACGGCACGGTTAACAGACGCTCCGGCTTGTCCCGTTTTGGACAGTACATCAATCAGGCTGCGATGACGCAACAACAGTTCAGAAACTTGATCCTGGAAAGCCTGTAAACTTAGCGTACTCATTTTGCCACTCACCTCGGGATATGAATTGAATTCATTATATGCCAATAATTTACCTACTTTCAACTGACGATTGCAACATTTCCAAAAAGTTCTTCCAGATGGGATTAGTAATTCAGGAATTGGATCATACTGGATATAAAGATCAAGATACATTGAAGGAGGTGCAGGGACTAATGTGGAAAAAAGGCATTTTAACTTTTACAGGATTGTGCGGTGCATGGTTCGGCTACACGGCATATCATCTGGCAGGAAAATCGGTCCCATGGATGGCGGAGTGGATTCAGTCAGCAGGATTACTGGGAGCTGGTATATCGACGCTGCTGGGAGCTGTAATGTTTATGGCTGTATGTAATATTGGTGGAACATTGATGGCAGACAGGCTGCATAGTGGAATTAATTCATTGGCAAAAGTACCTATGAACGAATTGGCTGCAGGTGCTGCAGGTACAGTTGCAGGATTGCTCGTGGCCTTGTTGCTCTACCCTGTTGTGGGATGGATGGGGACGGCAGGAGAAGTGCTGCAAGTGGCGCTGACGGTGATTAGTGCTTATTCCGGTTATGCCCTTGCCATGGCGAAGAAAGACGATCTAGGGGCCTTCTGGATGACTGGACGATGGGGTCATCCCGAGGTGGACGAGGACAGACGGATGGAAGAACATAAAATTCTGGATACCAGTGTTATTATCGATGGGCGTATCGCTGATATATGCAAAACCGGATTTATTGAAGGCACGATCGTAATTCCGGAATTTGTTCTGGAGGAGTTACAGCATATTGCCGATTCATCGGATCTGCTCAAGCGGAACAGAGGACGGCGTGGACTGGACATTTTGAACAAAATCCAGAAGGAACTTGATGTAAAAGTCCTGATCTACGAGGGGGATTTCGAGGAAATCTCCGAGGTGGACAGCAAACTGGTTAAACTGGCTAAAGTGCTTCAGGGCAAAGTGGTCACCAATGACTTTAACCTGAACAAAGTGTGCGAACTCCAGGGTGTATCTGTGTTGAATATTAATGATCTCGCCAATGCGGTTAAGCCGGTTGTTCTGCCAGGTGAGGAGATCATGGTGCAGATCATCAAGGATGGCAAGGAGCATGGTCAAGGTGTAGCCTATCTGGATGATGGCACAATGATCGTTGTGGAGGGCGGACGCGAGTATATCGGCATGATGATGGAAGTGCTGGTGACCAGTGTGTTGCAGACTTCAGCGGGACGAATGATTTTTGCCAAGCCGAAACTGTTGGAAAAAGCCCAATAAAGCGGTATGATGGGTAGTGTATCGTTGAATGATATTGTATATCTTTGGACGATAAACTGACAGACAAGGCAGGGATTGCGGCATGGATAAAGGGTGGGGCGTTGTCATTGTGGCAGCAGGTCGCGGAACCCGGATGGGGACGACCGAGAGCAAACAGTTTCTGTTGCTGCAGGACAAGCCCGTTTTCATACATACGCTTGAGGTATTTGCTGCGCTGGACGAGATCCGCGAGATGGTGCTGGTCACAGGAACCGCAGATGTTGAACGCTGCCAGGATTGGGTAAAAGAATACCAACTGGATTCACGTGTCCGTGTTATCCCCGGAGGGAAAGAGAGACAACATTCTGTCCATAAAGGCCTTGAGGCACTTGGGACGGATTGGGTTCTCGTTCACGACGGGGTACGTCCTTTTGTGAACCATGAGCAGATCAAGGGATGCATGGCGGCCGCCATAGCCGGTGGTGGAGCAGCTGTACTGGCGGTTCCCGTGAAGGATACGATCAAACAAGTGAATGCGGAAGGAGTCGTTACGGCGACGCCAGACCGCAGCAGTCTGTGGAGCATTCAAACCCCGCAGGCTTTTCGTCTTTCTTCCCTGCTCTCCGCCTACGAATCAGCTGAGCAGGACGGATTTCTGGGAACAGATGATGCCATGCTGGCTGAACGTCAGGGAATGTCGGTCAAGGTTGTGGAAGGCAATTATACCAATATCAAATTAACAACGCCGGAAGATTTGAAATATGCTGCGTTTTTGCTGGGGGGAGAGAAGAAGCGATGATACGTGTAGGACAGGGATTTGATGTACATCAGCTGGTAGAGGGACGCCCGTGTATTATTGGCGGAGTAACGATTCCTTATGAAAAAGGCCTGCTGGGTCACTCGGACGCAGACGTGCTGTTGCACGCGATCAGTGATGCCATTTTGGGTGCACTGGCACTTGGGGATATTGGCAAGCACTTCCCGGATACCGATCCGGAATTCAAAGATGCCGACAGCCTGAAATTGCTGGAGCATGTATGGCAGCTTGTGAAGGATCGCGGGTATAAGCTAGGGAATATCGATTCAACGATTATTGCCCAGAAGCCAAAGATGGCTCCTTATATCCCACAGATGGCTGAGGTTATTGCCAAGGCACTGGAAGCGGATGTAACACAGGTGAACGTGAAAGCAACAACGACAGAGCAACTGGGATTCCCGGGACGGGGAGAGGGCATTGCCGCTCAATCCGTTGTTTGCCTTGTACGTGTGTGATATCATCAATCAATTAGTGACGGAGGGGATCATATGAGCACGGATATTCGTGTGCGTTACGCGCCGAGCCCAACGGGACACCTGCATATCGGGAATGCCCGTACGGCGTTGTTTAACTATTTATATGCCAAACATAATAACGGTAAATTCATTATTCGTATTGAAGATACGGACGTGAAACGGAATATTGCCGGTGGTGAAGAAAGCCAGCTGAAATACCTGAAATGGCTCGGAATTGAGTGGGACGAAAGTATTGACGTGGGCGGAGAATACGGACCATACCGTCAAACGGAACGTCTGGACCTCTATCGTAAATATACGCAGGAATTGCTGGATAAAGGTCTGGCTTACCGTTGCTTCTGCACGGAAGAAGAATTGGAGCAAGAGCGCGAGGAACAGTCTTCACGTGGAGAAACACCGCGTTATTCTGGCAAACACCGTGACCTGACTCCAGAGCAAATTAGTGCGTTTGAAGCGGAAGGCCGCGTAGCGAGTATTCGTTTCCGTGTGCCGGAAGAGCGCACATATACGTTTGATGATATGGTTAAAGGCACAATCTCGTTCAACAGCAAGGAATCCGGTGACTTCGTCATTGTGAAAAAAGACGGCATTCCCACATACAACTATGCCGTTGCTGTGGATGATCACTTGATGAAGATCTCCCATGTCCTGCGTGGGGAAGATCACATCTCAAACACGCCGCGTCAACTGATGATCTATGAAGCGCTTGGCTGGGAGCCACCGCAATTCGGTCATATGACGTTGATCGTGAATGAAAATCACAAGAAGCTGAGTAAACGGGATGAGTCCGTTATCCAGTTTATTGAGCAGTATGATCAGCTCGGCTATTTGCCTGAAGCGATGTTTAACTTTATTTCCTTACTCGGCTGGTCGCCGGAAGGGGAAGAAGAGATCTTCTCGCAAGAGCAACTGATCTCCATTTTTGATACGAAACGTTTGTCCAAGAGCCCTGCGGTATTTGATACCCACAAGCTGGCTCACTTGAACAATCACTATATCAAACATGCTGACCCGGAACGTATTGCCGAAATGGCCATTCCGCATCTGCAAAAGGCTGGACGTATTTCTTCCGAGCTGTCTGCTGAACAAAAAGAATGGGCTTATACTCTGGTACACCTGTACCAAGAGCAGATGAATTCTGCCTCCGATATTGTCGAATTGTCGGAAGTATTCTTCCGTTCCAATCTGGAGCTTGAAAGTGAAGGAGAAGCAGTGCTTGCGGAGGAGCAGGTGCCAACTGTACTGAAGGCATTTGCGGATAAAGTACAGGCGAGCGAAGAGTTTACTCCAAGCAAAATGGCTGGATTGATCAAGGAAGTACAGAAAGAAACCGGCTTTAAGGGCAAACAGCTCTTTATGCCAATTCGTGTAGCCTTGACTGGACAGACGCATGGACGGGATCTGAACCAAACGATCGTGCTTCTGGGTCGTGATACGGTGATCGAACGTTTGCTTGCACAAGTAAAATAATCTTAGTCGAAGACATTCCGTTTATTTGGAATCTGAACACAGTCCTACGATGGATAGATTACGTAGGAGGCTGTTGTCAGTCTGAGGCCTTTTCGCTATAATAACAACACAACGAATAATTGATATGATGTATCTAATAGAACAGCAAAGATCGGGAGGAGTAGACTGACCCGGACAGATTCAGAGAGGATGGTCCCGTAGCAAAGAGAGATTTCTTTGGATGCGGTGGCTGTGAACCATCCACTGTCCATCAGTCGAAATGCGCCCGTGAGCTGCACAGCCGAATCCGGCCCCGCCTTTGTCGATCATGACATGGGAAAACGTTAGGATAGGTTGTGACGATTGGTTTCCGTTACCAAACCGCTTGAGGGCTCATTCTATTTAAGAATGGACCGAGCAGAGTGGGACCGCGATAAACGCCTCTGCAGCTAAATGCTGCAGGGGCGTTTTTTTGTTTAGGCGAGTGTGCAGTACACTACCAAGGAACGCGCCGTCCGGTAAGCCGGAGGACGGGAACCTGAACAAGAGGGGAACGAGCATGTTCAAGAAGATCAGATCAGATATCCAGGCGGTGTTTGAAAACGATCCGGCGGCCCGAGGTTGGTTTGAGGTGGTATTCACCTACTCAGGGCTGCATGCGATATGGGCACACCGGATCGCTCATTTTTTATACAAGCGAAGATGGTTCTCGGTTGCCCGGTTCATTTCGCAGGTTAGCCGTTTTATGACAGGAATTGAGATACATCCTGGAGCTACGATCGGAAATCGGTTGTTTATTGACCACGGAATGGGCGTCGTTATTGGAGAAACATGTGAGATTGGCGATGATGTCGTTATCTATCAGGGGGTTACCCTGGGCGGAACAGGGAAAGAAAAAGGAAAGAGACATCCGACCATTGGTAATAATGTGGTTATCTCATCCGGAGCCAAGGTGCTGGGTTCATTTAGCGTGGGGGATCAATGTAACATTGGTGCGAACTCTGTTGTGCTTAAGGAGGTCCCTTCCAATAGTACCGTAGTAGGTATACCGGGCAGAATTGTTAAACAGGATGGCCGACGGGTAGATCGCCTCAGTCAGCAATTGCCCGATCCGGTCGTTGACTCCTTGCGCGGTATGCAAAAAGAACTCGAACGATTGCAAGAAGAAGTACGTACACTGCAAAATGCCCGTGAAAATGAGACTGTGCGTGATACGTGATACAATAAATAAAGGCAGTATAGGATGAAAGGATAAGTGACCATGACGCTTCAGATTTATAATACGATGAGTCGTACCAAAGAGGAATTTGTTCCTCAAGAGCCAGGGAAAGTAAAAATGTATGTCTGCGGACCAACGGTATATGACTACATTCATATCGGGAATGCACGCCCGGTTATCTTTTTCGACACGGTTCGTGGATACCTGGAACAGACAGGGCATGATGTGAACTATGTGGTGAACTTCACGGATGTGGACGATAAGTTGATTCGCAAAGCAGAACAACTTGGAACAGACGTTCCTCACGTGGCTGAGAAATTTATAGCTGCCTATTATGAAGACATTGAGGGATTGGGTATTCCCAAGGCAAGCAGCAATCCGAGAGTAACGGAAAACATGCCGCTGATCATTGATTTTATCCGTGAGCTGGTTGAAAAAGGATTTGCGTATGAAAATGGCGGCGACGTCTATTATCGCACAGGCAAATTCAGCGAATATGGCAAACTTTCGAAACAAAACCTGCAGGAGCTGCAATTTGGAATCCGTGTGGGTGTGGACGAGCGCAAAGAGCATCCCGAAGATTTTGTGCTCTGGAAGGCTGCCAAACCAGGTGAGATCTATTGGTCCAGTCCTTGGGGCGATGGTCGACCAGGCTGGCATATTGAGTGCTCCGCCATGGCTAGGGAGTACCTTGGGGATACACTGGACATTCACGGGGGCGGACAGGATTTGCAGTTCCCGCACCATGAGTGCGAATGCGCCCAATCCGAGGTATTAACAGGTAAACCACTTGCGAACTACTGGATGCATAATGGATTCATCCGGATTGATAACGAGAAGATGTCGAAATCACTCGGTAATGGTGTTCTGGTTAAAGACTTGCGGAATCAATATAAACGCGAAGCGATTCGTTATTTCATGTTGTCTACCCACTATCGCAATCCATTGAACTTCACGGATGATACGATGGAGCAGGCACAGAACAGTGTGGACCGGATTGCAAATGCGGTAGGTAACCTGAACCATCGTCTGAATGCAGTAACTGTTGATCAGGACATCACAGCAGAGTTTGCGGCAAGACTCGACCAAATTCGTCAGCAGTATCACGAGAAGATGCAGGATGATTTCAATACTCCTGATGCAATTACTGCGATGTTTGAGTGGGCAGGGGAAGCCAACCAACTGTTGCAGCAAGAAGTGGTTAATGCGGCAGACATTCGTGCACTCCTCGAATTGTTCAGTGAATTGAATGCTGTACTGCGCATTTATACTGACGCAGAGCCAGAACTTCTGGATGAGGAAGTAGAACGTCTGATTGAAGAGCGTGTAGAAGCGCGCAAGTCCAAAAACTGGGCAAGAGCGGATGAAATTCGTGATGAATTGTCTGCACGTGGCATTCTGCTTGAAGATACGGCGCAGGGCATGAGATGGCGGCGCAAATGAGCGAAGGACATCCAAATACACCAAAACAACGGGACCAGGTCACAGAGGGAGGGTGGTTCCCTTATCCTCCTTCCAGACCTGCGAGGTTGATTCCACCTATTGCACTGGCCTATATTGGTGATGCGGTATATGAGGTAGCTGTTCGTCAATATCTGTTGTCGAAGGCAAACATGCGTCCCAATCATTTGCACCGTAGTGCAACCGGGTTGGTATCAGCGAAGGCACAGAGCCGCATACTTACAACGATTGAGGATGAACTGACAGAGGAAGAACGGGATATCGTCCGGCAAGGGCGGAATGCCAAGTCGGGTAGTGTACCCAAAAATGCAGATGTATTGGAGTACAGACATGCTACGGCTTTTGAATGTCTCATTGGTTACCTCTATAGCAGTGGTCATCATGATCGCATGATTGAACTGATCGGGCTTGGCATTGAGCACGCGGAACAACAATCGCCATCACCGACAAAAAAATAGAAATTTCAACAAAACAACGCATTACAGAGAGGATCGAACAACGATGGAAGAAGAATGGATCGCCGGTAAACACTCCGTGACGGAGGCGCTGCGTTCAGGCCGGACCATTAATAAAATATGGATTGCCGATACAGCACAGAAACATCTGACTCAACCTATTATCTCGGAAGCTAAAAAACTAGGTATTGTCATTCAACACGTGGACAAGCGTAAGTTGGATCAAACGGTACCAGGCATTCAGCATCAGGGGGTAGTTGCACAAGCTGCACCTTACGCTTATGTGGAGGTAGAAGATATTCTTGCCGCAGCAAAAGCGAAGAATGAGCATCCTTTCCTGATTCTGCTGGATGAGATTGAAGATCCTCATAACCTGGGGTCGATTTTGCGGACAGCAGATTGCACGGGTGCGCATGGCGTCATTGTACCCAAACGTCGCTCGGCAGCGGTAACCGTGACCGTATCCAAAACATCAGCAGGCGCTGTGGAGTACGTGCCAGTGGCTCGGGTAAGTAATCTTGGACAGACCATTGATCGCCTCAAAGAGGAAGGTGTATGGGTTGTAGGGACAGATGTCACGGCTCATGAAGGTGTCTTTGGTAATGGAGTCTTTACTGGCCCTGTGGCATTGGTAATCGGAAATGAGAACAAGGGAATGGGACGACTTATTCGTGAGAAATGCGATGTGCTTATCAAACTACCAATGCAAGGTCAGATTAATTCCCTGAATGCTTCCGTGGCAGCGGGGGTTGTCATGTACGAAGTGCTCCGCTCGCGTCAAGCGCAGGAATAGAAGGTATGGCTGATTCCCGTGATGTGCTTCTTGTAGACGGGTACAACATGATTGGCGACTGGCCGGAATTAACCAAACTGGCGGAAAGTGGGCTCGAAGAGGCACGTAACAGGCTTCTCTTTCGTCTTGCAGACTACCAGGCTTTCTCCGGCCGTCGAGTCATTGTTGTGTTTGACGCCTACCTCGTGCCTGGACTCGGTAAATCCTTTACTCAGAGCAAAGTGCAGATCTATTTTACAAAGGAAAAAGAGACGGCAGACGAATGCATTGAGAGACTCGTTCGGGAACTAAGCATGCGAAGACGCCAAATCTATGTGGCTACGAGCGATATGGTAGAGCAACATGTCATTTTTGGACAGGGAGCGCTACGTGTATCTGCAAGGGAGTTGCTAATTGAAGTTGAGCAGAACGAAAAAGAATTAAAAAAACGACTGGAAGAAGATCAGGCGAAGACCACGCGTAACACACTCGGGGGTAAGTTAAGTCCCGATGTATTGAAAGAGTTTGAGCGATGGCGCCGGGAATAACAGCACGTTTTTACAAAATTTAGAATATTGAAACTCTTGACATTTATGTTATTGATGTTCTTTTTTAGGCAGAGCGTGGTTGACGGTGTGAGGTACCATCATATATACTGATCCTATATTTCATAGAGTAGAGTAACGGGGTACCTTGCGTTGCAGCCGGAGGGATTGTCTGTGAGTGTCGACCTCAAAGATATCATGTTATCTAAGTATGATTACCAAAGTGACGAAGACATTGTCGAAGCTTTCCGTGAAGGCGAAAGCGAAGCGTTAGAGTTTCTAATTAACAAATATCGTAACTTTGTACGCGCCAAGGCAAGATCTTATTTTCTGATTGGGGCAGACCGGGAAGATATTATTCAAGAAGGAATGATTGGCCTCTACAAATCCATTCGAGATTTCAAAGGGGACAAACTGGCTTCGTTCAAGGCTTTTGCCGAACTGTGTATTACAAGACAGATCATCACGGCGATTAAGACAGCAACACGTCAGAAGCATATTCCGCTTAATTCTTATGTATCTCTGGACAAGCCTATTTATGACGAAGAGTCTGATCGTACGTTACTCGATGTGATTTGTGGAACCCAGGTCAGTGATCCGGAAGAACTTATCATCAATCAGGAAGAGTTTGTGGGCCTGGAAGATAAAATGTCCGAGATTCTGAGTGATCTGGAACGTAAAGTATTGATGTTGTATCTGGACGGGAGATCTTATCAAGAGATTGCAGTAGATTTGGACAGACATGTGAAGTCCATTGATAATGCACTTCAGCGCGTCAAGCGCAAGCTTGAAAAGTACCTGGAAGTTCGAGATAATTAAACACATGTTGTCGTTGACGGAAAAGGCTCGGTGTTTGAGTCTTTTTTTAGTGTCTCAAGTTTATAAAATCTAAGAATGTTTATACTAGTAATCGCTCGGTCCAAGCAGGAGAAGAGAAAAACAGAGATGAGAAACGAATGTACGTTGACGGAAGTAATACCCAATGAATGAAAGACTATTCTTTCATTGACATGGTTATACCCTTGTGATAAAGTGTTTTAGGTAGGCCTAAATTTATGGCTTTTTTTCAGGATCAATTTAGAGACTCTGCTTGAATGTGGAAGTCTTCGGGAGGTGTACATCATGCGGGTAATTATTACTTTGGCTTGTACTAACTGCAAACAAAGAAATTACACTACGACAAAAAACAAGCGTAATCACCCCGACCGCATGGAGATGAAGAAATTTTGCAAGTTTTGTAACGAGCAGACTTCTCATCGCGAAACCAGATAGTTTTTGGAGGTGTCGGCGTGAAACGAAGTTTCAAATCTCTGATTTCCTTTTTCTCAGAAAGCTGGGCTGAACTTAAAAAAGTTCGCTGGCCTAATCGTAAAGAGCTGACCAACTACACATTGATCGTACTTGGTACTGTTGTGGTTATGACGCTGTTTTTTTGGGTCATTGACATTGGCATCTCCTTTGTGATCGAAGCGATTATTTAAGAAGGGTTCCGGTGGCTTGATATGGAAAAAAGATGGTACGTCGTTCATACCTATTCAGGGTATGAGAACAAGGTCAAAGCCAATTTGGAAAAACGCGTAGAGTCTATGGGCATGGAAGACAAGATATTCCGCGTTCTTGTTCCTATGGAAGAAGAAGTGGTAAACAAGGACGGTAAGAAAAAAACCGTTATGCGTAAAGTTTACCCCGGTTATGTCTTGGTGGAAATGGTACAGACGGATGATTCTTGGTATGTTGTTCGCAACACACCAGGGGTTACAGGATTTGTCGGTTCGACAGGTTCTGGGTCCAAACCAACTGCATTGTTGCCTGAAGAAGTGGAACAAATTCTGAAGCACATGGGAATGGTTGAACCTAAGCCGAAAATTGAGTTCGATATTAAGGAATCCGTGCGTATTAAAGTCGGTCCTTTTGCGAATTTCGTAGGCTCCGTGGAAGAGATTTTGGTAGAGAAAAGCAAGTTGAAAGTGCACGTGAACATGTTTGGACGGGAAACACCACTTGAGTTGGAATACACGCAAGTGGAGAAGATATAGTTTCTTCAAGTTTCTTGTGGGAGGGTTGAAAAACCCGTTAACCACTATTTTGCAAGGAGGTGTCAATCATGGCGAAAAAAGTTATTAAAATGGTAAAACTGCAGATTCCAGCAGGTAAAGCAAACCCAGCACCACCAGTAGGTCCAGCTTTGGGTCAAGCAGGTGTCAACATCATGGCATTCTGTAAAGAATTCAACGCTCGTACAGCTGATCAAGCGGGATTGATTATTCCAGTTGAAATTTCTGTATTCGAGGACCGTTCCTTTACTTTCATCACTAAAACTCCACCAGCAGCAGTTCTGTTGAAAGTGGCAGCTAAAGTTGAAAAAGGATCCGGCGAACCGAACAAGAAAAAAGTTGCTACTGTTAAACGTGATGCGGTACGTCAAATCGCAGAAACAAAAATGCCTGACCTGAATGCAGCAGACGTTGAGTCCGCTATGCGTATGGTCGAAGGTACTGCCCGCAGCATGGGTATCACCATCGAAGACTAATTTTCATAAGAAACATGGCTTCGTAAAACCGGTCGATTCGCGACCGGTTGATGTGGGAGGTATATCCGCTAACACCACAAAGGAGGAATAAAACATGGCTAAACACGGTAAAAAATACCTGGAAGCTGCTAAGCTGATTGACAGCGAAGCAACTTACGAGCCTTCAGAAGCTGTAGAGCTTGTGAAAAAGGCAGCTACTGCAAAATTCGATGAAACAATCGAAGCAGCAGTTCGTTTGGGTGTAGACCCTCGTAAGCAAGACCAGGCTGTACGTGGTGTTGTTGTCTTGCCACACGGCACAGGTAAAACACAACGCGTATTGGTATTTGCAAAAGGTGACAAAGCGAAAGAAGCGGAAGCGGCTGGCGCGGACTATGTTGGTGATGCAGACATGATCAACAAAATCCAACAAGGCTGGTTCGAATTCGACGTCTGCGTAGCGACACCAGATATGATGAGTGAAGTAGGTAAATTGGGCCGATTGCTCGGCGGTAAAGGTCTGATGCCTAACCCTAAAGCCGGAACGGTAACTTTCGATGTAACTAAGGCTGTTCAAGAAATTAAAGCCGGTAAAATCGAATATCGTCTGGATCGTGCAGGTCAAATTCATGCACCGATTGGTAAAGCTTCTTTCTCTTCTGAGCAACTTAATGAGAACTTCAAAGCTCTCATGGAAGCTCTGAATCGTGCTAAACCAGCGGCAGCAAAAGGTGTTTATCTGAAGAATGTTAGTCTTTCTTCCACGATGGGCCCTGGCGCACGCGTGAACGCAGCAGCTTTTAGATAATATCTCTTGACAGGCTTGTCCTGTTTTTGATAAGATATAAAAGTTGTGAGTCCGAGTGACTGACCGTTGACATTTGAATATGCTTGCCGTAGACAGTAGGTGCCATTTGGCTTAATTTCCTGCCGAGGTGTGATTATAGAACTTAGAACGATGCAAATCGATGATGAGTATATATCAAGCCTTCGTGATTCTACGGAGGCTTTTCTTAATGGGATAAATTTGATCAGGAGGTGTACAGATTGGCAAACGCAAAAGTGATTCAAGCAAAACAAGAATCCGTTGATGCAGTAACAGCAAAATTGCGCGAGAGCGTTACAACTGTTGTTGTTGACTATCGCGGATTGAACGTTGCCCAAGTAACTGAGTTGCGTAAGCAACTTCGTGAAGCAGGGATCGAATTCCAAGTGCTGAAAAACTCGTTGCTTCGCCGTGCAGCTGCAGCAGCAGAACTGACAGAACTTGAAAATGTTCTTACAGGTCCTACTGCAATTGCATTCAGCGTAAATGACGTTGTGGCTCCAGCTAAAATTCTGAACGACTTCGCGAAAAAGAACGATGCACTGGAATTGAAAGGTGCAGTCGTAGAAGGTCGCGTAATCGGAGTAGAAGAAGTTAAGGCATTGGCAGAACTGCCATCCCGCGATGGACTCCTCTCCATGCTCCTCAGCGTGCTTCAAGCGCCAGTGCGCAACTTCGCGCTTGCGGTTAAAGCAGTTGCAGAAAAAGAAGAACAAGGCGCGTAAGCAACTTGATCTGAATGCTGCTTAGGCGGCAAATGAATTAAAAAAAATAATATTATATATGGAGGTTCACTCATGAGTAAAGAGCAAATCTTGGAAGCAATCAAAGGCATGACTGTACTGGAATTGAACGATCTTGTTAAAGCAATCGAAGAAGAATTCGGCGTAACTGCTGCAGCTCCAGTAGCTGCTGCAGGTGCAGTAGCTTCTGCTGAAGCTGAGCAATCCGAGTTCGACGTAATCTTGACTAGCGCTGGTGCTTCCAAAATCAACGTTATCAAAGCAGTTCGCGAAATCACAGGTCTTGGCCTGAAAGAAGCAAAAGAATTGGTTGACAACGCTCCAAAAGCATTGAAAGAAAAAGTTGCTAAAGAAGAAGCAGAAGCGGTTAAAGCTAAGCTTGAAGAAGCAGGCGCTTCAGTTGAAGTTAAATAATTTAGCTATTACAAGCTAAATGAACAAAACAACAAACCCCTTGACTTATATCAAGGGGTTTGTTGCTGTAATTGTAAATGGAAAGTGAGTGAGGGCATGTCCAATCATTATTATTCGGACAAACCACAAGTGGCGCATGATCGCAGAGCAACTGAAGTGGTTCTTCGCGGATTCAGTCTGCGATTCGTGACGGATGCCGGTGTGTTTTCCAAAAACGGAATCGATTATGGCAGCAGAGTATTGATTGATGCGATAGAGTTGCCATCAGGGGCTCATGTTCTCGATGTGGGCTGTGGATACGGGCCAATGGGTCTTACAGCAGCCAAACTTGTACCGGATGGGCATGTCACCATGATCGATATCAACGAGAGAGCCGTTGAACTTTCCAGGGAAAATGCAAAAGCGAACGGAATTAACAATGTTACGGTATTGCAAAGTAATCTACTGGCTGAAGTAAAAAAGCAAGATTTTGACGTTATCCTAACCAACCCGCCTATACGGGCTGGGAAAGAGACGGTTCATACTATTTTCGAACAGGCACATCGCCATCTGAAGGTAGGCGGTTCGTTGTGGATTGTCATTCAGAAGAAACAAGGAGCCCCGTCAGCGAAAGCAAAATTGGAATCTTTGTTTGGAAGAGTGGAAGAAGTGACGAAGGATAAAGGCTATCGGATTTTCAAAGCGGTGAAATCGGAAGAGGTATCTACTAAAAGCTGAATCCGAGTTTGTAAAGTAAGCAGGGGATCATTTTTTTTGCAATAGGACTATTGACTTGAAATTCAGGTCGTGGTATAGTTGTAAAATGTCAGTATTAAGATGCCCTACTTGGCTTTAGCTAACTAAAAATGTCAACCTTTTTTTACGCCGAACGGGCTTATTATGCCTACGTTTGGCGTATAATATGTACATTTTGGGCAAACTGGGGATAAGAATGATTTGGAAAGACATCCGCCGATCAAAGTTGCTCTTTTTTCGAACGACATTTCGAGTAAGGGCTTTTCTTTATTTGTGGATGCATTGCTTTGCTCTGTATGTGTACCATTATAAGGTTACAAACAGAGGTTCGCAACGAAATTTTTAAAGTGAGTAGACATTGAGGGGTGAGTTTAAGTTGGCAGGACATCTTGTTCAATATGGTCGACGCACTCGGCGCAGTTATGCACGAATTAACGAGATACTCGAAGTTCCGAACCTGATTGAAATCCAACAAAAATCCTATGATTGGTTTTTGGAGGAAGGGTTGCGCGAAATGTTCCAGGATATCTCGCCGATCCAGGATTTTACAGGTAACTTGATTTTGGAATTTATCGATTACAGTCTCGGTGAACCGAAGTATACAGTAGACGACGCAAAAGAGCGTGACGTTACGTATGCAGCACCGCTTCGGGTCAAAGTCCGGCTCATTAATAAGGAAACCGGCGAAGTCAAAGAGCAGGAAGTATTCATGGGAGATTTCCCGCTGATGACCAACACGGGCACATTTATTATTAATGGTGCGGAACGGGTTATTGTCAGCCAGTTGGTTCGCTCTCCTAGCGTTTACTTCAGTACCAAAGTAGATAAAAACGCCAAAAAAACGTATACCGCTACAGTTATTCCTAACCGCGGCGCTTGGTTGGAACTGGAGATGGACGCGAAGGATGTTGTTTACGTCCGGATCGACCGTACACGTAAAATACCGGTTACGGTTCTCCTGCGTTCACTTGGTTTTGGCACAGATGCTGAGATTCTGGATCTGCTCGGTAATGACGAATATATCCGCAACACACTGGACAAAGATAACACGGATTCCACGGAGAAAGCACTCATTGAGATCTATGAGCGTCTTCGTCCGGGCGAGCCGCCAACGCTGGATAATGCGAAAAGCTTGCTCGTAGCACGTTTCTTTGATCCAAAACGTTATGACCTGGCTAATGTAGGTCGTTACAAAATGAACAAAAAGCTTCACATCAAAAACCGTTTGTTTAACCAGCGTTTGGCTGAATCACTTGTTGACGCTGAAACAGGCGAGATTATTGCTGAAGCAGGTCAAATGGTGGATCGTCGCTTGTTGGATGAAATCATGCCGTATCTGGAGAAGAGCGTTGGTTTCCGCACGTACCACGTGGGTAACGGTGTTCTGGATGCTAATGATGTTCCTATGCAAACGATCGATGTATTTTCACCAACAGAAGATGGTAAAGTAGTCAAACTGATTGCCAATGGAATCATTGACAAGTCCGTTAAAAACGTGACACCGGCGGATATCATTTCGTCCATCAGTTATTTCCTTAACCTTCTGCAGGGAATTGGTAGCACGGATGATATCGATCATCTGGGTAACCGTCGTTTGCGTTCGGTGGGTGAACTCCTGCAGAACCAGTTCCGTATTGGTTTGTCCCGTATGGAACGTGTGGTTCGTGAGAGAATGTCCATTCAGGATGCTAACGTAATTACACCACAGGCCTTGATTAACATACGTCCTGTTATTGCATCCATTAAAGAGTTCTTTGGTAGCTCTCAGTTGTCACAGTTTATGGATCAAACGAACCCGCTGGGTGAGTTGACACATAAACGTCGTTTGTCCGCACTCGGACCCGGTGGTTTGACGCGTGAGCGCGCAGGCATGGAAGTGCGTGACGTCCATCCATCCCACTATGGCCGTATGTGTCCAATCGAGACGCCAGAGGGACCAAACATCGGTTTGATCAACTCCTTGTCTACGTTCGCCCGTGTGAATGAATATGGCTTTATTGAAGCTCCATATCGTTGGGTTGATCCGAAGACAGGTATTGTAACCGAGCAAATTGATTACCTGACAGCGGACGAAGAGGACAACTATGTTATCGCGCAAGCGAATGCGAAGCTGAATGAAGATAGTACATTTGAAGAAGAAGCGATCATTGTACGTTATAACAAACAGTCGGATAACATCCTTACGATGCCGAGTGAGCGCGTTGACTACATGGACGTATCTCCTAAGCAAGTTGTATCCGTCGCTACAGCGCTTATTCCGTTCCTTGAGAACGATGACTCCAACCGTGCGCTCATGGGATCAAACATGCAGCGGCAGGCCGTTCCACTTTTGATTCCTAAAGCACCACTTGTGGGAACAGGTATGGAACACAAAGCCGCGAAAGATTCCGGTGTATGTATTGTCTCCGATTATGACGGAATTATTGAACGATCTACTGCGAACGAGATTTGGGTCCGTCGTGTTGAAGAAGTGGACGGTCAGGAAGTTAAAGGCGATATCGTTAAATATAAATTACACAAATTTATGCGTTCGAACCAAGGAACATGCATTAACCAGCGTCCGATTGTTAAAAGAGGTGCGGCTGTCAAAGCTGGCGATATCCTCGCTGATGGTCCTTCAACGGAAATGGGTGAATTGGCTCTGGGACGTAACGTTGTTGTTGCCTTCATGACTTGGGAAGGTTACAACTACGAGGATGCGATCTTGCTCAGTGAAAAACTCGTTAAGGAAGATGTATACACATCCATCCATATCGAGGAGTATGAGTCAGAAGCACGTGATACCAAGCTTGGACCTGAAGAGATCACACGTGATATCCCTAACGTTGGGGAAGAAGCGTTGCGTAACTTGGATGAGCGCGGTATTATCCGCATCGGTGCTGAGATCAGTGCTGGCGACATTCTGGTTGGTAAAGTAACACCTAAGGGTGTAACAGAGCTGACAGCAGAAGAACGTCTCTTGCATGCGATCTTTGGTGAGAAAGCACGTGAAGTACGTGATACTTCCTTGCGTGTACCACATGGTACTGACGGTATCGTAGTAGACGTGAAAGTATTTACCCGTGAAAACGGTGATGAGCTGCCTCCAGGTGTTAACCAACTCGTTCGTGTATATATCGCTCAAAAACGGAAAATTTCCGAGGGT
Organism: Paenibacillus sp. FSL R5-192; assembly: GCF_000517845.1. Classification (NCBI taxonomy): domain Bacteria; kingdom Bacillati; phylum Bacillota; class Bacilli; order Caryophanales; family Paenibacillaceae; genus Paenibacillus; species Paenibacillus sp. FSL R5-192. Next base: position 35,991 of record NZ_ASPR01000017.1, on the reverse strand, counting down.
GATAAAATGGCCGGACGTCACGGTAACAAAGGGGTCGTGGCCCGCATCTTGCCGGAAGAAGATATGCCTTTCCTGCCAGACGGTACACCGGTTCAGATCGTTCTTAACCCACTGGGCGTACCTTCCCGGATGAATATCGGTCAAGTACTCGAGGTTCACTTGGGTATGGCGGCGATGCAACTGGGTATTCACGTAGCAACTCCTGTATTCGACGGAGCGAAGGAGTATGACGTCTTCGATACGATGGAAGAAGCGGGTATGCAACGTAATGGTAAAACTGTCCTGTATGATGGTCGTACAGGTGAAGAGTTTGAACGTGAAGTTACCGTAGGTGTCATGCACATGATCAAACTGGCACACATGGTTGATGATAAAATCCATGCCCGTTCCACGGGTCCTTACTCACTTGTTACGCAACAGCCATTGGGCGGTAAAGCCCAATTTGGTGGACAGCGTTTCGGGGAGATGGAAGTATGGGCGCTTGAGGCATACGGTGCTGCTTATACGCTGCAAGAAATCTTGACTGTTAAATCCGATGACGTTGTTGGTCGGGTTAAAACGTATGAATCCATTGTCAAAGGTGAGAATGTTCCGGAACCAGGTGTTCCTGAATCATTCAAAGTATTGATCAAAGAGCTGCAAAGCTTGGGTATGGACGTTAAGATTTTGAGTGAAGATGAGCAAGAGATTGAAATGAGAGAAATGGACGATGAAGATGACGCTGCGAGCGATAAGCTCAGCCTCAACCTTGAGGGTACAGAGGTCGGAGCGGAATAAACCGCTTCGAGCGCATGATGACCGGCGTTTTTCATCAGGCTCACGTCTTGCTCCGGCTTCGGCCGGAGTGGGCGTAACCTAGATTACAGGAATTGGTTAAGGAGGGTTGCTCCTTGTTGGACGTCAACAATTTCGAATACATGAAGATCGGGCTTGCTTCCCCAGAGAAAATTCGTTCTTGGTCCCGCGGAGAAGTGAAAAAACCGGAAACGATCAACTATCGTACGTTGAAACCGGAAAAAGAAGGGCTGTTCTGCGAAAAGATTTTTGGCCCTACAAAAGACTGGGAATGTCATTGCGGTAAATACAAACGCGTCCGTTATAAAGGCGTTGTCTGTGATCGTTGTGGCGTTGAAGTAACACGTGCGAAAGTACGCCGCGAACGGATGGGCCACATTGAGCTCGCTGCTCCGGTATCGCATATCTGGTACTTCAAAGGTATTCCGAGCCGTATGGGTCTTGCTCTGGATATGTCTCCAAGATCTCTTGAAGAGATTATTTATTTTGCATCATATGTTGTAACTGATCCAGGAGAAACTCCACTGGAGAAAAAACAGCTGTTGTCCGAGAAAGAATACCGCAGCTACCGTGAAAAATACGGTTATGGTTTCCATGCTGGCATGGGCGCAGAAGCGGTTAAAAAATTACTTCAAGACCTTGACATAGACAAAGAGCTCGAGTTCCTGAAAGAAGAGCTCCGGACTGCGCAAGGACAACGTCGTAATCGTGCAATCAAACGTCTGGAAGTTATCGAAGCATTCCGCAACTCCGGCAACAAGCCAGAGTGGATGATCATGGATGTACTTCCTGTTATCCCGCCGGAACTTCGTCCAATGGTACAGTTGGATGGTGGACGTTTTGCAACGTCTGACCTGAATGACTTGTACCGTCGTGTAATCAACCGGAATAACCGTCTGAAACGTCTGCTTGATCTGGGCGCGCCAGATATTATCGTGCAAAATGAAAAACGGATGTTGCAGGAAGCTGTTGACGCATTGATCGATAATGGTCGTCGTGGCCGCCCGGTAACGGGTCCTGGTAACCGTCCATTGAAATCTCTCAGCCACATGCTGAAAGGTAAACAAGGACGTTTCCGTCAAAACTTGCTCGGTAAACGGGTTGACTATTCTGGTCGTTCCGTTATCGTTGTTGGACCTTACCTGAAAATGTATCAGTGTGGTCTGCCAAAAGATATGGCACTTGAATTGTTCAAGCCTTTTGTTATGAAAGAGCTTGTAAATAAAGGGCTTGCCCACAACATCAAGAGCGCGAAACGTAAAGTTGAGCGTGTAAGTCCTGAAGTATGGGATGTTCTTGAAGAAGTAATCAAGGAGCATCCGGTTCTGTTGAACCGTGCCCCTACGCTTCACAGACTCGGTATTCAAGCATTTGAACCGATTCTCGTTGAAGGTAAAGCAATTCGTCTTCACCCGCTCGTATGTACGGCATACAATGCCGACTTTGACGGTGACCAAATGGCCGTGCACGTTCCGTTGTCCGCTGAAGCTCAAGCGGAAGCACGTATCCTGATGCTTGCATCGGGTAACATTTTGAACCCGAAAGACGGTAAACCGGTTGTTACTCCTTCCCAGGATATGGTGCTTGGTTCTTACTACCTCACTATGGATAACAAGGAAGAAAAGGGCACAGGTATGATCTTGCGTACAGTTAACGAAGCTGTATCGGCATACCAACGTGGTACTGCTGGTCTGCATGCGCGTGTAGCTATTCCGGTTAAGGCGCTTGGTAAAACAAGCTTCACGGAAGAACAACAAGAAGGAATGTTGCTGACAACTGTCGGTAAAATTATCTTCAATGAAATTTTCCCGGCAAGCTTCCCGTATATCAATGATGCGACTCGTGCTAACCTGTACCAAGGTACTGCAGATCACTCATTTGTATATGAAAAAGGTGCTGATCTCAGAGAAGCTATTATGAATGCCCCTCTGGCTGGCGGTGTCGGTAAAGAATACCTCGGCTCCATCATTGCACGTTGTTTTGAAATTTATCACACAACGGAAACAGCCGTTATTTTGGATAAAATCAAACAACTTGGTTTCACATACTCTACACGTGCCGGTATTACGGTTGCGGTATCTGATGTTATCGTTCCACCTGAGAAGTTTGAAATTCTTAGACAATCTGAGGAAAAAGCACAAATCGTTACGAATCAGTACCGTCGTGGTCTGATTACGAATGAGGAGCGCTATGACCGTATCATTGATATCTGGTCAAAATCCAAAGATGACATCACTGAGATTCTGATGAAGTCCATGGATCGTTACAACTCGATCATGATGATGGTAGACTCCAAAGCACGGGGTAACAAATCGCAAATCACCCAATTGGGCGGTATGCGTGGTCTGATGGCCAACCCATCCGGTCGAATTATCGAACTCCCAATCAAATCGAACTTCCGTGAAGGTCTGACGGTACTCGAGTACTTTATCTCCACTCACGGAGCGCGTAAAGGTTTGGCGGATACAGCCCTGCGTACAGCCGATTCAGGTTACCTGACTCGTCGTCTCGTAGACGTAGCCCAAGACGTAATCGTGCGTGATGATGATTGTGGTACAGATAAAGGCTTTACGGTGAGTCGTATTCAGGATGGTAAAGAGGTTATCGAAGACCTCTACGACCGTATTGAAGGCAGATACTGCTTCGAGACTCTTCGTCATCCGGAAACGAAAGAAATCATTGTAGGTCGCAATGAATTGATTGACTCCGATAAAGCAGAAGCGATTATCAAAGCAGGTATTACTAAATTGCAAATCCGCTCCGTCCTCAGCTGCCGTGCAAGTCATGGTGTCTGCAAGAAGTGTTATGGTCGCAACCTCGCGACTGGTAAACACGTGGAGATTGGTGAAGCAGTTGGTATTATCGCAGCACAGTCCATTGGTGAGCCAGGAACACAGCTTACAATGCGTACGTTCCATACCGGTGGTGTAGCCGGAGACGATATTACGCAAGGTTTGCCACGTATCCAGGAGTTGTTCGAAGCTCGTAATCCTAAGGGTCAAGCAACGATCAGTGAAATCGATGGTGTGGTTAAAGAGATTCGCGAAGCGAAAGATCGTCGTGAAATCGAAATTCAAGGTGAAGCGGAATCCAAAGTATACGCCGTTACCTACGGTTCCCGTGTGCGCGTAAGCGAAGGCGCGGAAGTTGAAGCGGGTGACGAGTTGACAGACGGTTCCATTGATCCAAAAGAGATGTTACGGATTAAAGGTATACGTGGTGTACAAAACTACATTCTGCAGGAAGTACAACGCGTATATCGTAACCAAGGCGTAGAAATTAACGATAAGCACGTTGAAGTTATGATCCGTCAAATGCTGCGTAAAATCCGTATCGTAGATGCAGGAGATACAACGCTGTTGCCAGGATCGTTCGTGGATATGCATGAGTACGAAAGAGCTAACAAAATTGCGATTCTTAGTGATAAAGAGCCGGCGGTTGCTAAACCAATCCTGCTCGGTATTACGAAAGCATCCCTAGAAACAGACTCCTTCCTCTCGGCGGCTTCGTTCCAAGAAACTACACGTGTATTGACAGATGCAGCGATCAAAGGTAAAGTCGATCAGTTGCTCGGTCTGAAGGAAAATGTAATCATCGGTAAATTGATTCCTGCAGGTACAGGTATGCACCGTTACCGCAGCATCAAATTTGCTGAGCCAGAAGATGGCCAATCTTCAGTAGAAGAACTTGAGCCAGTTTCGGTTGATTAAATATATTTCTCCTCATTAGAGGAGAGTGAAAGTTTTGTGCGTCAGGAGACGGACGTTTGTATGATACAGGCGGACGAATCCTGATGCACGTAAACTTTTAAAAAATGTTTTAGGATTAGCATTGACAATGCTTGCGCTAGATGCTAATATATCAAAGGTGCGTGGGCAGCTGATTGTACATGGTTCTATTCGGAGGAATACACAATGTCTAATGAAAAAGCCTTGCAAGATGCTCATGTCAAAATAGGTACCAAACAGACCATGCGGATGGTGCAGACAGGTATGGCTTCTGAAGTCTATGTCGCAGAAGATAGTGATCCGCAGCTTACTTCCAAAATCATTGCTTTGTGTGAACAACACAATGTAAAATGCACGAAAGTGGATACAATGAAAAATCTCGGCAAGGCTTGCGGGATTGGAGTAGGAGCAGCTATGGCTGCTGTCGTAAAATCATAGGGTAAGGAACGTTTTTGTCCGAGAACTTTTAAGGATTCTCCAAGGCAAAAACTTTTCATTTGTCTTTTTATGAACCGCCTGGGTCTGTGGACTTAGTGCAAAGAGGTTTGTAAAGAAACATGAATATTTGAGGAAGGGGGTGGCAATCACATGCCAACTATTAACCAACTGGTTCGTAAAGGACGTCAAGCAAAAGTTGAGAAGTCAAAATCTCCAGCTTTGCAAAAAGGATTCAACGCTTTGAAACGTGAATCTACTAACATCAGTGCCCCACAAAAACGTGGTGTCTGCACTCGTGTAGGTACAATGACTCCACGTAAACCAAACTCTGCACTTCGTAAGTATGCCCGTGTTCGTTTGACGAACCGTCTCGAGGTTACTGCTTATATCCCGGGAATCGGACATAACCTTCAAGAGCACAGTGTGGTATTGATCCGCGGAGGTAAAGTTAAAGACCTTGCAGGAGTTCGTTATCACATCGTTCGTGGAGCTCTCGATACTGCTGGTGTAAACAACCGTATGCAAGCTCGTTCGAAATACGGCGCTAAGCGTCCAAAAGCTAAAAAAGCCTAAACTATTATAGGCAGATAGCCTGAAAGCCTTCTGGTCTAAGTCTGGAAGGTACAGGATCTGCTGAACAAGAAAGAAAGGGGGATATCCATGCCACGCAAAGGTCCAGTTACGAAAAGAGACGTTCTGCCTGATCCGTTATATAACAGCAAGTTGGTTACTCGTTTAATCAACCGCATCATGATCGGCGGAAAACGCGGTGTTGCTCAAAGCATTCTGTATAATGCGTTCAAGTTGATTCAAGAACGTACGGGTAATGACCCTATGGAAGTATTTGAAGCAGCAATCAAGAACATCATGCCAGTCCTGGAAGTTAAAGCTCGCCGTGTCGGCGGTGCCAACTACCAAGTACCAATCGAGGTGAAACCAGAGAGACGTACTGCTCTGGGATTACGTTGGCTCGTGAACTACTCCCGCAACCGCGGTGAGAAAACAATGGAAGAGCGTTTGGCGGCTGAGATCATCGACGCTTCCAACAACACAGGCGCTTCCGTTAAAAAACGTGAAGATACGCACAAAATGGCTGAAGCGAACAAAGCGTTTGCTCACTACCGTTGGTAGGATTCAGTTCACAATAAAAAAACTTCAATTTTGAAGGGAGACCCATTTCATGGCTAGAGAGTTCTCCTTAAAAAATACACGTAATATCGGGATCATGGCTCATATTGATGCGGGTAAAACCACGACAACTGAGCGGATCCTGTTTTACACAGGACGTACGCACAAAATCGGTGAAGTACACGAAGGCGCTGCGACAATGGACTGGATGGAACAGGAACAGGAGCGCGGAATTACGATTACTTCCGCTGCAACTACCGCTGCTTGGAAAGGCCACCGCGTTAATATTATTGATACCCCGGGACACGTTGACTTCACTGTTGAAGTTGAACGTTCCCTTCGTGTATTGGACGGAGCAGTTGGTGTATTCAGTGCGAAAGAAGGCGTTGAGCCTCAGTCCGAAACCGTATGGAGACAGGCTGACAAGTACGGCGTACCTCGTATCGCATATGTAAACAAAATGGATATCATCGGTGCTGACTTCCTGAACGTTGTATCTGACATGCGTGATCGCCTTCAAGCGAACGCTGTTGCGATTCAACTTCCAATCGGCGCTGAAAATGATTTCAAAGGTATCATCGATATCGTTGCACAAAGAGCTCATATGTACAAAGATGACCTTGGTCAAGATATCGAAGAAACCGACATTCCTGCAGAGTTTGCAGATCAAGTTGAAGAACTTCGCAACGAGTTGATTGAGCGCGTTGCTGAACTGGATGAAGATTTGACAATGAAATACCTGGAAGGCGAAGAGATCACAATTGATGAGATCAAAACCGTACTCCGTAAAGGTGTTGTAGATGTTAAGATCTTCCCAGTTATCTGTGGATCCTCATATCGTAACAAAGGTGTTCAACTGATGTTGGATGCTGTTATCGACTACTTGCCAGCTCCAACAGATGTTGCATCGATCACGGGACATCTTGAAGATGGAACTGAAGCAATTCGTAAGTCATCCGATGAAGAGCCATTCTCCGCATTGGCATTCAAAATTATGACTGACCCTTACGTTGGTAAATTGACATTCTTCCGCGTATACTCTGGTGTTCTTCAATCCGGATCATATGTATTGAATGCCACTAAAAACAAACGTGAGCGTATCGGTCGTATCCTTCAAATGCATGCGAACAGCCGTCAAGAAATCACTGTAGTTTACTCCGGTGATATTGCAGCTGCCGTAGGTTTGAAAGATACAGGTACAGGTGATACACTATGTGATGAGAAAAATCCGGTTATCCTGGAGTCAATGAACTTCCCTGATCCGGTTATCGAAATCGCTGTTGAACCTAAAACCAAAGCTGACCAGGATAAACTGGGTGTTGCTCTCGGTAAGTTGACTGAAGAGGATCCAACTCTTCGTGCTCATACTGACGAAGAAACAGGCCAAACGATCTTGGCAGGTATGGGTGAGCTTCACCTTGATATCATCATCGACCGTATGCGTCGTGAGTTCAAGGTTGAAACTACTGTGGGTAAACCACAAGTAGCTTACCGTGAAACATTCCGTGCTCCAGCGCGCGTTGAAGGTAAATTCGTACGTCAATCCGGTGGTCGTGGTCAATACGGTCACGTATGGGTTGAATTCGAACCTCTCGAGCCGGGTACAGGCAGCCAGTTCGAAAGTAAGGTTGTCGGTGGTTCCGTACCAAGAGAATACATTCAACCTGCACTGTCAGGGATTGAAGAGCAAATGAAAAACGGCGTTATTGCAGGCTTCCCGCTTGTTGACGTTAAGGCTACAATCGTAGACGGATCTTACCATGATGTCGATTCCAATGAGATGGCATTTAAAATTGCCGGATCTATGGCGCTTAAAGCGGCTAAAGACAAGTGTAAACCAGTTCTGCTTGAGCCTATCATGAAAGTAGAAGTAACTGTTCCAGAAGAGTACATGGGTGACGTAATGGGTATGTTGAACTCCCGTCGTGGCCGCATCGAAGGTATGGATTCCCGTAGTGGAGCTCAAATCATCCGTGCTAAGGTACCTCTGTCTGAAATGTTTGGTTACTCTACAACTCTTCGTTCCGGTACTCAAGGACGCGGCGTATTCTCCATGGAACTCTCTCACTATGAAGAAGTTCCTAAGAGCATCGCTGAAGAAATCGTTGCCAAAACAAAAGGCACCGAGTAGTTTTCTCACACTGGATGCAAGTGCATAAGAATTAAATTCGGAGCACTTCATTCAGTGAAAACATAAAATTATAATTTTAAGGAGGCCACGTTCAAATGGCAAAGGCTAAATACGAACGTAATAAACCCCACGTTAACATCGGTACTATTGGTCACGTCGATCACGGTAAAACAACTCTGACTGCTGCAATCACAACTGTATTGTCCAAAACTTACGGTGGTGCTGCAATTGCATTCGACCAAATCGACAAAGCTCCAGAAGAGCGCGAACGCGGTATCACAATCTCCACATCACACGTTGAGTACGAAACTGACACTCGTCACTACGCTCACGTTGACTGCCCAGGTCACGCCGACTATGTTAAAAACATGATCACTGGCGCGGCTCAAATGGATGGAGCTATCTTGGTAGTATCCGCAGCAGACGGCCCAATGCCACAAACTCGTGAGCACATCTTGCTCTCCCGTCAAGTAGGCGTACCTTACATTGTTGTGTTCTTGAACAAATGTGACATGGTTGAAGACGAAGAGTTGTTGGAATTGGTTGAGATGGAAGTTCGCGACCTTCTTAACGAATATGAGTTCCCAGGTGACGATACTCCAATCACTCGTGGATCCGCTCGTGAAGCTCTGGCAAACCCAGATGGCGAATGGGCTCAAAAAATCGTTGAGATGTTCAAAGAGATCGACACTTACATCCCACTGCCTGAGCGTCAAACTGACAAGCCTTTCTTGATGCCTGTCGAGGACGTATTCTCCATCACTGGTCGTGGTACTGTTGCTACTGGCCGTGTAGAGCGTGGTACTGTTAAAGTCGGCGAAGAGATCGAAATCGTTGGTATCACTGAAGAAACTAAAAAATCCGTTGTAACAGGCGTTGAGATGTTCCGTAAATTGTTGGATTCCGCTCAAGCGGGTGACAACATCGGTGCATTGTTGCGTGGTGTTGACCGTACTCAAATCGAGCGTGGTCAAGTACTTGCAAAACCAGGTTCTGTTAAGCCACACACAGAATTCACAGCTCAAATCTACGTTCTGACTAAAGAAGAGGGCGGACGTCACAAACCATTCTTCACTGGTTACCGTCCACAGTTCTACTTCCGTACAACTGACGTAACAGGCATCATCAACTTGCCTGAAGGTACTGAAATGGTAATGCCTGGTGATAACATCACTGTTACTGTTTCCCTGATCTCCCCAATCGCGATTGAAGAAGGAACTAAATTCTCCATTCGTGAAGGCGGACGTACAGTAGGTGCCGGTTCCGTAGCATCTATCCAAAAATAATTTGGCTTAACGCTGAATAAAGCATATGTAACAGTGTACTGGAACGAGTAACATTGTATTGTAACGAAGCTTCGGAAGAGTTCTTTATCCGACATCGGATAGAGAACTCTTTTATTATGTTTAAAGTTCGGAACCTGCGTCATACGAAATGAACATCATTTACGTGTTTAGAAGGATTGGCAAGGCAGCCTGGATATTGAAGATTAACACTGCAATAAACGAAGTCATTTCATCAGAAAAGATAAGTTTAAATGTTTTTCTTAAATATGCTTGCAATACGCCTATCTTTTCTATATAATAATGAATGTTGTTCTGTGACGTTGCGATGATGTGAGAGGTTACTGGCACACCCGGCCCCTTTGCCATGGGAGAGTGGCTAGAAAATTTTCACGGAGTATGTCCGATAAAAAATTGGGCGATAGAAGGAGGGACTAAAATGGCAAAGCAAAAAATTCGTATTCGTTTGAAAGCTTACGACCACAGAATTCTTGATCAATCCGCGGAGAAAATTGTTGAAACAGCAAAACGTTCGGGTGCTGGTGTATCCGGTCCGATTCCGCTTCCTACTGAAAAACAAATCATTACTATTCTTCGTGCGGTGCACAAGTACAAGGATTCTCGGGAACAATTCGAACAACGTACACATAAACGTTTGATCGACATCGTTAACCCGACTCCACAAACTGTGGATGCCTTGATGCGCTTGGATCTGCCGTCCGGTGTAGATATCGAAATTAAATTGTAATATAAGCTACAACAAAGACCATGTATAAAGGAAAAGAGGTGTCAACATGAAAGCAATCTTAGGAAAAAAACTCGGAATGACTCAAGTATTTACTCCTGAAGGTAACGTCGTTCCAGTAACGGTTATCGAAGCAGGCCCTTGTGTTGTTTTGCAAAAGAAAGACATTGAGAACGATGGCTACGAAGCAATTCAAATCGGTTACTCCGATAAGAAAGAGAAAAATGCTAACAAGCCAGAAGCAGGTCACGCTAAAAAAGCGAACACTGCCCCTAAGCGCTACGTTCGTGAAGTTCGCGGTATCAACATCGCAGAATATGAAGTTGGCCAAGAACTGAAAGCTGACATTTTCGCTGAAGGCGAATTCGTTGACGTAACGGGTATTTCTAAAGGTAAAGGTTTTGCCGGCGTTATCAAACGTTGGGGACAAAGCACTGGACCTATGTCACACGGTTCGCGTTACCACCGTGGCCCTGGTTCAATGGGTTCGATCCAAGCTAACCGCGTTCCTAAAGGCAAACGCCTGCCAGGACACATGGGACATGATACTATTACAATCCAACGTCTTGAAGTAGTTAAAGTAGACGCTGAGCGTAACGTGTTGCTCGTGAAAGGTTCCATTCCTGGACCGAAAAACAGTCTCATTAGAGTTAAAGAAACGGTGAAAAAATAACCACTGAAGAAAGGAGGAACACAAAATGCCAAAAGTATCAGTTTACAATGTAGATGGTAGCCAAGTAGGCGAAGTTGAATTGAACGATGCGGTTTTCGGAATTGAGCCGAACCAACACGTTCTGTACGATGCAGTTCTTATGCAACGCGCTTCCCTTCGTCAAGGTACCCACAAAGTAAAAGGACGTTCTGAAGTTCGTGGCGGTGGACGTAAGCCTTGGAAACAAAAAGGTACAGGTCGCGCTCGTCAAGGTTCAATTCGTTCACCACAATGGAAAGGCGGCGGTATCGTATTTGGTCCAACACCACGGAGCTATGCGTATAAACTGCCTAAGAAAGTTCGCCGCTTGGCGATCAAATCAGCCCTTTCATCCAAAGTGCTTGACAATGACATTATCGTTTTGGACGCTCTCACGTTGAGCACGCCTAAAACTAAAGAATTTGCAGCCATCTTGAGTAACCTCAAAGTGGGACGTAAAGCTTTGATCGTAGCTCCTAGCTATGATGATAATGTAGCTCTTTCCGCACGGAATATTCCAGGCGTGAAATTCGTAGCTGCTGACGGTATTAATGTTCTTGACGTGCTTTCGCACGACAAATTGATCATTACGAAAGAAGCAGTTCAGAAGGTAGAGGAGGTGCTCGCGTAATGAAGGATCCTCGTGATATTGTAAAACGTCCGATTATTACGGAACGTACTGCTGACATGATGAACGACTTGAAATATGTATTTGAAGTCGATATCCGTGCAAACAAAACCGAGATCAAAAAGGCAGTAGAAGCTATTTTCAATGTAAAAGTGAAAAACGTGAACACGCTTCGTGTTCCAGCTAAGCCGAAACGGTACGGACGTTATTCCGGATATACTAGCGAATGGAAAAAAGCGTTTGTAACGTTGACAAAAGACAGCAAAACGCTTGAGTTCTTTGAAACTGTATAATTGAATTTTTGAAGTAAGGAGGGAAACCCAGTGCCAATCAAAAAGTATAAACCAACATCCCCGGCAAGACGGAACATGTCCGTTTCTACATTTGAGGAAATCACCACAAATCAGCCGGAGAAATCGTTGTTGGCCCCGTTGAGCAAACAAGCAGGCCGCAACAACCAAGGTAAAATTACAGTTCGTCACCATGGTGGTGGACACAAACGTAAATACCGTATCATTGACTTCAAACGTACTAAAGATGGAATACCGGGCCGCGTTGCTACGATTGAGTATGACCCGAACCGTACATCCAACATCGCTCTTATTCACTATGCTGATGGTGAAAAGCGTTATATCATCGCTCCTAAAGGTTTGAAAGTTGGAGATCAAGTATTCTCCGGACCTGAATCAGACATCAAAATCGGTAACGCACTGCCACTCGAAAACATTCCAGTAGGTACCGTTATCCACAACATCGAGTTGAAACCAGGTAAAGGCGGACAATTGGTTCGTGCTGCTGGTACAGAAGCTCAATTGCTTGGTAAAGAAGAAAAATACGTTTCCGTTCGTCTCTCTTCCGGAGAAGTTCGTCGTATTTTGAAAGTTTGCCGCGCGACAATCGGATCTGTAGGTAACCAAGACCACGAGCTCATCAAAATCGGTAAAGCCGGTCGTAGCCGTTGGTTGGGTAAACGTCCTGAGGTTCGTGGTGTAGTAATGAACCCTAACGATCACCCACACGGTGGTGGTGAAGGTCGTGCTCCAATCGGACGTAAATCGCCAATGTCACCATGGGGTAAACCTACACTTGGTTACAAAACGCGTAAGAAAAATAAAGCTTCTGATAAATACATCATTCGCCGCCGCACGAAGTAATACACACTGTGCATAACTTCGTGAGGCATCTGCGGATGCATAATAGCTATGTTTGAAGGGAGGATCTCCACATGGGTCGCAGTTTGAAAAAAGGGCCATTCATTGATGGCTACATGCTTAAAAAGGTAGAAGAGATGGAAGCTTCAGGTAAGAAGAATGTGATCAAAACCTGGTCCCGTCGTTCTACAATTTTCCCGCAATTCATCGGACACACATTTGGCGTTTACGATGGTCGTAAACACGTGCCAGTGTATGTAACTGAGGACATGGTCGGACACAAACTGGGTGAGTTCGCTCCAACCCGTACGTACAAAGGCCATACTGCTGATGATAAGAAAACAAGAAGATAAATGAATATCTTTAATGTTTGAAAGGAGGTTACACAATGGAAGCAAAAGCACATGCTAAGTTTATCCGGATTGCTCCTCGTAAAGCTCAACTCGTTGTTGACTTGATTCGTGGCAAGCAAGTAGGTGAGGCGGTTGCCATTCTCCGTCACACTCCGAAATCTGCTTCTCCAATCGTTGAGAAGTTGCTTAACTCCGCTATTGCGAATGCGGAACATAACTATTCTTTGGATGTTAACAAATTGGTTATCTCGCAAGCTTACGTGAACCAAGGACCGACAATGAAACGTTTCCGCCCTCGTGCAATGGGACGTGCAAGTCGTATTAACAAACGTACTAGCCACATTACTTTGGTGGTATCTGAGAAGTAGAAGGAGGGGAAATGTGTGGGCCAAAAGGTAAATCCAGTCGGACTCCGTGTCGGAATTATCCGTGACTGGGAATCTAAGTGGTATGCAGGCAAAGACTTCGGTGATCTTTTGATGGAAGACGTGAGAATTCGTGAATTCCTGAAAAATAAATTGAAAGACTCCGCTTTATCTCGTGTAGAAATTGAGAGAGCGGCTAACCGCGTAAACGTAACGATTCACACTGCTAAACCAGGTATGGTTATTGGTAAGGGTGGTTCGGAAGTTGAAAATCTTCGTAACCAAATTACGAAAATTGCTGGCGGTAAAAAAGTACACATCAACATTTCTGAAATTAAGAACCAAGACTTGGACGCTGTTCTTGTAGCTGAAAGCATTGCACAACAATTGGAACGTCGTGTTTCTTTCCGTCGTGCTCTGAAACAAGCAATTCAAAGAACTATGCGCTCCGGTGCTAAAGGTATCAAAACTCAAGTAGGCGGACGTCTTGGCGGTGCTGAGATCGCACGTTCTGAAGGCTACAGCGAAGGAACTGTTCCACTGCACACACTGCGTGCTGACATTGACTACGGTACAGCAGAGGCTCATACTACTTACGGACTTATCGGCGTAAAAGTATGGATCTATCGTGGAGAGGTTCTTCCTACGGCTAAGAAACAAGCTGCTAAGGAAGGAGGCAACTAATCATGTTGGTACCAAAACGCGTAAAACACCGTAAGCAACAACGTGGACATATGAAAGGCCAAGCTAAAGGCGGAACGACTCTGAACTTTGGCGAATACGGTCTGCAAGCTACGGAACCGGCTTGGATTACGAACCGTCAAATCGAAGCGGCTCGTATTGCGATGACTCGTTACATCAAACGTGGTGGTAAAGTTTGGATCAAAATTTTCCCAGACAAACCAATCACTCAAAAGCCTCTCGAGGTTCGGATGGGTAGCGGTAAAGGTAACGTAGAAAAATGGGTTGCAGTAGTGAAACCAGGTAAGATCATGTTTGAACTTGCTGGTGTACCGGAGGAAATTGCACGCGAAGCAATGCGTCTTGCCGCTCACAAACTGCCAATCAAAACGAAGTTCGTGAAACGTGAAGAATTGGGTGGTGAAGCAAATGAAAGCTAGTGAATTTCGCAACCTAACCTCTGCTGAAATCGAGCAAAAGATTGCCGGATTTAAAGAAGAACTCTTTAACCTCCGCTTTCAATTAGCTACCGGTCAGCTGGATAACCCGACTCGCATCCGTGATGTGCGGAAAGAAATAGCTCGTGCTAAAACCATTATCCGTGAGAGAGAATTGGGAATCGGTTAATTAGGGATAGGATGGACAATCCGTCCGTAATCAGGAAGGAGGCCAACAATGAGCGAAGAACGTAACGCACGTAAAGTGCAAACTGGTAAAGTGGTCAGCGATAAAATGGACAAAACGATTGTTGTTGCTGTAGAAACTTACAAAAAACACAACTTGTACCATAAACGCATTAAGGTTACTAAAAAATTCAAAGCGCATGACGAAGAAAACACTGCGAAAATCGGTGACACGGTGAAAATCATGGAGACTCGTCCGCTTTCGAAAGATAAACGCTGGAGACTTACTGAAATCGTAGAAAAAGCGGTTATCATCTAATGCATCAGCAGCATTGCTGAAAGGAGGAATACTAAATGATTCAACCATTTACACGTTTGACTGTGGCCGACAACTCCGGTGCGAAGGAACTGATGTGTATCCGCGTACTCGGCGGTACGGGACGTCGTACAGCTCAAATCGGTGATCTGATCGTTTGTTCTGTTAAACAAGCAACACCAGGCGGCGTTGTCAAAAAAGGTGATGTAGTTAGAGCGGTTGTCGTTCGTACGAAACGTTCTGTACGTCGTAAAGACGGTTCCTACATCGGTTTTGATGAAAATGCAGCGGTTGTTGTAAAAGACGACAGAAGCCCACGTGGAACACGTATTTTCGGACCAGTTGCTCGCGAACTTCGCGATAAAGACTTCATGAAAATCGTTTCCTTGGCTCCAGAAGTTATCTAAAGCTTAATCTCGTGATGTTAGAAACAGGAGGTGTACGAAATGCCAAGAGTGAAAAAAGTTCTGGAATCCCATAACAACAAACTTCACGTTAAAAAGGAAGATACGGTTATGGTGATCAGCGGTAAAGACAAAGGTAAAAAAGGCCGTGTCATCGCTGCTTATCCTCGTGAGAACCGCGTCCTTGTGGAAGGTGTTAACATGGTGAAAAAACACCAGAAGCCTAACCAGCAAAATCCGCAAGGCGGCATTATCGAGAAGGAAGCTCCGATTCACGTTTCCAACGTAATGCACATCGATCCGAAGAGCGGAAAAGTAACCCGTGTAGGTTACAAAGTTTTGGATAACGGTAAGAAAGTGCGCGTTGCTAAACGTTCCGGAGAAATTATCGACTAATTGAACCGAATGAGAAAGGAGGGCTATGATTCATGGCATCAAGAATGAAAGAACGTTACCTGCAAGAAATCGCTCCTGCTTTGATGCAGAAGTTTAACTATACAACGGTAATGCAAGTGCCGAAAATCGAGAAAATCGTTATCAACATGGGTGTGGGCGACGCTGTCCAAAACTCTAAAGTGTTGGATTCTGCAGTAAACGATTTGCAACTGATCGCGGGTCAAAAACCTGTAATCACTCGTGCTAAAAAATCTATCGCAGGTTTCAAACTGCGTGAGAATATGCCTATCGGTGCGAAAGTTACATTACGCGGTGAGCGTATGTACTTCTTCCTAGATAAGCTGCTCAACGTAACGCTTCCTCGTGTCCGCGACTTCCGCGGTGTATCGAGTAATGCTTTTGATGGACGTGGTAACTATACACTGGGTCTGAAAGAGCAATTGATCTTCCCGGAGATCGAATACGATAAAGTTGATAAAGTCCGCGGTATGGATATTGTCATTGTAACAACGGCGAAAACAGACGAAGAGTCCCGTGAATTGCTTACGCAAATGGGAATGCCTTTCGTTAAGTAATGTTGGCATAACGTTTCCGGGTGTCTGGAAAGACTCCCTTTTCTCCGAAATTATTTAGGAGGTGTCAGGCTAAGTGGCAAAAACTTCGATGAAAGTTAAACAACAACGTACACCTAAGTTTAAAGTACGTGCATATACACGCTGTGAGCGTTGCGGACGTCCACATTCGGTCCTGCAAAAGTTCAAAATTTGCAGAATTTGTTTCCGTGAATTAGCTTATAAAGGCCAGATCCCTGGCGTGAAAAAAGCAAGCTGGTAAAAAGTCCTGAACGGGAAGGAGGTTAACTCACAATGACTATGTCTGATCCAATTGCAGATATGCTTACTCGTATTCGTAACGCGAACACTGTTCGTCACGAAACGGTAGAAATGCCTGCTTCAACAATGAAAAAACAAATCGCCGATATCCTGAAGCGTGAAGGTTTCATCCGTGACGCTGAAGTTATCGATGATAACAAACAAGGGATTATCCGTGTTTTCCTGAAATACGGTCAAAATAACGAGCGCGTTATCACTGGTCTGAAAAGAATCAGTAAACCTGGTCTTCGTGTTTACACGAAAAGCAACGAAGTACCTCGTGTACTTGGTGGCCTGGGAATCGCGATCATCTCGACATCTAAAGGTATCATGACGGACAAAGAAGCTCGTCAATCGAAATCCGGCGGAGAAGTCGTTTGCTACGTTTGGTAATATAACGTCACAAGATAGGAGGTGCAACATATGTCTCGTATTGGTCGCAAACCAATCACAGTACCAAGTGGTGTAGACATCACCCTGGACAACACCGTTATTACGGTAAAAGGACCTAAAGGAACTTTGACTCGTGAGCTTCATAAAGACATGAAGGTTACAGTTGAAAATAACGAAATCACAGTTGTGCGTCCTTCCGATAACAAAACTCACCGTTCTTTGCACGGCACAACGCGTAGCGTTGTAAACAATATGGTGAGCGGCGTTACTGAAGGATTCGCGAAATCTCTGGAATTGGTTGGGGTCGGATATCGTGCAAGCAAATCCGGAGATAAAATCGTTCTGAACGTTGGTTACTCTCACCCGGTTGAAATTACACCGGAAGCGGGAATCGAATTCGAAGTACCTTCGAATACAAAAATCATCGTTCGCGGAATTGACAAAGAGCGTGTAGGTGCTTACGCTGCTAAAATCCGTTCCGTACGTGAACCTGAGCCGTACAAAGGTAAAGGTATTAAATATGAAGGCGAGCGTATCATCCGTAAGGAAGGTAAAGCCGGTAAGAAGAAATAAGATTTCTCTTACCGCCTTTGCGCGGCTTTCGGCTTGCTTGCTTCGTGTGTTTCTAATATACCCCGTGGCTTCTGCTTTGAAGCCAGCGAGGTAACCTGAAAGGAGTGAATCTTTGAGATGATTACGAAACCAGATAAAAATAAGGCTCGTCTGAAAAGACACCTTCGTGTTCGTAAGAAAATCCAAGGAACGGCAGCACGTCCTCGTTTGAACGTATTCCGTTCTGGTAAACATATGTATGCTCAAATCATCGATGATGTTGCTGGTGTAACAATCGCTTCCGC
Organism: Paenibacillus sp. FSL R5-192; assembly: GCF_000517845.1. Classification (NCBI taxonomy): domain Bacteria; kingdom Bacillati; phylum Bacillota; class Bacilli; order Caryophanales; family Paenibacillaceae; genus Paenibacillus; species Paenibacillus sp. FSL R5-192. The sequence goes on along the minus strand of NZ_ASPR01000017.1, from coordinate 18,013 downwards.
GTCTACCGTAGACAAAGAATTGAGCACTGACATCAAAAATGGTGCATCTGTTGAATCAGCTCGTAAAGTTGGCGAACTCGTTGCTAAACGTGCGAAAGACAAAGGTGTTTCCAACATCGTATTTGACCGTAGCGGTTATCTGTACCATGGTCGTATCGCAGCATTGGCTGAAGCGGCTCGTGAAGCAGGACTTGAGTTTTAAGATATTTTTCAAAAGGAGGTTAACGACTTGCGTGTAGATCCGAATACTTTGGAACTGACTGAAAGAGTTGTAAATATTAATCGCGTAGCTAAAGTAGTAAAAGGCGGACGCCGTTTCAGCTTTAGCGCACTGGTTGTAGTCGGCGACGGCAACGGCTGGGTTGGAGCTGGTATCGGTAAAGCGGGCGAAGTACCTGATGCAATTCGCAAAGGTATTGAAGACGCTAAGAAAAACCTTGTACACGTTCCACTCGTAGGAACATCGATTCCTCACTTGGTAACAGGTAAGTTCGGCGCAGGACGCGTGCTGTTGAAACCAGCATCTGAAGGTACTGGTGTTATCGCTGGTGGTCCTGTACGTGCGGTTCTCGAACTTGCTGGTGTAGGTGACATTTTGACAAAATCTCTGGGTTCTTCGAATTCCATGAACATGGTCAATGCGACTTTGGAAGGTTTGTCCCGTTTGAAGCGTGCTGAAGACGTGGCTAAACTGCGCGGAAAATCCGTCGAAGAGCTTCTGGGTTAAGGAGGGAATTCTCATGGCTAAATTAGAAATTACCCTCGTCCGCAGCTTGATCGGACGTCCGGAGACGCAAAGAACAACTGTGAAAACATTGGGTTTGCGCAAAATCAATAGCAAAGTGGTACAAAACGATAATCCTGCCATCCGTGGTATGATTAACAAAGTAAGCCACTTGGTTGCTGTTAAAGAAGTAGAAGCTTAATATCGGGTTAATCCCACAAATCTTTAAGGAGGTGCAACGAACGATGAAGTTACATGAGCTTTCACCATCTCCTGGATCCCGCAAAGAACGTAAACGTCTTGGTCGCGGTCCAAGTAGTGGTACAGGTAAAACATCAGGTCGCGGTCACAAAGGACAAAATTCTCGTTCTGGCGGTGGAGTACGTCCAGGCTTCGAAGGTGGACAAAATCCATTGTATCGTCGCTTGCCAAAACGTGGTTTTGTAAACCCAACTCGCAAAGAATATGCAGTTGTGAATACTGAAGACCTGAACAGTTTTGCTGCGGGTACTGAAGTAACTCCAGAATTCTTGATGACGAACGGCGTAGTTAAAAACGCTAAATCCGGAATCAAAATCCTGGGTAACGGTGATGTCACTGTGAAGCTGACTGTTAAAGCTAACAAGTTTTCTCAATCTGCTATTGAGAAAATTGAAGCTGCCGGCGGTACAACCGAGGTGATTTAATGTTCAAGACCCTAAAGAATATCTGGCGGGTTGAAGATCTGCGCAAAAGGGTATTATTTACCCTTTTTGTACTGATCATTTACCGCATCGGCTCCTTTGTTCCCGTACCGGGAGTTAACAAAGACGTGTTCGAAGCGACAAATTCTGCGGGTAAAGAAGTTTTTGGACTTCTCAATACGTTCTCGGGTGGAGCGCTCTTCCAGTTCTCGATATTTGCGCTCGGGATCGTGCCTTACATCACTGCGTCTATCATAGTACAGTTGCTTTCCATGGACGTTATTCCTAAATTAGCGGAGTGGGCAAAGCAAGGTGAACAAGGTAAGAAGAAATCTGCACAATTGACCCGTTATTTAACGATTGGCCTGGCATTGATTCAAGCGTTTGGTACGTCGATCGGATTCAACCGCTTGTACAATACAGACATGATTCCTAACGCTACATTTGCAGATTATATCTTGATCGCGATTGTACTTACGGCCGGTACTTCATTCCTGATGTGGCTTGGTGAGCAGATCACCGAGAAGGGCATAGGAAACGGGATTTCAATCTTGATCTTTGCGGGTATCCTATCTACGGTGCCTAACATTATCAAACAAACGATCGAATCCGACTTCATTCAACCTGACCAACTGTTTATGAATATTCTTAAAGGTGTTATCATCGCAATTGTTATTGTGTTGATCATCATAGGGGTCATTTACATTCAGCAGGCGATTCGGAAAATTCCGGTACAGTACGCTAAACGTGTCGTAGGTAACAAAATGTACGGTGGACAGAATACACATATCCCGCTGAAAATTAATGCAGCAGGTGTTATCCCTGTCATCTTCGCATCATCGCTGTTGATGTTCCCGACGATCATCGCCAACTTCTGGGCAGATCGCCTTTGGGCACAGTGGATCGGACAGAACCTGACTACACACAAACCTCTGGGTATGTTGTTGTATGTCGTGATGATCTTCGGTTTCACATTCTTCTATACTTTCGTACAGATGAATCCACAGCAGATGGCTGATAATATGAAAAAGAACGGCGGTTACATCCCAGGCATTCGCCCGGGTAAAGCAACCGAGAAATATCTGACCCGTGTCATGACTCGTTTGACAATGGCCGGTGCCATGTTCTTGGCAGTCATTTCCGTTCTGCCTGTAATCTTGGGGGCACTGTCTGGTTTGCCTCAATCTGCGCAAATTGGAGGAACATCCCTCCTGATCGTTATCGGTGTTGCGCTGGATACGATGAAGCAAATCGAAAGCCAATTGATCAAACGCCACTACAAAGGTTTTATCAATAAATAGGCAATAGGTACCGGTCGAGTGAAGATTTACTTGCCGGCACCTATTGTGCTGTTTGTTGATGTAGGGTAGTCTTGGAGGGAGTGACATAACGTGAACATCCTATTCATGGGCCCTCCGGGGGCAGGAAAAGGAACGCAAGCAGACGTCATCGTGAAAGAGTTCGGTATTCCCCATATTTCAACAGGCGATGCATTTCGTCTCGCGATCAAACAGGGAACTCCCATTGGCATGAAAGCCAAGGAATATATGGATCAAGGATTGCTTGTACCAGATGATGTAACCATTGGCATCGTTGAAGAACGTTTGCAGCAGCCTGACTGCAGAGAAGGTTTCCTCTTGGACGGATTTCCAAGAACCCTTTCGCAAGCAGAAGCGCTCGATGGCATTCTGGATCGATTGAACTCAGGTCTCGATCATGTAATCAACCTGAAAGTGGATCGCAACAAATTGCTCGCTCGTTTGACGGGTCGTCGAATTTGTAAAAACTGTGGTTCCACTTATCATGTGGTATTCAATCCGCCTAAGCAGGAAGGTATTTGTGATAAATGCGCTGGTGAGTTGTATCAACGCTCTGATGATAATGAAGAGAGTGTAGGTACACGACTGGACGAGTATATCAACAAAACAGCACCACTCCTCACGTTCTATGAGACTAAAGGTCTTCTTCGTCAAATGAACGGAGAACAGGATATCGATCAAGTTTCTCAAGAAATCGTGTCCTTACTGAGAGGTTAATTGATGATCATTGGTAAGTCCGAAACGGAACTGGGCTTGATGAGGGAAGCAGGGAGAATTGTTGCGGAAACGCATCGTCTCTTGGCAGAGCATATCGCTCCCGGTATTACGACTGGAGAACTTGACCATATGGCTGATCAATATATCCGCAGTCAAGGAGCTGTGCCGTCTTTCAAAGGTTATAACGGTTTCCCTGCCAGTGTGTGCGCTTCAGTCAATGAAGAGTTGGTACATGGATTTCCCGGCAAACGCAAGTTGAACGAGGGCGATATCGTTACGTTTGACATTGGCGCGCAGTACCAGGGGTATCATGGAGATTCCGCCTGGACTTATCCGGTCGGCCGTATTTCCGAAGAAGCCCGTCGTCTTCTGGACGTTACCGAGGCTTCGTTATACGCAGGTCTGGCGCTGGTAAAACCGGACGTTCGCTTGTTTACAATATCTCATGCGATTCAGAAATATATTGAAGATGAAGGGTTCTCCGTAGTTCGTGAATATGTCGGTCACGGCATAGGCGCAGATCTGCACGAAGAACCACAGATTCCGAACTATGGTCTTCCCGATCGGGGACCACGGCTTAAAGCGGGCATGGTGCTGGCCATAGAGCCGATGGTTAACGTAGGTAGACGGTATGTGAAAACGTTGGAAGATAACTGGACTGTCGTCACGGTTGATGGTAAGTTATGTGCACACTTTGAACACACCGTAGCAGTTACACCAGATGGTATGGAAATTTTCACGAAACTGAATGCGTAGGTGATGAGGCATGAACAGTCAGTCTAATCCGCAGCTCGGTCAACTTGTGAAGATCCGTAAAGGCCGCAATGCGGACCAAGCCGCAGTAATTGTTGCTATAGCGGACGGTAAGTTCGTATATATTGCGGATGGAGACAAACGTAAGTTTGATCAACCAAAGAAGAAGAATCTTCTTCATCTTGAGCTCCAGCCCATGATTAGCAGCGAGGTTGTGAACAGTTTAAACGAGAGTGGTCGGGTGACAAATGGAAAGCTCCGTTACGCGGTTCATTCATTTCTGGAATCCACCAACATTCAAGCTGAAGAGAAAGGAGACTGACTAATGGCTAAGGAAGATGTCATTGAAGTGGAAGGTACGGTTCTCGAACCGCTACCGAATGCAACATTCAAGGTTGAGCTTGAGAACGGTCATCAAATTCTCGCTCATGTTTCCGGAAAACTGCGGATGCACTTTATCCGTATCCTGACTGGAGACAAAGTAGTTGTTCAGTTGTCGCCTTATGATTTAACAAAAGGTCGCATAACTTACCGTAAATAGTAGTAGACAGTTGCAATGAACTGTGAAGCTTATGTAGCGGGTTTTGCCCGGCAAAACTTGCGAAAGCTTCGAAGCCGGTTTTACAATAGTAGAACAAGGTCAATGCTTACGAAGAGGGTTTTGCTTAGCAAAACTTTGAGGAGGTAATTCACATGAAGGTAAGACCTTCGGTCAAGCCGATTTGCGAAAAGTGCAAAGTCATTCGCCGCAAAGGGAATGTTATGGTTATCTGTGAAAATCCGAAACACAAACAAAAACAAGGTTAAAGAAGGGGGTGTAGCGTAAAATGGCACGTATATCTGGTGTGGATTTGCCACGTGATAAGCGCGTTGAGATCGCCTTGACTTATATTTTCGGAATCGGTAAAACGACTTCCCAGAAAATTCTGAGCACAACAGGCATCAATCCGGACACTCGTGTTCGTGATTTGACGGAAGATGAAGTCAGCAAATTGCGTGAAAGTATCGATAAAGAGGTCAAAGTAGAAGGTGACCTGCGTCGAGAAATCTCTTTGAATATTAAACGTTTGACGGAGATCGGTTGTTACCGTGGAGTTCGTCATCGTCGTGGTCTGCCTGTTCGTGGACAACGTACGAAAACGAATGCTCGTACTCGTAAAGGTCCTCGTCGTACAGTAGCGAACAAGAAGAAATAATAAGGGGGGATAAGAGAAAATGGCTAAACCGAAAAAAGTCGTACGTACTAAACGTCGTGACCGTAAGAATATTGAATCTGGCGTGGCGCATATCCGTTCCACTTTCAATAACACTATCGTTACTATTACGGATCCTCACGGAAACGCAATTTCGTGGGCAAGCTCCGGCGGCCTCGGATTCAGAGGTTCCCGTAAATCGACTCCGTTTGCTGCACAAATGGCTGCTGAGACTGCTGCCAAAGCTGCAATGGAACATGGGATGAAAGCCGTTGAGGTTATGGTTAAAGGACCAGGCGCAGGCCGTGAAGCAGCGATCCGCTCTTTGCAAGCTGCTGGTCTTGAAGTTAACCTGATCAAAGACGTAACTCCAGTCCCGCATAACGGATGCCGTCCTCCAAAACGTCGTCGTGTCTAATGAGATTTGCCCCTGCGTGTGGTATATTTCCGGCACAATCTGCTAATAATGGTTGTTTAGGCATACTACTACATGTTTTCGCAAGAGAAGGTAAATGTTTCATAGAGGACCGACGTTTTGAAGGAGGGGTATTGCAGTGATTGAAATCGAAAAGCCGAAAATTGAGACGGTAGACGTCAACGATGATGGCACCTATGGGAAATTCGTAGTAGAACCGCTTGAGCGCGGATACGGTACGACGCTTGGAAACTCGCTTCGCCGAATCTTGCTCTCGTCACTGCCGGGTGCGGCAGTGTCTTCGGTTCAAATCGATGGCGTTCTGCATGAATTTGCTACAGTTCCTGGCGTAATGGAAGATGTAACGGAGGTTATTCTTAACCTGAAAGCTTTGTCGCTTAAGATTCATTCAGACGAGGAGAAAGTGCTCGAGATTGATGCTGAAGGCGAAGGGGCAATTACGGCTGGAGATATCCGTGCTGACTCCGATGTGGAAATCCTTAACCCGGATTTGCACATTGCTACGCTCGGACCAGGTTCGAGACTTCACATGCGTATTTTTGCCAATCGCGGTCGCGGCTACGTCCAGGCAGATCGGAATAAACGCGATGACCAGCCGATCGGCGTCATCCCAGTCGATTCCATCTTCACCCCGATCAGTCGCGTTAACTACGCCGTGGAAAATACGCGTGTCGGTCAAGTGACCAACTATGACAAGCTTACGTTGGAAGTTTGGACTGATGGAAGTATTCGTCCTGAAGAGGCTGTAAGCCTCGGCGCTAAAATTTTGACTGAGCATTTGATGCTCTTCGTGGGTCTTACAGACGAAGCGAAAGATGCAGAAATCATGGTCGAAAAAGAAGAAGACAAAAAAGAAAAAGTACTCGAAATGACGATCGAAGAGCTGGATCTCTCTGTTCGTTCCTACAACTGCCTCAAACGTGCCGGTATTAATACCGTGCAAGAGCTGACTACGAAAACGGAAGAAGACATGATGAAAGTCCGTAACCTCGGACGCAAGTCTTTGGAAGAAGTTCAAGAGAAGCTTGAGGAACTTGGTTTGGGACTCCGTACAGAAGAATAGACAGCCGAGTGCTTGAAGTGAAGGAGGGAAAACAATGGCATACCAAAAGTTGGGCCGTAATTCCAGCGCACGTAAAGCTTTGTTCCGTGACCTGGTAACCGACCTGTTCTTATACGAACGCATTCAGACAACTGAAGCGAAAGCAAAAGAGGTTCGCTCTATTGCTGAAAAACTGATCACTAAAGCGAAAAAGGGAGATCTTCATGCCCGTCGCCAAGTGGCAGCTTATGTTCGCCGCGAAACTATCGATGGTGAGCAAGATGCAATCCAAAAACTGTTTAGCGAATTGTCCGGTCGTTACGCTGAGCGTCCAGGTGGATACACTCGTATCTTGAAACTGGGACCTCGTCGTGGTGACGCAGCGCCAATGGTTTACTTGGAACTGGTAGACCGCGCGTAAAACAGATGAGATGAGGAAAGGGGACAGAATCAACGGTTCTGGATTAACCCTTTTTTTCTCTTCATTTCGGAATTCGTGCTGTAATAGAAGCTCCGTAAGGGGCTTCTTTTGCTGTTCGGGATAGGGATATGTATAGTATGGAACAAAGGTGTGGTAATAATGCGGAACTTATGTATGACGTTAACTTATGATGGCACTGCCTATTTCGGCTTCCAAGTACAGCCGGGTGGGAATACCATTCAGGATCATCTTGAAGATGCGATTCGTGCTTTAACCGGTGAGAAGGTTAAAATTACAGGTTCAGGCCGAACAGATGCAGGTGTTCACGCCCGCAGACAAATCTTCAATTTTCCTACGGAGTCCCAGATCCCGATTGAACGTTGGTGTATTGCACTCAACTCCAGATTACCCTCCGATATTGTCGTTATTGATGCGATTGAAGTTTCGGCTGATTTTCATTCTCGCTATGCAGCGAAAAAGAAAACGTATCGTTATACAGTCAATGCGAATCAATTTCCGGATGTATTCAACAGAAGACTGCAATATCATCATCATGCGAAGCTTGATATTATGGCAATGCAGGAGGGCTTACGACATTTCATAGGGACGTATGATTTTACTTCTTTTGCTTCACGCAAGTCTCAGAAAGAGAATCATGTCCGTTCGGTGTATGAAGCATGGATGGAAGTGGACCGATCAATGTGCAGAGACCATCCGCGCGATCAGGGTGTCATTCACATTTATGTGAGTGGTAACGGCTTTTTGCAGCATATGGTTCGTATCATTGTAGGGACACTGCTGGAGATCGGAGAGGGCAAACGGAAAGCCTCTGATGTACCAAATATGATTGCTGCATGTAATCGATCTGCTGCAGGACCTACTGCAGTTAGCTGCGGTTTAATGCTCTGGGATCTTGAATACAAAAAAGATTAAATTTGGTGAGTGAAAAGCTTAATTAACACTTGCGATTTAATCGCCTATCATGTAATATAAAAGTTGTGTTTTCTTAATGGCTTTCCCACAGCCCCAATTAAGAGGTTCACATCAAATTTACAATCCATCAACACCTAAAGTTATAACTTAACGAACGAAGATAAATGAAAATGATGATTTTGAACATTTTAAGGAGGAACTTTTCATGCGTACTACGTACATGGCGAAGCCTAACGAAGTTGAGCGCCAATGGCACATCATTGATGCTGAAGGCAAAACCCTCGGACGTTTGGCGAGCGAAGCAGCAGCTTTGATTCGCGGCAAACACAAGCCACAATTCACTCCACATGTGGACACTGGCGATTTCGTTGTTATCATCAATGCTGAGAAAATCGTATTGACTGGTAAGAAAATGCAAGGTAAAAAATACTACCGTCACTCAATGCACCCAGGTGGTTTGAAAGTAACTACAGCTGAAGAGATGGTTAAAAACAAACCTGAGCGTATGTTGGAATTGGCTGTTCGCGGTATGCTTCCTAAAACTCGCATGGGCGAGAAAATGAAGTTGAGACTTAAAGCGTACAGAGGCACTGAGCATCCACATGCAGCACAAAAACCAGAAGTTTACGAACTTCGCGGTTAATTAAAAGGAGGACAGTTTCATGGCACAAGTACAATACTATGGGACAGGTCGTCGTAAACATTCGGTAGCACGTGTTCGCCTTGTACCGGGTGAAGGACGCATTGTCATCAATAAACGTGATATTAATGAATACTTCGGTTTGGAAACACTCAAACTGATCGTAAAACAACCACTGAACTTGACAGAAACGCTCAACAACTATGACGTTCTTGTTATTGCTCATGGTGGCGGAATCTCCGGTCAAGCCGGCGCAATCCGTCATGGTATCTCCCGCGCTCTGCTCAAAGCAGATCCGGAATACCGTGCATCCCTGAAAAAAGCAGGATTCCTGACTCGTGACCCACGTATGAAAGAACGTAAAAAATACGGTCTTAAAGCGGCTCGTCGCGCACCTCAGTTCTCCAAACGTTAATATTAAAAGCCTTTGGCCTCGGTCAAAGGCTTTTTTATATATTCATGATTATTACGCCATATATTATATTAGTTTATGCGGTAGCTCTTATATTTCTGATGTCTCTCCCCAAGCTTCTGCATTTTTCCTTCATTGCCTTTTCAATGTGCCCTTAATGTCCCTCAATACAGTCCTATAATATGTACGTTAATACATCCACATTTTACTGAACCTCTCTAATCGTTTAGATCATTGAATATGCTCATACCCATCGCTCACCACTCACCACTCACCACTCACCACTCACCACTCACCACTCACCACTCACCACTCACCACACATTTTATAACAGCTCTTTTATAATCATCGATTAGAACTCATGCGTGATTTCTTGAATGCACTCGGCTTACTGTTTTTGCACTTAATTCTTTATTGCAAACCTTATCAGTATTTCTTATGGAAACGATAAAAGTCCCTTACATATCAACAGCTAAAATTCGCAACGTTGCTCCCCTTAAAACTTTAGCTTTTCTTCCTTTATTTTCAATCACCCAGTGTTTTTTTGATGCAGTTCTCGATGACAAGAACTGTCCAAACCCAGTAACAGCAAAGGTTTCCCAGGCTAAGCGATGTATTTTTACCTGTCTAATGACCTGGGCCAACATCATTGTTTTTATCTCATTAACAGAGAAATGGATAAATTGAACCAAAATAATGTTTGAGAGCGACGATAAGTAATGGGCAAAAACTGATTTATTTTACCATATGGCAGGCATTGACATCCCCAATGAAAGATTTATACTAAACATAATTCATATTAGATTAGTCGGCTTTAAGATGTATTGAATTGCAGAATGGGGGAAATTCACAGATGAACTTGTTGGAGAAAGAAGATTTGGCACGGACGAAGGCAGAGGAACTGGAACATGCTAGTCCAGAGGATATTATTCGGTATGCTATTGAAACATTCCCAAATATCACTTTTGCATGTAGCTTTGGTGCAGAAGATGTTGTACTTGTAGATATGGTGCAGAAAATCAGCCCATCCACAGATATTTTTTATCTGGATACAGATTTTCACTTTAAAGAAACATACGAAACACGTGATAAGATGCAGGAGAACTACAATCTTGAATTTGTACGTGTGTCTCCTAAGATTACTCCGGAAGAGCAGGCAGCTGAGCACGGTGAAGAGTTGTGGAAGTCTGATCCCAATGGGTGCTGTAACATTCGCAAAGTCGAACCGTTAACACGTATTCTTTCTCAGTATGATGCATGGATCACAGGTATACGTAGAGATCAAGCACCAACTCGTGCAAACTCAAAGAAGGTTGAATATGATTCCAAATTTGGCCTGATGAAGTTTAATCCGATTGCACACTGGACGACTGAGGATGTATGGCAATATATTCGTGACAATAACGTTTTATATAACCCTCTTCATGATCAGAACTACCCAAGTATTGGTTGTGAGCATTGCACACGTCAAGTGATGCCTGGAGAGGACCCACGTGCCGGACGCTGGTCTGGTAATGATAAAACGGAATGTGGCCTTCATAAATAATAGCTATACAAGGAGCTGACAAGATGACATCGATTCTGCCTCATGGAGGTACGTTGGTTCAACGTATCGTACAAGGAGAAGAACGGGAGCAATTGTTACAAGACAGTAAAAACTTATCCTCTTTGCGTATTAATACCTGGACAATATCAGATTTGGATCTAATTGGTGTAGGTGCGTTCTCACCACTTCAAGGTTTCTTGAATGAGGAAGATTACCTTTCGGTGGTGTCTCGCATGCGTCTCGCCGATGGAACAGTCTGGAGTATACCGATTACACTTGCTGTTGACGATAAACAAGCCGCATCCCTCCAGATTGGTGAACGTGTGAAACTTGTTGGTGATCAAGATGGAGTCACTTATGGATTGCTCGAAGTCCAAAGTATATACCAGGTGGATCAGGGTGAAGAAGCCCGGCGTGTATTCAAAACAGATGATCCCGAGCACCCGGGCGTTAAAAAACTTTTGGAGCGTCCTGCAACATACGTAGGAGGTCCAATCCAAGTGTTGAACCGTCCAAAACCTTCGAAATTTGAGGAATTCTATTATGATCCTGCAGATACCCGGAAGATTTTTCAGGAGAAGGGTTGGAAGACCGTAGTTGGTTTTCAGACACGTAATCCGGTCCATCGGGCTCATGAATACATTCAGAAGAGCGCTATGGAGATTGTAGATGCACTCTTCCTGAATCCGCTTGTTGGAGAGACGAAGTCGGACGATGTACCTGCAGATGTTCGGATGAAGAGTTATCTGGTATTACTGGAGAACTATTACCCGGCTGATCGTGCGTTCCTTGGTGTGTTCCCCGCAGCCATGCGGTATGCTGGTCCACGTGAAGCTATTTTCCATGCGATGGTTCGCAAAAATTACGGGTGTACCCACTTTATTGTTGGTCGTGACCATGCGGGTGTTGGTGATTATTATGGAACATATGAAGCACAGGAGATCTTTACTAACTTTACAGCAGAGGAACTGGGGATCACTCCGTTGTTCTTCGAACATAGTTTCTTCTGTACCAAATGTGGAAACATGGCATCGAGTAAAACTTGCCCACATGATAAAGAACATCATATGGCGCTTTCCGGCACCAAAGTACGCGGGTTGCTCCGTGACGGCCAGTGCCCTCCACCTGAATTTACACGTCCTGAGGTAGCTGAGGTGCTGATTGAAGGAATGGCGGAGCAAGTCCGCTCCTAGCGGTATATTTGTCCATCTTGTCCCATATAGATGATTAGAGTCATTTATAGGGACGAGGTGGTTTTTTTATGCGTAAAAATATGGGGAAACACTTTGTAGTCTGGATTAGGCTAAAAACAATCAAAAGGGTCATGCTGAGTCTCTGTCTACTGGCCATGTTAGTGGCGGTAATGTCCTATGAACTGCCTTCCGCTAAGACGTCAGGTTATTGGAGTTTGCCGATGGCGGGTAAAGTCATTGCCATTGATGCAGGACACGGAGGTCCAGATGGAGGAGCGGTAAGTAAACAGGGGGTTATTGAAAAAGATATCAATCTGTCTATCGCCCTGTATGTGAGAGATTATTTGCAACAGGCAGGGGCCTTAGTGGTTATGACACGAGAAATAGACACTGATTTGGCGGAATCGGACACCAAGGGGTACTCCAAACGAAAGACGGAAGATCTGAAACAAAGAGTACGGCGGATAGAGGATAAGCAAGCAGATCTCTTTATTAGCATTCACATGAACAGTGTCCCATCCAACCGATGGAGTGGAGCGCAGGTTTTCTATACAACGAACCATCCGGATAATGAAGGTTTGGCTAATCTGCTTCAACAAGAGATGGTTCGTAACCTGGAGAATACAGATCGGATCGCCAAAACGGTGAATACGGTTTATCTGTTACAGGCTCTGAAGATCCCTTCAGCGCTGGTAGAAGTGGGTTTCCTTTCTCATCCGGAAGAGGCACGTATGCTTGCTGACGAAGCTTATCAACGTAAGGTAGCTGCTTCGATCTATAATGGAATTCTCAGATATTCCTCAGGAGAACGGCCTAAAAGTTAGTCAGAACAAGAAAGGTAATGATATAATTGGATCAGCATACCTAATTACATGCCAATAGATAAAGCTGAGGTGCTGTCTGATGTTATCAAAAGAACAGATACTTGAACTATTACAGCCATTACAAGAACCACAATTGGGAGTAAGTCTGACCGAACTGGAATGGGTTCGAGATATTATGGTGAAAGAAAATCATGTGGCTCTGACCATAGTGACACTGGAAAATCGACCTGAGGATACAACAGCCTTGACTGATGCAACGCGTAATCTGTTGTCCCAGCACGGAATGAAGGATGCCCATATTCGTGTGCGTGCAGCTTCTGAGCATGATCGTGAGAGCCTGAATATGGGACAACCCGATAATGAGCCAGATCGGGACGAAGTGCTCGTAAAAGGTCACGCAGCGGGTCTGGATGGACATGAGCTGTTAAGTCCTGAATCAGGTGTTCGTTTTATTGCTGTGGCCAGTGGTAAAGGTGGCGTTGGTAAATCAACGGTAACCGTTAATCTGGCTGCAGCCTTGGCACGTCAAGGCAAGAAAGTGGGCTTAATTGATGCGGATATCTATGGCTTCAGTGTACCCGACATGATGGGGATTGAAGAATATCCGGTCGTTGAAGATGGCGTTATTCAACCGGTTGAACGTTTTGGCGTCAAAGTCATGTCGATGGGCTTCTTTATTCGGGAGAACAATCCGGTAATCTGGCGTGGACCCATGCTAGGTCGGATGTTGCGTCAATTCTTTACGGATGTCCAGTGGGGCGAATTGGATTATATATTACTGGATTTGCCACCAGGTACGGGAGATGTTGCTTTGGATGTGCATCAGATGTTGCCACAGAGTAAGGAAATCATCGTTACCACGCCGCATGCAACGGCAGCTTTTGTCGCAGCACGTGCGGGTGCAATGGCCATTCAGACCGATCATGAGTTACTTGGTGTGGTTGAGAATATGGCTTATTATGAGTGTGGCAGTTGCGGAGAGAAGGATTATGTCTTTGGTCGTGGAGGCGGGGGAAGACTTGCGGAAAGTCTGCATACAAGCCTGCTTGCCCAGATTCCATTAGGCACGCCGGATAATCATCCTTCCGAGCCTGATTTCTCACCTTCGGTTTACAAAGCAGATTCCCGTATAGGGGCTATCTACGATGAAGTTGCCCGGTCCATTGAATCCAAATTCTAATGGTATGAGTGTTATAAATACAAATAAAGCCTGCGTCCATTTGGATGCAGGCTTTTCAGTATCTGTGGTGCGTATTAACACCTACTGTTTATGATCCGCCGCCCGAATCTCCACTGCTTCCACCATCTCCGCCATCACCACCACCTTCGCCCTGACCCTCTTGCTGTCCGCCTTGTTCTTGCCCCTGTTGTCCGCCACTTTGCACTTTAGGTTGCAATTCGTCCTGTACTACCTTCTTGAGCAAAGTGAGTACTTCCATGCGGAACAACGGGTTTTGCATCACTTCCTGCATGACAGTCATCGTCTGTTTACGATAATCCGGAGTCTTCGTCATATCCATGAACATCTTGGATACCTCAGGTGACTTCATGATGTCTTCAACAGACTTTTGATATGTGGGATCTTTAATCAATTGCATATGAAGCTGTTTACTTTGTGCGTTGATCACTTTGGCAAATTCACCCGCAAACTGCGGATCGGTCATGATCTTTTCGAATTCCTTCTTATATTCGGGAGCTGTGATGGTATCTTTTACTGCAATACGTATTTGTTCCGAAGATTGCACAGGCATTAACATTTTCATACCAATGGATCCCGAAGCACCACCCGAACCGCCGCCTTCTTCAGAACCGCTGCTTCCGCTGGATGAGCTTTGACCTGTAAGAGCTTCCTCCACCGCTTTCTTGCCTTCATCACTTTTTAAGATATCTACAACCATTGTTTTCATCTCTTTATAACTGCCCTGAGGAGGCGAAGAACTCTGATCTGAACCGCAGCCGGCAAGCATGACGGATAGCCCCAGTACGACACAGCATAGCTGCCACAAAGGCCGTTTCATGTGTACAATCCCTCCTTGATTAGATACTGGATGTAGTATGTGATGGGAAAGGGGGAAATATGTTGAGCAATGATGGTTTTTTGCTGAGAAGGTTGGTAAAATAAACACTCGGGGGTGGAAAACTTTTGAATTTACGTAAATGGTTTTTCCTGTTTTGGACAGCCTTGCTTATTGGGGCCGCGGGAGCATTGGGTACAGGATTGATTATGATGCTGGTGAACGGGGAGAAAACAAATGGATTGAATGATTTTCTTCTGTATCTTTTGATCTTATTTGGATCAGGGGTTATGATCAGCGTGTATTCACAAATGGGTTTCTTTGCATATCTGATATTGAATTATATGGGTAAAGGTGTATTTCCAAAGCGCGGTTGGCAGATCGTGCAGATTGTACTAACGGTGTTAGCCCTGCTTGACGTGATGTTTTTACGCCTGTTTGTTGGGGGAGACCGGGAACGCATATCGGATATTGTGTTAGGTATCATTATTTTGGCAGCTGCAATTGTTACCGCTTACGTTAAAGTAAAGCTGACTCATATCTCCGCGCTTGTACCTACACTCTTTTTCATGATTGCCGTCACCATAGTGGAGACGATCGGCGTATTACGTATTGATGTGAATGCTGCAACCATATTTATTGTGGTTCCCTTGCTCCTATGTAATGCATACCAAATGCTGATATTGCACAGGCTGGTGGATGTATCGACGAACCGGAGTGTAAGTGGAAAGGCAGAA
The DNA here is from genome assembly GCF_000517845.1 of Paenibacillus sp. FSL R5-192. Lineage (NCBI taxonomy): Bacteria > Bacillati > Bacillota > Bacilli > Caryophanales > Paenibacillaceae > Paenibacillus > Paenibacillus sp. FSL R5-192. The sequence goes on along the minus strand of NZ_ASPR01000017.1, from coordinate 2,425 downwards.
CAGTTGAAAGAAAGCCGAGCATAGAATTCATTTTGCACAAAAAACATACCAAAAAGAGCTAACCTGGTTAGCTCTTTTCAACTTTTAAGCACCTATTTGAGCTATAGCTCATAATTGAGTAATCATTGACCGCTGGCTTGGTCACGAACTTCCTTACCTTCCACACTGGAATGGTTGAGCAACTCAGACACGGTAACAAATTCATAGCCCTGATTTTTCAACTTGTCGATAATTACAGGGAGTGCTTCATGCGTTTGTTTGGAGGAATCGCTTGCATGCAGCAGTACGATGTCCCCTGGATGTGCCTTGCTTACTACGCGATCAACAATGGTCTGTACACCAGGGTTTTTCCAATCCAAGGAGTCGGTATCCCACTGCACAACCTGATAATTCAGACTATTGGCTACCTGAAGCACTCGCTTGTCAAAGTCCCCGTTGGGCAGACGTAGTAATTTCGGTTCTTTTCCCGTTAAATCGGTTAAAATGCTATGAGCTGTCGAAATTTCTTTGCGAATTTCTTCTTCAGTCAGGCTGCTGTAGTTCTCATGTCTGTGACCATGGCTGCCAATTTCATATCCTGCCTCTTTGATGGCAGTAACAATTTCGGGGTGTGTCTTGCTCCAGGGGGAGGAAAGGAAAAAGGTTGCCTTCTGCACTTTATTCTCCTGAAGAACTTTCAGAATCGGCTCTGTCCGTTTATCCCCCCAGCTAATGTCAAAGGTAAGTGCGATTACCTTCTTCTCGGTTGGAACGCTGTAGACGGCGGATGGTGCTTCCTCCGAGAATACGGAGACATTGCCTCTCTCCAGATAGATAATACCGATCGCAAAGATGGCAGCAACGAGGACAATCAGGTACCGTTTAATCTTTTTGCCGCTAAATACATAGAACGAGTTCATTTCAATAAGCGCCCCTCTCCCATAAGAAATGCTTGTTTACTCTCCAATGTATGCTCGTACTGCCCAGTTATTCGTCACTGATCCTTGTTTGTCCATCATTTTAGATTCTACAGGAGGTTATTATGTTAAAATTCAGTACATTTCTTAAAGATCTTGGTTCCATCCGTAGTGCATTAATCTGGTCCGTAGTTTTGTTTGCTGTTGGTATAGGGGCAGGATGGGTGAGTACAGGGCCACTGGAAGAACTGTTGTTGAACCAAATCGGAGGATTACGTGAAGTCAGTGAACGGCTGGAGCAGGGGGGCAATGTGCAATGGAACTTCTTTCTGTTTATCTTTTTCAATAATGCCATCAAAAGTGTACTTGTCATCTATGCCGGTATATTCTTCGGAATTCTGCCTGTCATCTTCCTGCTGATCAATGGGATGGTCCTTGGATTTGTGGTGCACACCACGATGAATTATGGAGCAAGCTTCTATGACATTGTGGTTAAAGGTTTACTTCCGCATGGCATTATTGAGATTCCGGTCATTATCATTGCTTGCGCCTTCGGACTGAAGTTTGGTGGTCTGGTTATCAAAAGCCTTGCACAACTTGGAAGTGACAAGCGAAATACGATGGGTACCCGGTGGAGAGCATTCATGAATAGGACGCTAACGGCATCCTTTTGGGTTGTCATCTTGCTTCTTGTTGCAGCAATCATCGAAAGCACACTTACGTATACTCTGGTGAGAGGATAAAATTTTGTGATGGTTGGCATTCATAAATTTTCAGAAAGTTGACCATAACAATAAAACGGGTTTCAGCAGCACCCACAAAAGCGAGAATGCACGGGGTGTTGCATGAAACTTGTGTAAGTGTGATAAAGAGGCTATGCACAAAAAGGAGAACTCTAATGCTGGGTATGTTGTTTAACGAGAAGGAATGCAAGGAACTAGACTATGTGCTGCGTAAAGAATTAGATGAGATGCTTTTCGATCTAAGTGATAATCGTCTTGACCAAGAGATCAAATATGCTATCGCGAGCCGATATAAGACTGTGTTCCGCATGTATGCACGCTTTGCCCCGCCAAAAGAGTTGTCCAAGTACGCCAGAGGTGGGAAGCTGAAAAAGTCGAAGCCATAATGCTGAAGCTGGTCATATATTCGATTTACAGTAGTGGAAGGGAGGTGCGGCTCTTCATAGCGGGTGCTGTACCTCTGAACTATGAGAATGTGAAATTGCTGAGGGGTTCATACTTTTTGTCGAAAAAGGGTTGACCTTTCTAATTTCATATGGTAAATTAATTTTCGTTCCTTTTTTAGGAGCGGTTCACGGAAACAAGCATGAAAATAAAGCGATTGAAAATAATCGAAAAAATAATGCTTGCAAAGAGAACTTCAACATGATATATTATAAAAGTCGCCGCTGAAACGACGACAACATGAAAAACAGCACTAAATTGAATGTTTGATCTTTGAAAACTGAACAACGAGTGAGTAAACATTCTGCTTGCAGAATGAACGCGAAAGTTTGAAACAAGCCT
>NZ_ASPR01000016.1:0-495 GCF_000517845.1 Paenibacillus sp. FSL R5-192 | reverse complement strand
GAGGCATACCAGGGGAACTGAAACATCTAAGTACCCTGAGGAAGAGAAAACAATAGTGATTCCGTCAGTAGCGGCGAGCGAACGCGGAGAAGCCCAAACCAGAGAGCTTGCTCTTTGGGGTTGTGGGACGTCTCACATGGAGTTACAAAGGAACCGGTTAAGCGAAGAGGTCTGGAAAGGCCCGCCAAAGAAGGTAAAAGCCCTGTAGTTGAAAGTCTGTTCCCTCCGAGACGGATCCCGAGTAGTGCGGGGCACGTGAAACCCCGTATGAATCCGGCAGGACCATCTGCCAAGGCTAAATACTTCCTAGCGACCGATAGTGAAGCAGTACCGTGAGGGAAAGGTGAAAAGCACCCCGGAAGGGGAGTGAAATAGAACCTGAAACCGTGTGCTTACAAAAAGTCAGAGCCCGTTTTAGGGGTGATGGCGTGCCTTTTGTAGAATGAACCGGCGAGTTACGTTCCCGTGCAAGGTTAAGGTGAAGAGCCGGAGCCG
>NZ_ASPR01000015.1:0-338492 GCF_000517845.1 Paenibacillus sp. FSL R5-192 | reverse complement strand
ACGAAATTGTAGCTTGGCAGTTGTCTAAACGGAACGATGTTCAGCTCGTATTGGATACGGTAGAACAATGGACACAAAAAAGAGACGTTTCGGAAGCCGTGCTCCATTCGGATCAGGGCTTCCAGTATACGTCTCAGGCGTACAACACACGATTAGAAGCATTCGGCGTCAAGGGCAGCCACTCTCGCAAAGCAACCTGCCTGGATAACGCATGCATCGAATCCTTCTTTTCGCATCTCAAGACAGAGAAGCTGTACCTTAACCAGTGTAATTCAGAAGCAGAGATTCGACAAGCCGTGGAAGATTACATGTACAATTACAACTACCGACGTTTTCAAGCCAAACTCAAACAGCGCGCACCGATTGAATATCGATGCGCACTGGCAGCATAGCTTTTTTCATCTGTCTACTTGACAGGGGTAAGACCATTATGTAAAGTCCCATCGGTTTCTTTAGTTTTAGGATAGTTCGGTTGAAGGCCACAGATGCTGTGAATCTAAAATATAAGTCGATAAAATTATGTCTACTGATCAAAAAAATGGGTTACTATGTAGCAAACTAGCAATGGTTGCTTACCAGAGGCCTATGAAGTAACAACCACCTATATTCATCTTACGAGTTATATTCATTGTAAGCATCTTCAGTCGTCTGCACGTTCTTCAGATACACGATCTGCCCTGACTCGTTCACACGCATAATATCTATACCCGCCTTCGCATACACCGTGCCATCTACTGCTTGCCCGCATACTGCCCAGTTAGTTCGATAACTGCCGTCGGGCTGAAGAACCCATGCATCCGACATATGTTTAATGTCTTTATTGTATTCATAAAAAGTCTTAATAACCACCTCGAATCCTGTACAACTGCTACCGTTTGAAACAATTTCAGCATTCTGCGTGAACAGGGATAACAAGTCCTTCATAGCCCGATCGTCAGTGCGAGATGCATCAAACAAGCGAAAATAATTATTTAACATCGTGATGTTTGCATCGGTGTTCAGAGAGTTGGTAGTATTGCCAGCGGTAAGGCCATAAATTTATCCTTTTCAAATTGAAAATTCAGATCTGTTAATACTTGTTGATTACCAAAACTCTTTTTAAACTCTGAAGTACCAATTTCATTTCATTCGGGGTCATTGAACAGTGCATACGGGGGGCGTGACTAGGCGGAAAGTTGTGACTGTGAATGTCTTCTCTTCAGTGAAGAAATCTCGTTTGGTAGTGAAATGTAAAAACTTCATAAATTCCTTCGTTTTTATACCACTCCTTCTTCATTTGCGTCCTGTAGTATGTCTTACATCGGGATAACGAAGGAGCACAACGAATGAAGAAAACGATGATGTTAACCTTACTCATAGTCATTACGGCAGGAATGATCTGGTGCAACTGGGGGCTTGTTAGGACAGGTCAGAATCAAATGGAATCTACAGCTGGCACCAGCGGCTGGCAGGAAAATAGGCTTATTGCACATGCATTTGGTGGAGTTAACGGTGCTAGCTACACCAATTCTTATGAGGCGTTTATAACCAATTACAATAGAGGGTACCGTTTGTTCGAGGTTGATCTGGTGCAGACGACGGACGGGAAACTTGTAGCCAGACATGATTGGTCGCAGAGGCTACAGCCGGATTTGGCCGCTCATCGCGGACGAAACGTAACAACGCTTCAGTTTGAAAACTCGCTTATCATGGGAAGATTCCACCCTCTTACACTGCCGGACATACTGCAGCTGATGCAGCAATATCCTGATTTTGACTTAATTGTGGATACAAAAGCAGGCAACAAAGAGCAAATTCAGCAGCAGTTTGCGCATCTAGTCAATGAGGTTCGACGTACGGATCCTGCACTGCTCAACCGGATTATACCTGAAATTTTCAGCCCGGAAATGTATGACACGGTTATGGGAATCCACCCCTTTCCAAACAAAATATATTCACTTTACAAAACTGGCGCCTCCGCCGAAAGTATTGTAGAATTCGTAAGGGACAAACAACTGACAGCGGTTGCCATGCCTGTATACCGTGTGTATCTAAACCCCAATTTAGTTCCAACACTACATAAGTTTGGGGTGAAAAGCTATGTTCACACCGTCAACAGCAGACCGGTTATGCAGATTCTGTCCAGGTTCGGGGTGCATGGATTTTACACGGATCAGGAAGAATCACCAGCGGAGCTGATGCTTGCAGACGCTCCCCCCGGCCATGTTGAATTTTCGGGATACATGAGTTCCGGATTAGTAAATATAAGAAATATCGTGATGAAGGTGAGAATTAATGGCTATAAATAACATTCTTGTTGTAGACGATGAACCGGAAATTCGAGAAGCGCTCGTTATTTATTTGAAAAGCGAAGATGTGGATGTATTAACTGCCTCTAACGGATTGGAGGCGCTGGAAATTCTTGAACAAGAAACCATTCATCTTATTATCATGGACAACATGATGCCACAGCTCGATGGAATTAAAACGACATTTAAAATTCGTGAAAACAAAAATATACCGATCATTATGCTTTCCGCCAAGTCAGAAGATAGCGACAAGATTTTGGGACTCAACGTTGGGGCTGATGACTATATTACGAAGCCGTTCAATCCTCTAGAGCTGATCGCTAGAGTCCGATCTCAGCTGCGCCGGTTTACGAATTTAGGTTCCTTCCAGTCAAACGGGGATGAGCTCATTCAAGTAAGAGGACTCGTGCTGAACAAAAGCTCGAAGACTGTTGAGATAGATGGAGAGGACGTCAGATTGACCCCGAAAGAATACAAAATTTTAGAGCTGCTGATGGAGAACAAGGGCAGAGTTTTCTCAATCGAAGAGATTTATGAGCGCGTGTGGAATGAACTGATCTTCACTTCAGAGAATACGGTTGCCGTACATGTGAGAAACATTCGTGAAAAAATTGAAATCAATCCCAAAGACCCAAAATATTTAAAGGTGGTATGGGGAATTGGATACAAAATCGAGAAAAAATAAAGCCGATCGGAAGGTACCAATTGACCTTATTGTCATCATTGTCGCCGCGATTTTATGGAGCCTCGTACTCATAAACAGGTATTCATACACGGGGTTGAGTCTGAGCTATTCAACTTCAAGTTACATCCAGGCACTGCTTGCCATTATTATTCTTTGCCTGCTGGCAAGCAGACTGTTTCTTTATTTTAAGGCACCCCATAATAGTCGTTCCTTCTGGCATGGCAGTCTGCTGATGGATTACTTTCATATTTGGAGAACCGGTCTTAGAGCCAGTTTACAAAACTGGAGACTAACGTTTAGCCTCATCATGATGCTTTTGCTAACCGCGATAGCCGGCATTTGTATTTGGCAGGCAGTCACATACTACGGACAGGGGTGGCTTCTACTTTATTTGTTGCTCTACGTGTTGTTCTTCGTTCCATATATACTTTCCAAGCTTAGAAGATTCATCGCCATTATCAACGGGAGCAAAGAGATTGCCGAAGGGAACATTCAGAACACAATTCAGGATACCGGCAAGGATGATCTATCCAAGCTTGCTGGCTATATTAACAATATGAAAGCCGGGTATCAAAGTGCGCTGGAGAATCAGATGAAGAGCGAACGGTTAAAAACAGAGCTGATTACCAACGTATCACATGATTTGAAGACCCCACTTACTTCTATTATCAACTATGTTGATTTATTAAAAAAAGAAAATCTGTCTACAGAGACCACCCGATCCTATATTGAAACCCTGGACCGGAAGGCGCTACGGATGAAGCTGTTGATTGAAGACCTGTTCGAAATCTCAAAGATGGCCAGCGGTACAGTAGAGCTGGATATTGAGTACGTCGATGTCGCGACATTGTTGACACAGGCGATTGCCGAGTCCAACACCAGTATAGGACAAGCGTCGCCTGTGATTCGGGAGAGGATTGCGAAATTCCCGATCCATGCACATTTGGACGGCAATAAAATTTGGCGTGTATTCGAAAATTTAATTGGCAACGCGCAGAAATATTCGCTTCCGGGAACCAGAATCTATATTTATTTGAACGAGTCTGATGATCTGGTGCTATTCAAAATTCAAAATACTGCTGCTTATGAGATTGATTTTGCTGCGGAAGAGTTGTTCGAACGTTTCAAAAGAGCAGATGAATCCCGCCAGACAGAAGGCTCCGGCCTAGGGCTGTCCATTGTGAAAAGTATCGTTGAGCTGCACGGCGGGGAGATCAAAATTGAAATTCATGGTGATCAATTCAACGTTATTCTGCATTTGCCCAAGCAGCGCTTAATTTAAAAGTCCTAAAACTACGTTAACCCTCAATGCTCCTTTTCAGGAGTATGAGGGTTAACTTTTCTTTTTTATCAGGTATTAAAGGTGAATCGTATGAATGGCTTACCAACATCGATTCCTAAATATTAGTCCAAAAGGCTGTAGATCTGAATGCTCTCCACCTTGGCATCCTTGATATGGAACGACATCACATCCACATAATTGGATGGCTCGTAACGGAAGTCATCCTCCTCATTAGGGGCTCCATCACCAAGCAGTTTCCCCTCAGGGTAGGCGTTTTTGAGTGTATCCAGGCTATCTCCTGCTTTAATGTTTCGCACTGTCGCGTACTTGGGATCTGTGATTTCGATATGAAAGATGGAGTCTTGTTTTCCCTCTGGTATACTGATTGTTTTAATCTCCAGACCAGGATACGTATAGACCTTTTCTGTAAAACCGATTAACGTATCCATGTTTGTTCCATCGTCGGCACTGTACGTATGAGATTTCAGGTTATCCGGTTTGCCCAGCATCTGTTCCATCTGATCTTCATTCGCTGTATCCGAAATCGCAATGGTGTGCTCATTATAGACAAAAGCAAGCTCCTTCAGCACCACATTACCTTCCTTCTCCATCGAACCTTCTTTAATAGCTTCAGTACCCTTTTCTTCCGAACTTTCGGAAGCAGGCGCATTCGCATTTGTTGCTCCTTCGCCTTTGCTCTGTTCATTCGCTGTGTTCTGTCCGGTTGCTGGGGGCGTAGCATCATTGGACTGACAGCCCGTTAATGCCACCGTTAGTAAAGCACCTAGTACGATAAAACCTGCAGCTTTCTTTGTTAACTTCATCATGATCCCTCCATAAATGTGTGATTTGTTCTTATGAAGTGATTATAAATAAAACATTTGTTAGTCTCATAACAGAAATGTACCAATCTTGTAACGTTAATTATTTACGATTGTGTTTCCGCACGGGGCAACACAATCGTAACGGTCGTCCCTTCCCCGATTTGACTTTCCATGTCAATATAACCATTAAACCGCTCGACAATCTCCTTGCAAATAGAAAGCCCAAGACCTGAACCGTTCGCTGTGCTAGCATTTTTGGCCCGGTAAAAACGTTCCTGCACTCGCTCCAGCTCCTCGCCCGAGATACCGATACCTTGATCACGTATCCGTATAACTACCTCGCTTGGCGTATATTCCAAATTCAATTCGATCAGCGATGGACTGCCGGAATATTTGATGGCATTGTCCACAACGTTGGCGATTGCATGGGACATCAGCATTGGATTCACGTTGGCGTAAACTCTTGTTTTACCCTCATCATCCGGTTCTTCCTCCGCCTGACTAACTCTGATCTCTATCCCTTTATCCTTAGCCTTGGCACCCATACTCATTGCAACTTGCTGAATCAGTTCGTTCATCTCCGTTTTCTCGACTTCCAGTTCGTTAGAACCAGCCTTGTCGAATCGGGATAACAACAACAGTTCATTAATCAAACGTGTCAGCCGATCCGATTCCTGCAGCAGATGAGCATAGATTTTTTGCAACTCCTTGTCCTCGTTTTCCCCTTCAACCAAGTACTGAGAGAAACCACGAATGGCTGCCAAGGGTGTTTTTAACTCGTGAGATACGTTGGAGACAAATTGTTTCTGGTACTGAATGTAATCATGAAGCTGCCGCCCCATGGAATCCAGTCCATCTGCCAGCATGCCCAGTTCATCCTTCCGGTTGAGATGAACTCTCAGAAACTCCTGTCTAGAGAAACTTTGCGCAGCGCTAAGCAACAGTTTAATCGGCTTGGTTGTGTTGCGGGCAATCCACAGGCTGGATAAGGTAATCAGCACAATAAATCCGCCTGCACCGACAAACAGGATATAACGGATTTGATCCATAATCGCATAAAAGTAGGAAATGTCCTCCACGAACTCATACACATAAGCGTTCTCGTAGAATTGATCCTGAATGGGCGTAGCAAAATAAAGCAGATGATTTTCCGTAACGGTGTAGGCATAACTGCCGCTCAGTGCTTTCTCAATATTCTTTTCAAAAATAAGAGGTTTGCCATCATTAATGATGATGCCATCCACAGCCAAGCCCAGCAACTGCTTGGAGCTGTCATAGATACGTACTTCTTTGCCTGAAGCTTTCAGCTTCTCTAGAGCAAGTCTGACAATTTCCTTGGTCTGGGGCTCTCCTGAGGATGACCTATGCTGTGATAACACCTCACGGAAGGACAACTCGGACAGATCCGCCTTCTCCATCATCTGTTTCTCAATGGTAATGAAGCTGTAGTAATCGATGGCTTTATTCACCGCAAAAATGATGATGCCAAAGGACAGCACGGAGAAAAATAAATAATTCAGCAGTAACCGGGTTGCATACTTCAGGCCTCGCCACCTCCAAGTTGATAGCCAAATCCATAGATCGTCCTGACATACTTCGGTTCGTCCGCGTTATCCTCCAGCTTCTTCCGTAACCGCATGATGGTCATATCCACACTGCGACTGTCTCCCATAAAGTCATATCCCCATCCGATCTGCAGCAGCTCATCCCGAGTAAAGATCTTGTCTGGCCTTTTGAGTAACGTTTCCAGAATTTTAAACTCTTTGGCCGTTAAAGACACGGGTACATCGTTTTTTAGCACCCTGCGGCTTTCCAGATCAAATGTCAGTTCTTCATGAATGATGCGTGTAGATTTCACTTCGGTTCCTTCACTTGATTCTTCCTTGCTCTCGTTTCTTCTCAGAATGACCTTGATCCGAGCGAGCAATTCACGATTGTCAAAGGGTTTGGTCATGTAATCTTCCGCCCCTAGCTCTAGTCCCAACACCTTGTCGATCACCTCATTTTTGGCAGAGAGCATGATCACAGGAATGGCACGCTTTCCGGTAATTTCCTTACACAAGTCATATCCGGAGCAGTCTGGCAGCATCAGATCAAGTACGACTAAATCGGGTTGAAAAGAGTCGAGCAGCTGCAAGCCCGTTTTGCCGTCCTCTGCGGTCTGCACATCGTAGTTTTCTCGCCTTAGCACCAGCTCAATTAAATCTCGAATTGCGATTTCATCATCAATGACTAGGATTTTCTTCAACTGTACACCCCTATCTAGCCTTGTTTTCACCAGCTTCAATCAACTATTAACCCATCTTAGCACAGACACTTTAGATTCCTCCACCAACTGGAAGGTGAGGTATATTCCACTCAGCCCAACATAACTTGTAATAAACTCGAAGAAAGGAGAACAATCCATGGATCTGCTTTGGGTACTCATTGTTGGTGGACTTATTGGCTGGTTAAGCGGCAACTTGATTGGGCGGGACGTACCGGGCGGTGTACTTGGGAACATTATTGCGGGTTTTGCGGAGCCTTCCGAAGACGTTAACATAGAGAGGCGGAAACCGATCCCGTCGTTCATTAGTACAGGATAAACATCAAAGGACCGAAAGCATTCATCGATAGAGGATGAACACTTACGGTCCTTTTTTTATTTTTGTACTGATTTTCCATTGTCGTGTTTTTCGGAAGATTGGTTTTTGGCTGTTATCATCCCCTGAGCCAAAAGACACATCCACCATCCTCTTCATTTCTTTTCTAAAGTGCTTTGACGAGTTTGTTTTATCTAACTCAGCCCGCCGTTTATCTTGCTTCTTATGCTTCGTCAAGTTGTTCAGAAGCTACTAAGCGATGCGCCGAGACAAGCTGTCCGGCAGCATCCTTACCCCAAACTGAAATTTGAACTTGTTGCTCTGCTAAACCACTCGTTGTAAAGACAAATTCAAAAGAATTAAAGTCTGCGTAATAATTTTTGGTTAGGACTTGATTAGGATTTATAGAAATTAACTCAAGTACATATAGTGTTCTTGTTCCATTCAAATAATAACCCTGAATCAAGATATTTGAGCCATCGACTAAGTTGCGATTATCTATTTTGATCGTCAACTGTTGTGTCGGCCTTACACTATTAACAGGATTATTTTCTATCGGTCCGGTGGATAAAATCATTCTCTCTTACCCCTTCCCAACATCTATTGTATTTCATTATGACCTGAGGTTTTACCAGCTCTCAGCAACTCTAAATACCACATCAACTATATTTGAGCCTGCCCCACCAATATTTGATACAGCTAATGTTACGACCTGATTTTCAGGAAGCGTGAAGTCCAATAGTTCTGATGAAGCTAATATTCTGGCAACACCTGTTCCGCCTCCTGTAACACCTTGAAACACTACTTCTCCTCCGGTAATCGTTGTAGACGAATTGTTTACCAACAGAGCCGTTTCACTATCGGGAATGATCGTTGTAGCTGTTGGATAATTAATAAATGCTCCATCGAGAGTTCCACCCACAAGTACTTGATAACTAAGATCTACGGATGAGATAATGTTTAGTTCTTCTAGATCCACCTGAACAGAGTTCGTTCTAGCTGATCCCGAAGGGAAGATTGCTTTTCTTGTAAATGATAGGACGGGCGTTAGTGTTGATGTAAGATTAGTAATCCTTCTCCTCTCCGAAGTGACCCTAAAAGTAGGATCATATTTTCCGATAATACTATATTGTCTTCCTCCTACAAAAAGGGTATAAGCTTCTGCAGTTCCGTTATTATCGATTTGTGCTCTTAATGGGAGGTTCGGGTCAATAAAACTCGTTTGACCTGTTGGAGAGAATCGATGGACGGTAATTACCTCTTGCGCTAAAGTCGACGGATTAGGGATGACCACTCTAAATTCGATTACTCCATATCCATACCAAGTAAATACGATTTGAAATATATTCCCTTTAGATAAACTAAGCGTCGCTCCACTCGGACCTGTTCCATCTAATCGGTCTACATTCCATAAACTTTGAGGAAATGTTGTATCGGAGCCTCCTCGCCGTATGACCACGAATACATTTGTGCTATTTACTCCAAAAAAAGCCCCGTTCTGATCGTCAAAAAATCCCCATCTTCCAATCTGGTTGCCTATCGGCAGTATAGGTACTCGAACGCCAATTCCGGCTTCTCCTGCGTATCCTGGCTCATACCTGCCTCTTAATACACTTTCTAGAATGGCCGAATCTGTTCCGTTAATGGTATTGCTTAGGTTATATTCGGTTGCATCATTAGTAACCGCCCCATCCCCGGTGGTCGTAACGGAATCTCTTAGAATGGATAGACCATATGCAGATGTTAACTCCACGATTGGGGTTTTTTCCGATACAATTAGCTCATTGAATTGCGAACTTACATTCGGACCAATATTCGAGATAATAATATCCGACAAAATAGTTCCTCCTTCGCAGAAAGGGAAAAGTGAATCCCTCCTCTTCTACTACTTTTTACCATTCTTCAGTAAGACTGAAGGTGGCCGTAACAGGATTAGTACCCCCGCTTAAATTCGCTACGGCTAAAGTCACAATTTCAGAGTCAGGTAATTGGAAATCCAATAATGAAGCTGAAGCTGATATTCTGACACTTCCCGCAACTCCGGCTACTAAGCCTTGTAATAGGACTTGACCATCCGCAATTGTCGTTAGTGTGTTGTTAATTAGAAGAGCTGTTTCCGAAGTTGGAATATTAGTCGTTGCTGTAGGAAAGTTTACGAAGCCTCCATTAATCGTTCCGCCTAATATGATCTGATAATAAATATCATCTGTAGTTATAAGATCAATACTTTCTAATTTGACACTCACTGAATTTGCCCTACCTGAACCTGGCGGGAAGGATGTCTTTCTCTGGAAAGACAAAATTGGTGTGAGTGACCCTGTTGCAGTTACAGTTCTCCTTTCGGAAGTAACCCTGAAAACGGGATTATATTTACCCAATATACTGTATTGTCTTCCTCCAACGAATAAATTGAGTTCTGATTCTGTGCCATTATTAAAGATTTCCGCACGTAGCGGAAGATTAGGATCGGCCAGACTGGTTTGCCCATTGGGGGAAAAGCGATGAACGATAATTACTTCTTGTGCTAAAGTTGAAGGATGAGGGATGACGACTCTAAATTCGATTACTCCATACCCGTACCATGTAAATACGATTTGAAATATATTCCCTGTAGATAAACTAAGCGTTGCGCCACTCGGACCTGTTCCATCTAATTTATCCACATTCCAAGATGCTTGAGGAATAATAGTGTCAACACCTGCTCTTCTGATCGCTACAAATATTCCATTCACTACGCTCTGCCCAAAGAATAAGCCGTTCTGATCGTCAAAAGCGCCCCATCTGACCACTTGGGCCCCTGTCGGTGGAGCCGGCAATCGAACTCCTATTCCTATTTCTCCCGCTAAACCTGATTCATACCTTCCTCTCTCCGAGCTTTGAAGAATAGCAATGTCAGATCCGGATATAGTTGTAGTTAATTGAAATTCCGTATTATTACTTCCCACTGTAGCATCGCCCAATGTTAAAACAATGTCTCTTAGGTTGGATAAGCCATATACAGAAGTCAACTCAATAATCGGCGTTTTTTCACTGGTTCTTAATTCGTTAAATTGAGAGCTGACATTTGGTCCTACTCCCACGATGGTCGCATTAGGCTCAATCGTACCTGGGGCTCCCGTCGCTCCTGTGACTCCTGTAGCCCCTGTAGCCCCAGTGGCTCCTATGGCTCCTGTAGCTCCCGTTGTTCCTGGGGGTCCTGTTACTTCATTTGCACCTAGCAATTCTGAAGATACAATACGATGGGGAATTACAAGTTGCCCTTCTACATTTTTTCCCCAAACCGAGATTCCCGTCTGATCTTCTGCTAAACCGCTCGTTGTAAAGACAAATTCAAAAGCATTAAAGTTCCCATCATAATTCTTCGTTATTACTTCATTTGGATTCACATTAATGAGTTCGTTTACGTATAAGTTTCGAGCTCCGTCTAGATAGTATCCTTGAATCAAAACATCGGCACTATTGATTAAATCTCGATTATCCATTTTAATTGTCAGTTGCTGCGTTGGCCTTACACCACTGACCGGATTATTCTCAATCGGTCCGGTTGATAAAATAGCCATAAAATTTTATTCTCCTTTTTTCCAAAATGATTAGAGGTAGAAATATTCATCCACCTCCACCCCTTTGGTTTTAAACTAACAAAAATTTAGGCGCTCATCTTCCACTCCGCTACTGAACCTGAATAATCGAAACAGAACCATCTGTAAGTGTAGCTGTTGCCGATCCATTATAAAGAAAATCGATTGTAAGCGCAGTTGAAGTAGCATCAGCTAAAAACGTACCCGATACACTTACATTCGCATCTAAAGTTCCTGTAACTGCTCTCCCTGAAAACCGACTTTGAAATACGAGGTTAGTTCTTGGTGTGACCGTAACGTTCCCAACTACAGAACTCGTTGCTCTAAACGTATACGAAACCAAATAAATGTGGCCTATTGCCAGTACAAAGGTTGTACTTGTAGGATGCAATATGTTAGTGCCATTAATAAATACAGTCGTATACGAAATAGCTGTCGCATTTGCAACAGAAGGTACGCTAACATTAAATAATCCATTTTGTATTGTGGCATTTGCCCCGGTTGCACCTGTGCTCCCTGTTGCCCCAGTTGAGCCCGTTGCACCTGTTGCCCCACTTGTGCCTGTTTGCCCAGTCGCACCTGAGATCCCCGTGGCCCCAGATACGCCCGTTGCGCCTGAGATGCCTGTGGCTCCGGTTGCACCCGTGGCCCCAGTCTCGCCGGTTACGCCCGTGATGCCTGTCGCTCCAGTTACCCCCGTTGCCCCAGTTACCCCGGTTACGCCAGTGATGCCCGTGGCTCCCGTTACGCCGGTTACGCCGGTTGCCCCAGTTTCCCCGGTTGCACCCGTGATGCCTGTGGCCCCAGTTACCCCCGTTGCACCAGTCTCCCCGGTTGCACCCGTGATTCCCGTGGCTCCGGTTACGCCCGTTGCGCCTGTCTCCCCGGTTGCACCCGTGATTCCCGTGGCTCCAGTTACCCCCGTTGCACCAGTCTCCCCGGTTGCACCCGTGATGCCTGTGGCTCCAGTTACGCCCGTTGCACCAGTCTCCCCGGTTGCACCCGTGATGCCTGTGGCTCCAGTTACCCCCGTTGCACCGGTCTCCCCGGTTGCACCCGTGAAGCCTGTGGCTCCGGTTACACCCGTGGCCCCAGTCTCGCCAGTTGCACCCGTGATGCCTGTCGCTCCCGTTACCCCCGTTGCCCCAGTCTCCCCGGTTGCACCCGTGATGCCTGTGGCTCCGGTTACCCCCGTGGCCCCAGTCTCGCCAGTTGCACCCGTGATGCCTGTCGCTCCCGTTACCCCCGTTGCACCGGTCTCGCCGGTTACGCCAGTGATGCCCGTGGCTCCCGTTACGCCGGTAGCACCAGTCTCGCCGGTTACGCCAGTGATGCCTGTGGCTCCGGTTACGCCCGTTGCCCCTGTCTCGCCAGTTGCACCTGAGATCCCCGTGGCTCCGGTTACGCCGGTAGCACCCGTGATACCTGTGGCTCCGGTTACACCCGTTGCGCCTGTCTGGCCGGTTGCACCTGAGATGCCCGTAGCTCCGGTTCCGCCCGTTGCCCCAGTCTCGCCGGTTGCACCTGAGATGCCCGTAGCTCCGGTTCCGCCCGTTGCCCCAGTCTCGCCGGTTACGCCAGTGATGCCTGTGGCTCCGGTTCCGCCCGTTGCCCCAGTCTCGCCGGTTGCGCCTGAGATGCCTGTGGCTCCGGTTACGCCCGTTGCCCCTGTTTCGCCGGTTGCACCTGAGATGCCTGTGGCTCCGGTTCCGCCCGTGGCTCCAGTTGCACCTCCATCGGGGCCTGTATTCCCTGTAGCTCCAGTTAATCCAGTTACGCCCGTTGCCCCAGTCGCACCGGTTGAACCTGTGTTCCCCGTAGCTCCAGTTACGCCCGTTGCCCCAGTTGCGCCGGTTGAGCCTGTGATTCCCGTGGCTCCATTGTCTTCTAACAATTCTGAAGATACAATACGGTGAGGCGTTACGAGCTGTCCCATGGAGTTTTTTCCCCAAACTGAAATTTCTACTTGTTGTTCTGCTAAACCGCTCGTTGTAAAGACAAATTCAAATACGTCTAGGTTTGCAAAATAATCTTTTTTTATGGCTTGATTTGGATTTACGCTAATTAATTCGAGTATATATTCCGTTCTGGTTCCGTTTAGGTAATAACCCTGAATCAAAACAATTGCATTCGTAACCAAATTTCTATTATCAATATTAATGGTCAGCTGTTGTGTTGGTCTTACACCACTGACCGGATTATTCTCAATCGGTCCAGTTGATAAAATGGCCATTTATTTCACCCCGCTTTCTTTACGTTTTAGGAACAGGAGAGAAATTTGCATTCCTTATATCCTAATCCTTCTCTCACTCCTATAGACCGACAATTTCAACGGCTTGGTCATCCTCTTCTCTGTGCCACATATTTGCATCCATTCATGGTGTACTTTTATTTTTTCATTAAAGTGAATTACTTGACTCTGGAAAGCACTTGTACCTTTTCTTCACAACAAAAAAAGCCGCTAAAATAGCGACTTTAAAGGGTATTCGTTCTTTTACATCGACCTGAACCGTTCGCTGTGCTTGCATTTTTCGCCCGGTAAAAACGTTCCTGCACTCTCTCCAGCTCATCGCCCGCGATACCGATACCTTGATCACGTATCCGTATAACTATCTCGCTTGTCGTATGTTCCAACTTCAATTCGATTAGCGATGGACTGCCTGAATATTTGATGGCATTGTCCACAAGGTTGGCGATCGCATGGGACATCAGCATTGGATTCACGTTGGCGTGGACTTTCGTCAGAAGCTTATCCTCCATTTTCTCGACTTCCAGTTCGTTAGAACCAGCCTTGTCGAATCGGGATGTTTGAACGGTTCAAGTCTGATCATGACCATCTATGCCCTCCTCAATGGTACTGACCCGTGACATTTTCTTGCGTATCTTGCAGCATCTTGGCAAGCACAACGATCTGTCCTGCGTGATATCCGTAGTGTGCCGATACCTGGATAAGCAGACGACCGATTACTCTTGTATCGTAGGTTTCTTCAGTACACCTATTCGTTCGGTGCATTCGGTTCCAATCCTCACGGTCATAGCGAATGATAACCTCTCGGGACAAATCGTCGTTCGATAACGCAGCTAAAACATTTTCCGATTCCTTTCTGGTTTCCCGAAGAAGAAGAATCAGCTTTTCTCTCGATATTCCCCCGTCCTTCGTGAATTCAAGGGTTCGCGTCCGGATGAACGGTCTGTTGCCGATCGCGCTAACGAAATTCTGATATTCGTTACCTACCAAATGCAAACAAAGATTACCGACGCTATTCATGGAGCCCTTTATTCTTATCCAAATGAGTTCATCATTCAGCAAGTTCAAACTTTTCTCGATACGGTCAAGCTGCTTGTTCATGTCTTCCATAACGTGTCTGATCAGTTCAATCATGAACATCCTCCCAATTCTCGGTCAGGCGCAAATAATCTTCAAGGGTTACATGCGCGAATTCTCCAACTTGAATGGAGAAACCTGTCAGTATAAAATGAACGACTCGCAAATTTATCATCGTCGTGACCCACCTCCATCTGCTCTATAGAATCCATGATAATGAATTGCCCTTCGAGTGTAAAATGAAAAATACCAGCCAATCGGGCGTTAGCCATACAATTTTCTTCGATGATACTACCGGCTGTACCAACTAATATCCTGGTAAAACCGTTACCCCCTTCCATTAACCGTGTCATAGGATTAGCAGTCCCCTCTCTGGGAGCGATCTCTCCTGCTATCGCCGCTTTTATTAAAGAGACGCAAAGTTTGCTTACATAAATCTCTTAAATCGTAATCGGTACAAGTTCTTGTCCTTGGCTCGGGACACGAACTTGTACTGATAATATAAAAAAGCCGCTAAGATAGCGACTTAATAGGAATATGTTTTTGTCCCTCGACAGTTGCCTATTTTAACGTTTAGCGGTTTTTCCCAGTCTTCTTTTTTAAAATGTAACGACGATTTTACCTACAGCGTGGTGGGTTTCACTCAAAGCATGTGCATCATAAATCCCCTGTCTACTAAACGGGAATGTTGCCCCTACAATCGACTTTATCTTTTTCTCCTCCATCAGATCTGCCATTCTCTGCAATTGATCACCATCTGGCTGTAGCCATATCCCCTTTGCTAATACATTGTGAGACTTAGCAGTATCATGATTGGGTTCACCAACAATGGTAATCAGTCTTCCGGTATTTGGCTTAAGCACCTTATAGCTATTTTCAGCTACTTCTCCACCCATCGTGTCAAACACTAAATCTATATTTTTTAGAATCTCTTCAAAATTTTCCGTTTTGTAATCAATGACCTGATCAGCACCTAACGAATAAAGAAGTTCATGATTTTTTTCACTTGCTGTTGTAATAACATGAGCGCCGGCATGTTTCGCTAATTGAATGGCATACATACCTACACCACCAGCTCCAGCGTGAATAAGTACGGTTTCACCTTCTTTTAGATCGCCATGAGTAAACAGTACCTGCCATGCTGTTAAACCGGCCAAAGGTACAGCCGCAGCCTCCTCATATGAGATTGAATCAGGTAGTTTTGCCAGAAGGTGCTCATCAACTGCTGTATATTCAGCATACGAACCGAATCGTGTTGTATCAGGACGACTGAATACTCGATCTCCAACTTTCCATTTGCTAACGTTTGAACCAATTTCAGTTATGACCCCAGCTACATCCCAGCCTAAGATAATAGGAAATTCCCAATCATACATTTCTTTTAAGTAACCCTCTCTTAATTTCCAATCGATTGGATTAATGGATGTAGCCTCTAATTTTACAACCACTTGATTGGCTTCTGCCCTCGGTTTATTCACTTCCTGCTCAACTAACTCTTCTTTACTTCCATATTGATTAATCACAACTGCTTTCATTTTTGTATCACTCCTCTAAGCTAATATCCTTTTACATGTTATTCCCGATTATTTATTTGTATCTAGTCACTGGGGTTCATGCATATGATCCTTACTCATTTTTAAACAACCAGGATAAAATTATGCAAAAGTTAAGTTAGAATTGTCGGAAATGTTGCTTTTATTGTTATAATTTTACATAAAAAAACTATTGAAATGGACTTAGTTTTCGTTTATATTTGACTTATCAACAATTGACTAGTCAAACATTGATAGATCAACTAAATATAAAGGGAGAGTAACTATTATGAAACCATACCAACAAACAAACGATTTTAACGAAATTATTTATGGACGCCGCTCCATTAAGACATACGATTCATCCGTAAAAATCAGCAGGGAAGAAATGACTCAAATCATCAATGAAGCTAGCACTGCCCCTTCCTCCATCAACATGCAGCCTTGGCGCTTCCTTGTGGTGGATACTCCAGAGGGAAAAGAAAAACTCGTCCCACTGTCCCGCTTTAACAAAGAAAAAGTTGCTCAAGCTTCTGCTGTCATTGCCGTGTTTGCAGACAAAAACAACTTCGATTATGCAGAAAACATCTATGGAAAAGCTGTTGAGCATGGCTTAATGCCACAAGATGTTAAGGACTTTCAGTTGAAGGCATTCAAACCCATCTATAACAACATGTCCGATGCTGAAATGAACGATGTCATTATGCTTGACGCCGGTCTGGTTTCCATGCAATTGATGCTGGTTTCCCGTGCACATGGGTATGACACCAATCCAGTCGGCGGTTATGAAAAAGATCAAATTGCCGAAGTGTTTGGCTTGGATAAAGAACGCTATGTACCAGTCATGCTACTGACAATTGGAAAAGCTGCAAGCGAGGGATACACCTCCTACCGTATGCCAGCCGAAGAGACCACATTTTGGGCATGATTCAAAGCGATAGTGCGAGCAGTCTCCACATTGTGATATAGTTGCCTTTAGTTGCTGAATGTCTTGGAAGGAATCTGCCCTTGTTACATGAAGCTTTTCAAGACATTCTGCACCATTCAAGGAGGGGCAAAAATGAATTGTTCGCTGGAACAAGAAACCTTATTAATATTACTTAAAAATATAAGCAATCAGTTGAAACCTAAATTTGAACGTTGTACGGGGATCAGTTCCTCACGATACGTTCTGCTGTATCATCTCTATCTTCATGAAGAAGTTACACAAAGCCATTTGCAGAAGGCCATTCATATTGACAGTGCTGCTGTTACACGCCATTTGAAGCAACTGGAAGCAGACGGTTTGGTGTCACGAAGAAGAAACCCTGACGATCATCGGGAAACCTTCGTCCGGTTAACAGAACAAGGGCTAACGCATATCGCCAATTTCAAGCAGGATCGAAACCAGTTTCTTCATCAGATGATACTGGATTTCAGTGAAGAAGAAGTTGCAATGATGACCGACATGCTTACACGCATGCAATTTAATCTGAAGGATCTGTAAATTTACGATGACAGTCAGCCTTCTTCAGATTTCTTTTCATAAATGAATAAAACTAGTTAGATGAGATGATACAATATCTCAGATTAACAAGAGATTATAGGCCATATATTATTCAGGCAAGATCAAAGCAAACCGCTGAGTGTTTCATTACATGGCGGTTTGTTTTAATTTATCAACAGCTAGCTTTTCGAAATATTACAAGTTGGACTAGCACATACTAAGGAAACAGTTGGCTGAAGCTTACATAATGGAGGTCTCATCATGGTATTTACAATCACAATTATCATCGTTGCACTGTTTGCAATATGGGGAGCCGTCGCTCCTGATCAGCTGGCGGATGTGGCTAATGTTGCCTACAACTTCTCTATTCAGAATTTTGGCTGGTTTTATTTGCTAGCGACACTGTTCTTCCTGATCTTTGCTTTTTATCTGGCGTTCAGCCGATTTGGCGGTATTAGGCTTGGGGATGACGATGATGAGCCGGAGTATTCTACGGTTTCCTGGCTGTCCATGCTGTTTAGCGCGGGTATGGGCATTGGGCTGGTTTTCTGGGGAGTTGCTGAACCGCTGTCCCACTATTTATCTGCACCTGAGGGGGCGGTACCCGAAACAACGCAAGCAGCCATACTTTCAATGCGTTATTCCTTTTTCCACTGGGGGCTGCATCCTTGGGCTATCTATACCGTCATCGGTTTAGCGCTTGCTTACTTCCAGTTCCGGAAAGGATACAAAGGGCTGATCAGTTCCACCTTTATTCCTCTGATCGGTGAGCGTCTTGCTGCTGGCTGGCTTGGTAAGGTTATTGATATTCTGGCGGTCATATCCACCATCTTTGGTGTTGCGACCTCGCTTGGATTGGGTGCTCTTCAGATCGGCGGGGGTCTGAATCACTTATTCGGTATTCCTAACTCGACTCTGTCTCAGGTTGTCATTATCATCGTTGTAACCGTACTGTTTTTAATCTCGGCAACCTCCGGTCTGGATAAAGGTATTAAGATTCTGAGCAACGTCAACCTCGTTATAGCTTTGTTATTGATGTTGTTTGTATTGGTGACTGGACCGACTTCTTTTATATTTGACACATTCACAACAACCTTGGGCAGTTACATGCAGAATATTATTAACATGAGTTTGAGACTGACGCCGTTCTCAAGAGAAACCTGGATTGGAGCATGGACGTTATTTTACTGGGCATGGTGGATCTCGTGGGCTCCTTTTGTCGGCACTTTTATCGCAAGGGTATCCAGAGGAAGAACCATAAAGGAATTTGTAATTTACGTCATGGTTATTCCAAGTCTTTTCGGATTTATCTGGTTCTCCGTCTTTGGCGGAACAGGACTTCACATGGAATTGTTCAATGCCGCTCATCTGGCGGAGGCTGTCAAGGAAGATACGACAACCGCTTTATTCCTTATGCTGGAGCAGCTGCCTTTGGGCACGATCGTGGCATTCATCGCCACAATGCTGATCATGATCTTCTTTATTACGTCGGCTGATTCAGCTACCTTTGTACTGGGCATGCTCACTTCAGATGGCAAACTGGACCCAAGTACAAGAGTGAAATTAACCTGGGGAATTATGCAGTCCTCCATCGCGGTAGTACTGCTAATCAGCGGGGGGTTAACTGGCCTCCAGACAGCATCCATTGTAACCGCATTGCCGTTCGCTATTGTCCTTATCGGTATGTGTTTCTCCCTGCTCAAGGCTCTAAAGGCTGAGGACAAAGAGCGCCGTCAGAAGGAAAAACGGCAGCGCCAAAAGCTGAAACGACTGCTGGAGGAACAAGAAATCTCGCTGAATGAAATTTCCGGCAGGTAATGTATACTTGATGTTAAAACTAACAAAAGCCCGCGTCCTTGCGGGCTTTTTATTATTTCATGGTATTGAGTTTTTGATTACTTGCTGCTCCTATACCAACTACAAAGAGTAACACCGAAGCCCCAAGAAGAATGAAAAGTGGCAGGTTCCAACTATTTGTTGCATCGTGCAGATATCCTATAAGGGCTGGACCGATTGCGGCAAGAAGATATCCGATCGATTGGGCCATGCCAGATAGTTCCGCTGCTTGATGCGCATTTTCAGTACGCAACCCGAAAAACATCATGGCCAAACTAAAGGCGAAACCTCCACCAATTCCGAGTATGACGATCCACAACAGAATGACATTAGAACTATTCACCTCAACAAAAAAAACTATATAGCTAGTATATTGTTTATCTAGATTCTTTTCCATTCCCGTTCAATAGAACGTGATGAGATTTTATTGATAAAATTGTATTAAAAGGATAAAATGACGAGCATCAACGGTTTTATTTGAAAAATGGTATAGCTTATGAAAGGTGGTTTAGCAATGAAAATTCTCATCGTTGGCTATTTTAGCGAGACCTCAAAATCAAATATTGCAAGGTGTTTTCCGCAAGACTGGAACGTTGTAATTGTTCCGCCCGGAAAAGAAATGCTGCATCATATTGAAGATTGCCAAGTAATCATTCCTGAACATATTAAAGTGGATCACAGTCTGCTTTCTAACGCAAAAAAATTAAAATTGGTACAGACAGGTGCAGGATTTGATAATGTGGATGTCCCTGCCTGTACACAGCGCGGCATTTGGGTGGCCAATGCTGGAGGAGTGAATGCACAGGCAGTGGCCGAGCACGTCATGGCACTGATATTGTCTTATTATAAAAACATACCGTTTCTTGATACTTTCATGAAAAACAAGATGGATGAAAATCAATTGGACTATACAGGGAGTGAATTAAAGGGCAAAACGATTGGGATTATCGGTTTGGGTGCTATTGGAAAAAAAGTAGCTGCGTTTTCCAGGGTTTTTGACATGAATGTGCTGGCGTATGCGAGAAATGCCATTGTACAATCTGATGGTTTTGTGAAAATGACGGATTTCGATACTCTTGTAAGTACATCGGACATAGTCAGTGTACATGTACCCTTGAATGAGCAAACCAAACAACTGATCAACAAAGCGGCATTCAAAAAAATGAAAAACACCACTCTTTTTATCAATACAGCACGCGGCGGCATTGTCAACGAAAGAGACTTGATTGATGCATTAAAAAACGGGGATATTTCAGGCGCATGCCTGGATGTGTTTGAATCTGAACCGCTTCCGATTGACAGTGAGCTCCGGAGTCTGGGTAATGTGATACTTACTCCCCATACAGCGGGAATGCCTGATGGTCGGAAATTTCATAAAACAAGATATGATTTCTTTATAAAGAATATAAAACGTGTAGAAAATGGTGAAGAGCCTGAAAGCAAGCTCAATCAATTATGATGTTTTGGTGTAGGGGTACCTTTCCCCTGCCCGTTTTGCACAGCAATTTACCGCAAGATCCGTAGCGTAAGTGTCCACTTTCTTGACAGAGGTACATCATACAGATTGATTCGAACTGTCCCACTATTTATGATTTTGCTTAAGTTGGTATTCAAGTTCATGAAGTTTGATCTATTATTGCCAACGGTTAAATCGGTACCAAGTGTTAATATCTTTCCCTGCGTTAAGCGTTCCCTCACCTCTCGTAATGTTGAGCTGTTAATACTCGTTATCTGGTGTTTTGTAGTAAGCAACTAATTGTGACTGCTTGGATTGCCGTTTTTCCTAGTTGGTCATTTCCAGTTCCGTGTACATTAGATTGGACTTTGCGTCAAGGTAAATGGTGGTCAAGCGTTCACGGACTTAGGTCTGCATTTTTTCAATGCCTAATGATACAGAAAAAAACCTCAGCCGGGTTAACCGAGATGAGGTTCTTTTAACTTTCTAGCAGGTCTCTCACGTATGCTTTATTTAATAACTTCAACCTTTTTATCCCCTGCTGACTTCGCTACTTCTAACGTTGTTGTACCCTGAATAGCGACTATCACGCCAGTAGCCAGCATAGAAACGATTAAAGCTGCACTGAGTGCTGTGGACATTTTCTTCTTGACCATAATCATACCTCCTATATTTATTAAGTAATAAGTGGCTCAAGACGATGACGAGCCGTGGGTGACTAATCAATTACAATATTTCACTTTTTTATTGAGTAATTCACCTAATGATTGTAGTATAACGTACTGACAATGATTGTAAAACAATTTTTTCCATTTGGAGTCTCATCCCATCGTTCCCACCTTACAGCAGTTCAAAATGAAGTTGAGTCTCAGGTAACTTCGTATTTCCTTTCCACTGATTTGCACCGTATCCCAATTCCAGAACCGCAGCAATGCGCTCGTTACTTAGTACACCAAACATTTCAGTACGGCTCGGGTCGTACATCCAGTCATGCAAGGTACAGCGCACACCCAGACTTTGCTCATGAGCCAGCAAGCGGAAATTCTGAATTAGGCAGCAGACAGCTGCAAAGTCCTCTTCCCGCTTATATTGATCCGCCTCTTCCTTCACCAAGACCAGAAGATACGCAGGAGCCTGATTCTGTAATCCCTGCATGATGTCCCCATACGGGTTATCAGCAAAGATGAATCGCCACGGCTCTCGGAGGCCATCATTTGGCGCCCATACGGCATGATTGAGCAACTCAAGGATTAGATCCTGCGATACCGGTTGATCCAAAAACTCAATCGGACCGTCCATGTCTCCTTCCAAATCTGACAATTTCATTTTTACATCCTCCTCTTCTATGTAGACTGTCCTCGCAATACGGTCCACTTCTGCTCGGCTGGTGTTCTTTTCCGACTTCTTGGTGCTTTGTCGTAATATCCTATATGAAGAATACCAACAAATCTTTCATCCTCACATAAGCCAATTCCATTGAAGAACCCTTCATGCTGAATCATGGACTCTGTATCCCACAACATTCCTAACCCTCGTTCCCAGCCCAACAGTTGGAAGCTCTGCATCACCCCGCAGGCAGCCGCATAATTACGGTCATTGGTCAGACGATTCGGTCCTACAGTCGACATAACAATGACGTGCGCAGGAATATCGGTAAATCTCTTTTTAAAAACATCCAGAAGTTTCCCTGGAATCAGCTTGCCGAGCTTGCTTTGTGACATCTGTTCCAGCATGCAATCCACCAACCGTTTGCGTGCTTCTGGCGTTCCGGCATATACTACACGCCATGAGCCAGACTCAACAAATGGTTGAAGCCGTATAGCCTTACGCAGTAGTTCAACAACCAACTCCTGATCCACCGGCGTAGAGTTACATTTACGAATACTCCTGCGCTCCCTGATCAATTCCGCCAGACTCATATGCTTCACTCTCCTTTGTTCTATCTGGATTCAATATTTATACTGCTGTCTTGAAGAAATTGATGGATTACTTTTAGCTCCGTTTCCGAATATTTGTCGAGAGTACGATAGAAGCGCTCAGCCTCATGTATATGCAGACGTTCATGCAGTTCAAAGATCTTTTTGCCTTGCGGTGACAACCGGAAATAGCTCTCCTTTTTGTTGTCGTTCATTTTCGTACGTTTGACGAATCCTTCCTCCAGCAGTTTGTTGCCAATTTTGGTGATACTTGCTTTGGACAAATTCATTGCCTCGGCAATACCCGTGTTGTTAATTGGCTCATGCTTGCCTATGCAATCTATCATATGAACCGCGGTCAAATGCTGAGGGATTTTCTCGATGCTTTCACGCTGGGCGATACTTAGGAAATGCTCGATTTCTGTATCCTTGTGGTTCTCATACACATGTAAAAAACGGATAAATTGGTCATAAAGCAACTGTTTTGTTCGATCTTTTGAGATCATTCTTTGATCGCTCCTTATTTACTTGTAAACAAAAATATTCTTTAAAAAATAGAGTTATTCTAAATAAATTCTTATATTTAGTTTACTGGTTAACAATATATCATGAATGATAATGCTTATCAACTATATTCTCTGACATTATGAATGATGAGTTTAGAGTACTAAACCACCAGATTAATGACTTTAGCCCTCACACATTTAGGCTATTGGCCATATCCTAACTTGGAATTGTAAGTAACGATTAAAGGGAAGGATTTTTCAATGTTCCCCCAACAACATTTGAAAAGAGGTCATGATATGTCTTATTTACCTTATTGTTATAATTGTTATTAGTATAACTTTGATTTACGACTAATATATTGCTCTACTCTCTTCACTTTTTCTAAGTAGATTCGTCCCGTAGTTCCCTGAAGCCATGCACCATTACCTGTCCAATTAACATCAACCGCTCGATTTAAATCAAAAATCCGCTCCCAACTTTCTTCTTTCGTCATTTCTAGTATCCCCTTATTAAACTCACCTTCTTCATGTTCATTATCAGAGCAAAATCCATTGTTCAGTACCAGGTTCCATCTATCAAGATCTGATATTAGTACATCTGTCTCCTTGAGATCAATGGTCAATCTTACGCATTTAGTTCCTCCCTCAAAATGTCCGGTAGATCTCATATCCGGCTTTTTGATCCATAGCCAGATTGGATACTCACCTTTATAATTAGGTAATCTTGTTTTCATTTGTTCCATCATCCATATGTATTGTTTTGGAAACATTAAGTGTTCAGAGCTTCCCTCCAAGTAACCTGTTTCTTGAGCTTGTTTCCAAACCTCTGATGTCTGCATACTCCAATAAATCATTTTCTTGGGTACCTCCTTGCTTTAAATTTCTCGCCAGTCTTCCCCATATTCTCTTTCTAACTCATCTTTAAATTTAAAGTATAGATCTTCAATTTCCTGATATACTTGCTCCTCTCGTAACTCCAAATCATTGTATCTAGCCTCGATCAAATAAAATAACAGAGCCTTTTCCCTAAATTTTAATTCCATCTTACGTGTCTCCTTATAAAATATAGTTCAACTAAGATAAGTTTTGGATCTCTCTGAAGTACAGATAACTCATCTTTTTTGCTTAATTCCTTAAACAAGTCCCGTTGCTCACCGCCCCCGTACTAAAGAACAAAATGAGCTCATACGTATGTAGCGCAAAGAAGAAATCCTGGACGTCGCCGTGCCCTCCTACTTTTGCACCGGACTCGCCCGACTCGCTATGCAAGCTATTACGAATGGGGCCTGATACGAACATGATCATTTTAAAAAGTGATTATGAAATCGAATCCATCCGTAAGGCATGCCAAGTGGTGGCTGAATGCCATCGTAAAATTGCCCATGTACCTGCACGAGGTGCCAATGTATAATTGGTAATTGCGCACCATGATCTTGTCCCTCGACATCAATTCATAATGATAATGAAAAAACCTCAGCTCGGTTAACCGAGCTGAGGTTTTCGCATCAGGTGCTTCGAATATGCCCTAATTGGGACGATATAGTCGCACCTAAGCTTCTTCATAGTAAGGTCACGCTTGTGCTTTAATAACTTCAACCTTTTTATCACCTGACGATGCCTCTAACGTTGTTTTACCTTGGATAGCGACTATCACGCCAGTAGCCAGCATAGAAACGATTAAAGCTGCGCTGAGGGCTTTGGACATTTTCTTCTTGACCATAACCATACCTCCAATGTCTAATTACAATATTTAACTTTGTTGGGTAATCCATCTGGTGATTGTATTATAACGTACTGACAATGATTGTAAAAGGATTTGTTCCTTCCTCCGGTTGCCCTCTATTGCGACTGAATATGCCAGTGAATTTTCCGTGGTTACATAAGAATCTAAATAACCTAAAAATGGTTTACAATTACGACATTAAATGTTACATTAATTTGAAATTGAGTAATTTAATAGATTCTACTGGAGTTAAGGATCTGGGGATTACGAAACTGAGGCAGTGTTTGCCGTTTGACAGTCTGGTAAGTATGAATATGACGGTGGTTCTAAAACACCATTCATTCAACATTAGGAGGATATTCTAATGAAAACAAAATCACTAAAATTAATTACAGTTGGTGTGACTTGTGCTTTAGGGATTGGAATAGGAGTTTATGGCTGGGGAGCTGCATCTGCCGATACTAGTCCCTCTAAAGATCAAATGGAAATAAAAATCAATGATAACGGTCAAACATATGGTTCATTTATTTATCATGATGAAACAGAATTAGATCTAGTTAAGGCTTTTGGTGTAGACGGAACTGAAGGTTACATCAAGACTTCAGATATGAATCAAGATCTGCCACAAACTCCCGAAGAAGCAATTCAGAGTATGAATGAACCAAAAGTCGATAAGTATATAAACTTGTACGATAGCAACGAGAATATTATCGGAAAATTTCTACTCACTAGTTCAGATGATTAACA
Source organism: Paenibacillus sp. FSL R5-192 (assembly GCF_000517845.1). Taxonomy (NCBI): domain Bacteria; kingdom Bacillati; phylum Bacillota; class Bacilli; order Caryophanales; family Paenibacillaceae; genus Paenibacillus; species Paenibacillus sp. FSL R5-192. Next base: position 312,726 of record NZ_ASPR01000015.1, on the reverse strand, counting down.
CTAAACTATGCTACTCCCCAAAAAAAGGCTCTCCATGATGATTGAGGGCACTTTAAAATGCCAACATCTATAAACAGGATACCCACCTCATTTCTGAGAAGGGTTATTCTGTTTTCTTTGCTCCTTGATCGGCTTCCTCGTTATCTACCGCAAAACCCGATTTTTTAATTTGCTCGAGCTCTTTAATAAAAGGAATCATCATTCAAGACACCGATAAAGATGGTTTCGCCAGTTAATGTCTTCAACTCGTCAGCAACTCGAAGAATACCTAGATTAAAATTAAAGTTTAAACTATGATCTTGAAGCTTACTCATTAAAACACTACAATGTCTTTGATTTCAATTGGCATGGCGCTACCATCCCCTCAATTACTTTCAATGAATCTCCCACTTAATCGGTTAATTTGACGATCACACTATGCATATCTTCTACAAAGTAATGGTGCGATCTATATTCAACTCCTTCGGGATGATCTCTATTACGTCAAAGCAACGTTGCATATAACTTTTGTTCATTACATACGCCCTCTGTTTAACCACCTTTCGTTTAATCTTAAAATGTCTCATACTACTTGAAAAGTAGGCACCTTTTTATTAGATAGGAACCAGAATGTAACTAATGGGTGTTAACAACAAAACAACCGTTTCAAGAACGATTGTTTTGTTGTTACATTGTCATGACAGATTAAACTATTGTTTTGTAATGTTGGGTTATCGTTTCCTAACACTTTAAATTAAATTTTTCTCTATATCAAAAAGCTTAGAAATGCGGGGAAATAGACGAAAGGCATTGCCATAAGCGATCGCTTTCGCGTTTTCTTCGCTGATCTGCTGTGCTTCATGGAATACCGACTCCCGTTGTATCCGAAGGACGCTGTCCGCTGGCCAAGGTATGTCCGCTCCGAACAGAATCCGATCAGGCGCAATCAACTTTTGGATCGTGCCGAGGTTCAACGTGGAATCATAATAAAGGTGGTCCAGTTTGGCTATTTCAGCTTGAAATTGTTCCGGTGTTGTTTCAACCTGAATCGAATCTTGCCCGATGGCGGCAAGCGCAATTCTCCATTTGATATACGGCACCATGCCCCCTGTATGGGGAAGAATGAACGTAATGGATGGATATTGGTCGAAAATGCGATGAACAGCCATCGTAGTGACAGCCCGCGTTGTATCGAAGGTGCCCTCAAGCAATGCAGGACTAAGCCCAGCGATTTTTTGCGGTATGAGGATGGGATGCAGAAACACAACAGCACTGCGTCGATCCAATTCGGTTAACAATTCGGTGTAATCCGGATGGCTTAAATATTTCCCCTGATAACTTGTCAGCATTGCAACACCATCCATCCCAAGAACATCAAGTGCATACAAGGTTTCTTTCATGGCTGCTGCGGGATCCGGCAGCGGAAGCGTTGCAAACGCACCATACCGCTCAGGATGAAGTTGAGCATACGATGCGAGCTCTTCATTCATTTTACGTGCCAATGCGTTGGCAGAAGATTGGTCGATGAACGTCAGGTCTGACGGGGCCGAAAGGAATGAAAACGAGATGTCACATACATCCATTTTTTGCATCCCGATCTCGGGCGTCCACTTCGGCATAAAACTTGGAATTTCCATTCCCAGCTCCCGCTGCTTTCGTTGCATTTCTTTAGAGATGATATGGTGGTGAACATCAATGACAGGATTAAACATGCGTGATCAGCTCCTTCTATTTATTTTCAAGCCATTGGTTTAACTGGTTTTGCTTTTCCGTCAATATTTTCTCTACGCCTGCATTCTTTAGTTTGTCGAGATAAGCACCCAGTTCTGACGGGTCAAAAGTTCCTGTCTGAAAGCCTGCATCATACTGGTTTTGGACGTTGGCCACCGAGGTAATTTGTGTTTTGACCGGATTGATGTCGAAGCTGAAACCCATCGCCCTTGATTTTACGGCACTCTCATTTTCGCCCCTCAAGTGCTCCCACATGTCAGGATCGTTCCCTTCCCATATATAGGACAGGAAATTGTTCCCCACGGCATATTGGTTTGAATCGTATCCTGTTGCAGTAAAGCCATCCGGCTTGCCGATTAGGTCATTATCCCGTTTAACATAATGCTTGCCTTCGATCCCATTCGTAAACAGATTAATGACTGCTTCGTCCGAGTAAAACAGTTCCAATACTTGAATCGCCTTATCCGGCTGCTCACTGTTCCTTGCCAAAGACATCATGTTGGAAGCTACGCTATTTCGCGTCATATACGAATCCTCAAGGGGGACGCATACAAGTTCAGTCCCAGCCGCAAGTGATTCCGAGTAACATTCATTGATATTCCGGATATACGAGAAGGCTTTGCCTGCCTTGATCAGATTGGAGCCCGTTTCCTGTGACGTTGCGACATCTTTGCTGAAATAACCTTTTTGATACCAATCACGCATCAGGTCAGCCATTGTGGAGAACCGCGAAGTCGCAAAAAGGTTCTGCACGGTGAAGTCCTCCCCGCCAAAATCCAGTACGCCAGGTGCTGTTCCCAATGGATCAAAATTCAGCATGGCTTGTCCGGGTGTTTCCTGTGAGTTATAGCTGACAATCGGCGTGACACCCGGCTCCTTGTCCTTGATAAGCTGCAATACAGCAGAGATATCATTCCAGGTTTTTATGGCGCTAAGGTCAATAGCATGTTTATCGGCAAGCTCTTTGTCCATCACAAAACTGGGGGAAAGTGCCCAAGCTTTAATGCTGGGAACGCCATATGTTTCGCCATTCATCTTCCCGGCTTCTGCGGCTTCCTCCGGAACAGCCTCCAGTATCTTTTTACCAAATTCATTCAGCGATTCGTCCATGGGCAGTAACTGCCCCCTGCCGATTTGGGATTCAAGGCCGAACCATACGCTGGTATACACCAGATCCAGTTTCTCGCTGCCCGCCAGCATCAAGTTCATTTGATTGGCATAGTTCGATCCATTAACAGGCAAGAGCTTCACGGTGGCGCCTACCTTTTCCGCTGTAATATCACTGATGGCTTCCTGAATTTCCTTAACATCTGTTACATCCCCAAAAGCTGGATACGTCATGACCACTTCATACATATCTGTTGCTGAAGCTTTCCCAGGTTCTGCTCCCTCCTTACTGTCTGGATTTCCGCATGCCGTCAACAATAGAGGGGCCGCACAAATTAAGGACATTACCGTTATGAAACCCGCAGGTAATCTTTTTCTAAACATCTTCATTCACTCCCCGTGTTTGCTTTTGGATGAGACATCTTGGATACGAAGCAATGACTAACCTTTTACGGCACCAATGGTCAATCCCTTGACGAAGAACTTCTGGAAAAACGGATACGCTACGATCAGTGGCAACACGCCGATTACGGCAATAGCCATTCTCACACTGCCGAGAGGTACGGATGAGACAACAGCCGTCTGGCCAGACAGACTGTTTTGCTGCAAGTACTGGACATCAGACAACATTCGATTAAGCAGATTTTGAATGCTGTAGAGGCTTCCATCATTGATGAAGATCAGACCGTTAAACCAATCGTTCCAATACGAAATCATGAGCATCAGACCAATGGTTGCCAGGCTTGGGAGAGCAAGCGGGAGAACGATTTTGCAATAAATAACCCATTCGTTGGCTCCATCCACATAGGCTGACTCCACGACTTCTCCAGGAATGGATGTGGAAAAGAAACTGCTCATCAACAAAATGTAGAACCCGTTGGTCAGTAAATTCGGGATGATTAGCGACCAGATGGTATCTTTCAAATGGAAGAGGTCCGTATAAACCAGGTACATCGGCACCAGCCCCCCATTGAAAAGCAGGGTGAAAAATACGAAGAAGGACAGGAACGAACGAAATGGAAGCACATTTCTGGATAGCGGGTAAGCGACCAGGGTTGTGATCAACAACCCAACGATTGTGCCCACGACCGTGATGAACGTCGTAATTCCATACGACCGCAGAATCAACGAATACTGATTAAACAGATACACATAAGCATCGAAGCTGAATTGAGCTGGTAACAAACGATAACCATCCCTGATAATGGCTTGTTCCTCGGTTAGGGAAGCGGATATCAGAAGTATAAACGGAAACACTGCAGCGATTCCCATCATGATGAGCACGAGGTGAACAGCTATTTGATATATCCTATTTGAATACATGTTGTCCTCCCCCTTAGCTAAAACAGCGCCAAATCCCGGTTTTTGCGACGAACGATCGCATTGGTCGTCAATACTAACAGAAAACCGACTATGGACTGATAAAGTCCGGCAGCGGATGACATTCCGAAATCCCCAAAAGTCATCAATCCACGATAAACGTATGTGTCAATGACATCGGTAGTCGTTTGCAGTGCACCCGAATTCAGCGGAACCTGATAGAACAAACCGAAATCGGAATTGAAGATGCGTCCCACTGCAAGAAGCACCATAATGACCATCGTGGGTTTAAGCAAAGGAAGGGTAATGCTCCAGACTTGCCTCCACTTGGATGCACCGTCCAGCGTAGCGGATTCATAATATTCTTGGCTGATGCCTACAATTGAGGCCAGATAAACAATGCATGTATAACCAACGTTTTTCCACAGATATACGACACTTAATATAAAGGGCCATTTACCTGAATCCGCATACCACGACACGGGGTCAATCCCCAGCAAAGGAAGCACGTAATGATTGACGAATCCGTTTTCCTCGTTGAGCAATGCCAGAACCAAGTAAGCGACAATGACCATCGAGATCAGATAGGGCAGCAAAATGATGCTTTGGTACAGTCGGGAGGCAAATCGCTTTTTTACCTCGTTCAACAATACGGCCACAGCTATGGAGAGCACTGTTCCAAGCACGATAAATGCGCCGTTGTAGAGTAACGTGTTTCGGGTAATCACCCAAGCATCCTGCGTTTGGAACAGATAGGCGAAATTATCGAAGCCTACCCAGTCACTTCCCCAGATTCCTTTTGCAAAATTGATATCTTTGAACGCAATCACAATGCCGAACATGGGCAAGTAATTGTTGATGAACAGATAGACGATGCCCGGCAAAATCATGACCAATAACAGCCCATGCTTTCTGATATTTTGGATGCGGTTTGCATGGAAACCTCGACGCATGTCTCTCTCCCCCTGTTCGTAACAATGATGTTTGGTTTGTGTAACTCCTCCAACATCCCTCCTATTCTATGAATGTCAGTTAATGTGACTCAAAATTGTTCTTATATGAATAATACGATGTAAGTAAGCCTCAGTCATTGGTGTGATTCACTAAAAAAAATGATTTCATTTGGATTGTTACACCAAAAGAAAATCCTATTTCAATTTAAATGTAATGTTTTATGACATGCACTGCATTGAGCGATGTTTTATACGTCATGTGATCAGCCTTTTCATGCCAAAAAGCAACGCACCTGAAAAAGGATGCGCTGCTTCATGTATATTAAAGATTGTTACGAATGGATGGCTGCCATCTGTCTGCTGTTCGGAAACATTCGACCACCAACAAGCACACCACCCGAAAATACAGCTTCGCGTGGAGGTGCTGCAGCCAACGCATGCATCGCATTTATGGCATTTACCAACGAGAAAGTGCCTCGTTCACCCACTTTTGGAGTTAATGGCGCATTGGAAATAAGCTTGTACGTTTCTAACAGCCAGAAGTCTTCCACCCAACCGGATGCTTCAGCGAGACGTGACCCACGGGAGAGCATATCGCCATTTCCGAATGGGCTCCACGAATCCAAAATGTTATCGGAACCGATATGCACGGACACTCCCGTTTCCATCAACAGTTTGATGGGGGGCATGGGCCTATCAATGGGCACACTCGTCATGATGGCTACGCCGGTCGCACACAACCTTTCTGCGAGTGAGCGTACCTCCGTTTCCCCAACCTGGCCCAAACAATAGGCATGGCTTACCGCAGTACGGCCGGACATACCGGCTTGTTCTGTCAGTTCGGCGAAGCGGCTGATCGTGTATATTCCGAGATGACTCGGGTCATGCAGATGCAAGTCGATGCCCGCAGAGAATTCTGTCGCAAGTTCAAACATGGCTTCCAGACTGGCATCCACCCGGCGGTCCAGTCCGGCCGGATCCACACCACCAACATAGTTGGCTCCAGCACGAAGCGCTTGCCGCATGACGGAAACGGAGTCAGACCGAAGCAGGCCTTGCTGGGGAAACGCCACAATTTCTATCTCAATGCGTCCCCGGTACATCTCACGCACTTCCAAGACCTCCTCAAGATGAGAGAGACCAATTTGTGGATCGACGTCAACGTGTGTGCGGATTGCCGTTGTACCTTGGGCTAACATTAAATCCAACATTCGTTTCGCACGTTCTCCCGCCCCGGTCGGTAGTTCTCCCAACATGCTTTTCTCAAATTCCAACTGGCCGGGCAGCGTGACAAACGGCTGCAAAGATTTCCACGGCTCACCAATAAAATGCTTGTCCAGATGGGTATGCATATCTGCCATTGGCGGTACATAGTGGAGCCCGTCCGCGTCAATGACGGTTGTCGCCCTACCGGCAATATTTACAGATGTGAGATCCGCATCCGTTCCGGCAGTCTCAATGCTGACAATAAGTCCAGTTGCTTGATCAATCGTTAGATCAAACAGGTTTTCCGACCATTTGACATTTTTTACGAGTGTTAACCCTTTCTCCATAACTCCATCCCCTTACATCATAATCAAATTGTTTCGATCCGATCCGACAACCAAGGTAATTCCAATGGTTTTGAGTCAGTACAAGCTACCTGTAATCCTGATTTCCAGACCGTACGGGCCTCCGGTTTATTAAGCAGCACTTCCCTTTCCGACCGCTCTCGGAACAATACCATATCAGCCGGAGCGCCAACCTTAACGCCATAATTCTCAATGCCTAACGCCTGTGCCGCGTTATGCGTCAGCATGTTGGTCAAGATGAACGCATCCCGTTTGCCGCCCATGTACGAAGTAATTGCCAATAGCCAGGCAGCCTCAATCGGGTCTGCCTTGCCAAACGGCGTGAATGGGTTGCGCACATTATTGACGCCAATTGCCACATTCACTCCACAATCCTGCAGCAGTTTCACGGGAGTGAGACCTCTATGATGTCCTTCTGGGCCTTCTCTTCCATTCAAAAAGAGGTCTGTCATCGGCAACGTAATGATGCTGATCCCGGCACGACACAGAAGCTCTCCGATAGCCAAAGCTTCGTGTTCAGGGAGGGAACCGAGCGAGGTTACATGTCCAGCGGCTACATGCCCCTGCATTCCTGCAGCAATTGTCCTTTTTGCAATTTCCACAACGGCACGGTCGTTGGAATCGACCGAAAAATCGGCGTGAAAATCCAGCGGTTTTCCGTACTTCCCTGCCAGACCAAATGCAAAATCCAAGTGCTCTCGCAGATCTGCGTCCTGATAAGTGATTCCTCCAATCACATCGGCTCCCATACGAATGGCCTCTTCCATCAGCCCAGCAGTCCCCGGACTCTTATACACCCCTTCTTGCGGAAAGGCAACTACCTGTAAATCCAGTTGATGTTTTAAGGATTGTTTGAGACGAAGAGCAGATTCGACAGCTCTGAGTCCAAGAACCGGATCGACCTCTGCATGGCAACGCATATGGGTTACACCATTCCTGACGGCTTCCCGAATGACAACCAGTGAGCGCCGGTACATATCCTCCCTTGTGAACGAACTTTTCAGTTTGGATGTTATCTGAATCGCGTCCTGGAGAGACTCCGCCTCCCGATCCATGGAATCCAGCAAATATGCTTTTTCCAAATGAATATGCGGCTCGACGAATCCGGGCAGCAATAAGCCCCCTTCGCCTTGCACTACACGAGACGCTTCGGTTTTCCTTTCCCCGCATGGCGTGACAAATGCAATCTTGCCTGAGGATATCCCGACATCCATTCGCCTTTCATCCCCGGAAATCACCGTATCTGTGATAAGTAGATCAATCATTACATCCTCCGTTCATGTACGCTTTTATTACACGCAAGAAACACTTTAAGCATAATTCACTCCTTCTGAGAAATCATTGGATGAAAAGGATAAAAATAATTAGCAATCTTGGATGATCAAACCAAAGATATTTACTCCACATGATCGTAGTGTTATATTACTTAACAATAAAATAACTTGTTCCAGAAAGGGATGGCTCGATGTGCTGCTGACAGATTTGCTGAAAAACGGCATTTACGATGATGCTAGAGTGATTACGGGGCATAAGGGTCTAGTACGTGAGGTTCAAACGGTCAACATTATGGACTGTCCGGATATCATTCACTTTCTAAGGCCAAACGAGCTCTTGCTGACCAACGGTTTTTTCATGAAACAGCAGCCTGAGATGTTTATTCAACTAATCAGGGACATGCAGCGTCTTAAGTGCTCGGGGTTGGCCATCAAAACCAAGCGCTTTGAACTGCCAATCCCTGATGAAATACTTTGGGAAGCGGATCAGAACGAATTTCCCATCATCGAAATTTCCGATGTCCGTCTATCCCTTGGCGAAATTTTGCAGCGATCGACCAGTGTGATTCTGAATAACAAGAGCGACGAACTGCAATATGCACTCAGCATCCACAAAAAATTCTCCGAGATGATCATGCGCGGCAAAGGAATTTCCAGCATTATCGATTCTCTGTCCAAACTGTTCTCATCCCCAGTCGTTCTGTTAAACTACAAATGGCAAACTATCTCTGCTTCCAGCCAGAATACAAGTGTTGCTGAACTCACTGCAGCCGCTGTAAATACACTTCAAGACTTGTCCGATATTTCTAGTCCCACTTCGTTGTGCTTCATCAACTCATCAGTCCGAGAGCGTTGCTGCATGCTGGTATATCCAGTAAAAACTTACCGCCACGAAGGCTATTTGTTATCCTTTCATTCACCGGATCAATGGACTGGGCTTTTCGGTCTGACGCTTGAACAGGCCTCCAATGTCATTGGAATGGAGCTGACCAAATCACAGGCTGTCAAAGAGCGCTCCCGCAGGCACAAAAACGAGTTCTTCTCCGATCTGATTGAGGGATATATCACTTCTGAGCAGGAGGCGCTGAACCGCGGCAAGAGATGTGGGCTTATCAAGGGGCGTGCAAGCGTTGTGCTGACCATGCGTAATGACGAGGTGCATCACATACATCAAAGATTTCCTAATCACGAAGGTTCGGCGCCTCCGAAAGGAGATAATATCACGGAGCAAGAAGAGCAATATGAACACATCAAACGTCTTTTTGGTGGGTTAGATCATTCCTTCGTCATGTTTACCAAACATGATACCTACTGTCTTCTGTTATCTATCCCTGAGTCGGGGTGGGATGAGGCGAAAATCACCGAGCAGTTGTCAGGAATGCTTAAAGAGCTGCATGTTGAGACAGGACTGAGTCTGTCTATCGGCATTGGCAAACCTGCAACAAATGTACTCGGCGTTCGTCATTCTTATACAGAAGCGGTTAATGCATTGCAATTCGGCTACTGGCTAAAACGCAAGCAATTTGTCCAATCTTACCAAGCCAAGGACATCGGATATTTATTCCACATGCTTCCCCACAACGAACTGAAACAATTTTACGACGCGACCTTAAACGGACTGCTGCAGATTGCAGACGAACATGAAAAAAAAGAGTTGCTGCGCACCTTAAACGCTTTTTACGATACACAATGCCAGCTTGTCGAAACATCCAAGCAACTTTTCGTTCATCGAAATACGGTGGTGTATCGACTGGAAAAGTGTGAAAAAATCCTGGGTGTGAAACTCAAAGATCCAACTGAAAGCTTACGAATCCGCATAGCGATAGCCATCGAACCTCTGTTAGGACAAGATTAAAAGAAAAAAGCCGCTATAATAGCGACTTGAATTGAACAATGTCCCTTCCCACGACACTTCTTTATTGGAATATCTATTAGTTACGCCATTATGGAATAAACTTTGATTATTTTGCTAATATCCACTTTTGTCGATCAAGTGATGGATTCAGTTCACTTAAGAAGAGTTCGGTCCCATCTTCCGATACCTCTAATGCTTTTTGATGATGAGCTGAAGTAATATGAACTGATCCGTCTTTGTTCTCGTGAAGGACCCAACGCTGGTTGTTGTACCCTAAGTAATGATACAGCTGAAGTTTGTTTTGCCCTATATCCAGATCAAGCGTCTGACCGGCCGTAGTACGAATCGAATACGAACCTTCTTCGTCACCTGTCGGAACAAATACCCACTTCTGGACGGAAGCTGCACTTGTATCTTGCAAGGTAACCGGCTCCCCGTTGACAAGGTTCACGGTATAAATGGATTTTTGTGTTGCGGCATTTATAAGACTGGACTTGGTGATGTTTGCAGGTTCACCGTTGCTCACATTGACGTTCTGATAAGATGCGGAGCCGCCAAAAACATGGAGTCCAAAGTGGCCTTCTGCAAAAGTACCATCCATGATATCTATCACTTTTTGACTGTCCACGTGAACGACAATATGCGGACCATGCGCTTCTATTTTCACCTTATACGTATGACCTGGCTGAATGAACGTTGGTACTTTTGCAAGAACCTGACGTTCTTCAAATCCTCCATTGATTTTATAGAAAAGACGAATGGCCTTCATGTTAGGGTCTAGATTCAGATAATAACCACTGCGACCATCTTCGCTAGCCCTGAACAAAATAGAACCTGCCCCTCCTGTTTCACCGAGCATCATGTCTGCTTCATACGTAAAGTTCCCAGCCTTCTCTTTGGCAATATAATTCGCATCGCTAAAATACTTACCACGAATCCCATGTTCACTAACTAACCATGAAGCAGCAGACAGATCTTTAGTCCATCCACTCAGGTTTGTCCGGAACTCGCCACCTGAGACTTTAATGAGCACACTACTGGAAGCTTTACCATTCGGAGTAGATACAGTGACTGTGGACTCCCCTTCTTTTTTTGCCTTAATAACTGCATGTGAATTGTCTACCAAGTCTATGGCTATTACGTCGTTATTACTGGAACTCCACTTCAGCGGTTGAACGCCTAGACCTGGGCCATACTCGACCATCGCCTGCAGTGTATCCGACTCGCCTACCCCCAGTTCCCGAACCCTCGTATCCATCTTTATTTGAGCTTTTGAAGGAATGTCCTCATTCCAGACAGATTGAAGTTGATGCACTTTCAAGGAAACAACGTTCACATTCCCACCTTTCACGTAAAAACTCATCGCTCTACTAGCAGGATCCGGAAATATTACATCTGAAAAGACGACTTTGCCGTTGTTACCAAAGGCTTCAACAGAAGATTCATCCACAAGAATACGCATCTTGATCCGATTATTCTCCATTTGCGTAGGCGCTTCATGTTTCTTACTAAATAGGTTAGAAAAATCCGTTTCACCGGATGCAGTTCGGTCCACAAACATATTACTATCGCTTGCCTTATAACCCACGACCGTCTTCTGATTTGCACCCTCACGAATGTTAAAGCCAAACTCGGTCGCTGTGCTGGTTTCAGGGATTTCAATTTCAGCTTCAATTTCGTAAGCACCTGAAATAATACCTTTTAGCAGATTCCCGGAAGAAGGACTCACCGACTTGTTAGAAGCAGAGTACAAAGGTTTACGCAGTGATTCCAATTCTTTGATTGGACTTTGCGTCATCCGAATTCCATCTTTGGTTGTTACCAATGATACTTCTCTCGGAATGGTTAGTTCACCTTTCCAATTGGACGTTGGGAAAGCGAACGGATAGTCCCAATTCGTCATCCACGCCATCATCACTGTGCGATGATCAGGCATGTTAGCGAAAGACATCGAAGCGTAAAACTCTTTACCAAAATCTGTTCTTAGTACCTTACCCGCCGGATTATCGTTCACGAATTTACCATCAGCTGTTAAATGACCGATAAAATACTCGGCATCTGATCCGCCTGTTTTGGGATTCGCTCCTGTACTGATCATCATAACCCACTTCTTCTGTGACGTTCCGTCTACCGGAAGCTGGAACAAATCAGGGCATTCCCATACGCCTCCGCGGACGTAATCCCCATATCCCCAATTATCTGTCAATGTCCAGTCAAGTAAGTTCGTTGACGTGTAGAAACGAATATGATCTCCTCCGGACACAACCATAACCCAGCGGTTATTCTCATCATCACGGATCACTTTCGGATCGCGGAAATCCCAATTCCCAGCTTCATTTCCGCTCTTACCCGGGTTCTCGATCACAATCGGGCGTTCCTTCGAATACTCCCAAGTACGACCTTGGTCTTTACTGTATGCCAGACCTATACGCTGGTTCCCATTCGGGCTATCTGGGTTAAAGGAAGTATAATATGCAATAAGGCCCTTGCCTCCTGAATCTCCGAATAAACCAGATGCATTTGTCATATCCGCAATAGCCGACCCAGACCAGACATGTCCGTGATCATTCCAGGGAAGTGCAATCGGAAGCCGTTTCCAGTTCAGCATATCTTTACTTACCGCATGCGCCCATGTTCCTCCATCCTGATGGAAGAGATGATATTCTCCTTCGAAGTAGACAAGTCCATTCGGATCACTCGCTGAACCACGTATTGGCGTGTAATGATATTGTGGACGATATATCTCATTGTAATATTGGCTCAGTTCCGTTACATAAGTATCCTGAAAGTAAGCCGTCCCCTTTTTTACGACGATTCCGGTACTTCCACTCCTGTAGGTTGAATCTTTCACGTCAATCGCGGCCGTAGTGTATCCGTCCAGGAAGACCTGAATTCGATCTCCCTTTGCCTTGATTTCCACATGATGTTTGGCTCCCATCTGACTCGGATAAGTACGTTGCGAACTTGCAATTACTGTTCCTTTTGTATTCGTCAAACTTACACGGACCTGATCTCCTTCCTTCGTAAGAGTAGCTTCATATCCTTCAGCTCCATCGGTTGAAGATCGAAATGCGAGAGCTGCAATAGAATCAGGACGAAGGGTAATATTCCCTTCATAGACCATATCAGTCGCCTCTTTGTTATAGATTTGCTGTGCTATGCTCCCCTGTTCTACCGTCCCTCTTTTGCCGTTGATATCAGGTTGCCATTTTCCCTTGCTAGAAATCACCGGCCCCAAATTACCTTTCAGATCACTCACCACGATGTTCGAAAACAAGGCGGATCCATCCCATACATGGAGTCCAAGCTTTCCGCTTTGATACGAAATGTCCTGAACATCAATTAATGGTTTATATTGATTGCCCCAATATACTTTTAGCGAGGAACCCACTGCCTTCACTTTGAGATGATAGATTTGCCCCATTTCAACAGAAACTTTACGCTCCTCCTTTAATTTCCCATCTCCATTTCTTGCATCTCTTAACCGAATCAGGCCTGCGTCCGGAACGATTTGCAGCATGTACGAGCTAAAGCCATCCTCATTAGATCGAAACAACAATGTTGCATCCGCCTTCGTATCCCTGATCATGACATCAGCTTCATAGATAAAATCATCGGACACTGTCTCTGAGATGGCCATTACATTTTCTTTAGGCTGTGAAGTTAGCAAGATTCCTTCTGAAGTATCCTCTAATCCTCCTTTTCCTTTCACTTGCCAGCCTATCAGATTGGTATTTGATTTGGATGCGCTTTCAAAAATATCAAGCTCCTCCTTTGCCTGTTTATTTGTTTCCTGATCTGCAAGTACAGCACTAGCCGCAATTGATTTAGATGTAAAAATCCCGTTTGAAGTCAGAGCTAATCCCGTTGCCATCAGAAGACATATTGCGAATTTAGATTTATCTTTCATTCCATACCCTCTTTTCTAATAATATTGTGAAGTTGGTTCAAATTTAATTGGTTTTGGACAACCAGTTCAGTTCGGTTGATTTTCCCAAATGCTTACGAGATCATTGATTTGAAGCGACACGACCTTTAGTTCTCCGCCAATGGCATAGAGTTCCAGCCCTCTACTTCCCAAGTCGGGGAAAATCGTGTCTGAAATGATAGTTGTCCCATTGTTGCCAAAGATCTCTACACTTGACCAATCAACATAGATGCTCAACTGTATCCGTCTATGCTCTGGCTTCATAGGGGCCTTGTGTTTTGTAGCAAAATCGGGATGGAAATCAACAGCGTTTGACTTCGTTCGATCGACAAACAACTCCTCATTCAAGACATTATATCCGATGACTGTCTCCTGGTTGGAAGAGGAAGACTTTCGCACCTTGAACCCAAATTCTATTGCATTACCGATTTCGAATTCCGCAATAATTTCCATCTTTGTAGCAGAAACATCAGACAAAACGTTCATATCTGGTTTAATCGTAATGTCTTGTAGAGACAGAATTGATCTTCTAAGTTGATTTAACTCACTTATGGGTGCTTGAATTAAGCGAAGTCCTTCCGAATACGTCCTGAGCTGAATCTCTCGTGGGATGGACATATGGCCACGCCATTCTTTAGAAGGAAGAGTGGAAGCATAACGCCAATTATTCATCCAGCCGACCCAAATCTTTCGCCCATCCTCATTCGGTATACCATCCCAGGTCACGGCCGCGTAAAAGTCAGATCCGTAATCTATCCATTGGATTGTATCGAATGATTCCAATGTTTCATCTAGTGTAAAAACCTTACCATCAAAGTGACCTATAAAATACATCATGCCAGAACCGCCTGCGGGTGGTTCTGAATCGTTTGGATTTACGCCATTTCTATCTCCGATACTTAGTGTCAGAATCCATTTAGTGGTATTAGGGTCCTCATCCACTTGGAGTTTAAAAACATCAGGACATTCAAAAATCCCACGATGTATGCCTGGAATATCAGAACCGAAACCGCTTGCAAAAAACCAATCCTTAAGATTCGAAGATGTGTAAAATTCTACATGGTCACTTACAGCAAGAACCATTACCCAGTTTGAGGATTCTTCATGCCAGAATACTTTTGGGTCTCGAAAGTCTAGCGTCTCCGTGGGGAATAAAACAGGGTTACCTTCATACTTTGTCCAGGTTCGACCATTGTCCTTACTGTAAGCGATGCTTTGAACCTGCGGTTTACCGGGTTGAGCGTTGTTACCATTATTAGTATAAATTGCAACCAATCCTGATCCTGCTTCGTTGAAGAATCCGCTTGTATTGTTCTTATCGACTACCGCACTTCCCGAAAAGATCGCTCCATCTTCCCCAGGTGAGATGGCTGGTGGGAGTTCATCCCAATGTACTAAATCATTACTTACTGCATGTCCCCAATGCATTCTGTCGAAGTCAGGCTGCGTATCATGGGGAGTATATTGGTAGAAAAGGTGATACTCTCCTTCGTAATAAACCATTCCGTTAGGATCGTTAATCCAATTTCCCTTAGGGGAATAATGTATTTGCGGTCGGTATTCATTTTTATAAATAAAGTTTTCTGGATCTTTGCTGATATTATTTTCACCTGATAGATGTACTTTTTTAATTTTATTCACGCTCCCTTAAGGCTATTTAAAATCTAAAAAAGTAATTTGCATTCCTTATTAACAAAATAAGCCACTCGTTTTCATTTGTCAAAGTATTTTTGTTTAAATGAACATTATTATTTATGTATATATCTGTTTTAGTTTACATTTGCACATTTTATGATTGATTATAGAAAAAAACAATTTTTTATTTAAGTTGACTTAATCATTTTTTTATTGCTTTAAACCTAATGGTTTACAAATGTAAAAAAGGTTGCATCTAAACTTCTCTTTACTTGTTCAACAAAATATTCGTTAGTATTAAACCCAATTTTACCGATAAAACAAAAAAAGCCGCTAAAATAGCGACTTCAATAGGAATATGTTCATTTCCCGCGGCAGGTTAATTAATTAACGTCTTGCCTTCATTTAATAACTTCAACCTTTTTATCCCCTGCTGACTTCGCTACCTCTAACGTTGTGTTACCTTGGATAGTGACTATTAGGCCAGTAGCCAGCATAGAAACGATTAAAGCTGCACTGAGGGCTGTGGAAATTTTCTTCTTGACCATAACCATACCTCCGATATCTATTATGTTGTGATAAGCGGCTCAAAGAACTATGATGAGCCGAGTGTGACTGGTATTACAATATTTCACTTTTTTGTTTGTTATCTACCTGGTGATTGTATTATAACGCACTGCCAATGATTGTAAAAGGATTTTTTCCTTGTGTTCAAATACAATAAAGTATGATTGTTTTCTCAGAATTTCTTTTCAAAACTAAAAAATTTGGCGGTCATTCTCCTTGATGTAAAGTATCCACATATTCAATAAACCTTTTCGCTGCTGGGGAAATATTATGATCATCTCTCCACTTTAATCCTATTTCCCAGTACCATCCTTCATCAATGATAGGGATCCAGACCAATTCATCTAACATCAACCCCAGCGTCTTAGGCAGTACTGATACACCTAGACCCGACTTTATAAAACCGGCTACAGTGATCAGGTCCTCCGCTTCATAAGCCGAAGCAAGAAAAAATCCGGTATGTCGGAACCGGGATATGATCGTTGCTTTTAATCCACAGTTGTTTTTCAATCCAATAAAAGGCTCGCCAGACAGCTCTGTCAAACTAAGAGCGCTACAATCTGCATAACGATGTTGGGAGGGAACAACAATGTATAAAGGAACATTTTTAATCGTCTTCCAGTGATGATTATCCAAAGTAGATTCCCTCGATGTAATCATAATATCCGAGAATCCTTGCTCCAGATGTTCATCAATATCTCCTAAGTTCCCTTGTGTCAATTCGAACCGAACTTTGGGATACTTCAATTGATAACTCCGAATTAGGCTAGGGATCAATTCAACACCGAGAATATTTAGATAAGACAACGTAATCACACCAGTATCCGGGTTGGACCACTCTTCGATTTCCTTTAGACCATTTTCAATATTATGTAGGGCCCTACCAATCCATTTAGAGAACATAGTACCGTTGCGGTTCAGCTTAATATTTCGTCCATTTCTCTCAAATAAAGGAGCTCCTATCTCGTTTTCAAGCTTGGCAATTGCATGACTTAACGCTGGCTGAGTAATACCGAGTTTTTTGGAGGCTAAGGTCATATGTTCAAGCTGTGCAACGGTCATAAAGTATTCCAATTGTGTAAGTTCCATTAAAACACCCCTCCATATATTAATAATATTCATCATTTCTATTATTATAATAAATTGGACGTTATGAAAGTAGCAAGTGTAGTATTAGTTCTAGCTCCTCTCGAACTACACATTAAGGTTTAGAGACAGAGCAATTTCAAATTAATCATTGAATACCATCACTAGGAGGAATAGTTATGCATAAAGAGTTTGAGTTCTCTGTATCAGAATTTAAAGGTAAAAGGGTGCTTGTAACCGGAGGAACAAAGGGAATGGGGCAAGCAGTTGTGAAAAGACTTGCAAACGGCGGAGCTACAGTTCTTACTACTGCCCGTTCCCTATCTGCTGACTTGCCAAATTCGGTCAAATTTGTGCAAGCAGATGTCGCCACACCTGAAGGTGTAGAGCAAATAATTACAGCAGTAAAAGAGCAACTTGGAGGTATCGATATTATCGTCCATTGCGTAGGTGGATCAACGACACCACCAGGAGGCGCACTTGCATTGAGTGATGAGGATTGGCTTCATACATTAAATTGGAATTTACTCGCAGCAGTTCGACTTGATCGTGGCTTAATTCCACTTATGTTAGAAAATAATTCAGGCGTTATTCTTCATTTCACTTCCATCCAGAGACGTTTGCCTTTATATGAAACTACACTGGCTTATGCGTCTGCCAAAGCCGCGCTGGCTAATTATAGCAAGGGATTATCAAATGAATTTTCCCCACAAGGAATTCGCATAAATACGTTGTCTCCTGGGTTTATTCAGACAGAAGCAGCTGACGCATTAATTGATCGGATCGCAACTGAAACCGGAAGTCGAGAAAGTGCCCTTGAACAACTTATGACTTCACTCGGAGGTATTCCAATTGGTCGGCCAGGATTTCCTGAAGAAGTCGCTGAGCTGGTCGCATTTCTGGTCTCAGACCGAGCAGCATCTATTACAGGTAGTGAATATGTCATAGATGGGGGAACTATCCCTACCGTCTAATAATTAATTAATAAAGGGAGAGAACAATATGGATCTCAATCATTTACCGTCTGTAATTGCCAAATACATTACTGCATCTAACAAGCCAGACCCAGTAGTATTTGTAGATTGTTTTTCAGAAAATGCCGTTGTGATGGATGAAGGAAAAAAGCGAAATGGCAAACAGGCGATTCGGAAATGGAGTGATCAAAACCATTTCGCGGCGAATGTAACGTTAGAGCCAACAAAAGCCAAAAAAATAGGTGATGAAATTGTGTTAACATGCAAGCTGGATGGTACCTACGATAAGACGGGTCTACCCGATCCGCTATTATTGGATTATCATTTTGTTATTGTTGACGATAAGATCATTAGACTTTCCATTTTCTAAAGATATCCAAATGGCTTGTCCGCCACGGGCTGCAGTAATAAGCTCTCTTTGTACATGATTTGAACAAAAAGATGCCCCCACAATGATGTATTTGATCATGTAGGGGGCATCTTTTAAATCACGACAGCCGTTCAACATTAATCAAAGGCTGTATTTTGATGTCGAAGTCAACATTAATTTTCATATTTTCCCAATATCTCAACCATTGCTCTTCCGTTATTGGTTTAGAAAAAGGCTTAAGTGAATGTGTTCCGACCTCTAAGGGATCCACTCTCAACCGTTGCATACTTTTTAATAATTCTGACGTTTGTTCCTCAAGGTATACCTCAATCTCATGAATTAAATGTTCCAATTGTTCCTCGCTTTGAATATTCTTTTCTCCCTGATATTCCTCAATTCTTCCTTTCAATCCCACATGTAAAGACAAGGATGAATAGTCACTTGATAGTTTCATGCGAATATTGGATCGAACACGTCCCAAACTGATAGATAACTTTGGAATGGCCAAGACTTTTAAGAAATGATCGTTATCCAGAAGTTGAAAAATTTCATCACTTACGTCTTGAGTAACCATTACTTCTTTATCATTTTGGAAAAAGGCCGTTCCTACGTAATTGAAATTGTTTTTATCCGCATGAAAAACCGGCAGGATCGGATCCTTAAGAGGGGAATATAACATCTTCATGAATTGATGAATATTGACAATGCTCATTTCACCTTGGTTATGTTCCTCGTAATGCTTTAACATCCGATAAAGAAAATAATCTTGGTTTTCTTGCTTCGTCAATTGATTTTTTATGTATTCATCAAAATCGCCTCTGACAATCAATAAATAGACATGCATTGAAATATCGGGATCAACCAATATCGTATTGATCAGCTTTTCAATGCCTTCTTTTGTTGCCAGTTCCTCATTGATTAATAACATTCGCAGCTGCCCCTGCTTTAATTCCCGATAATAAATTAAATTAAACTCCTTGCCCCCCTGTTTTAACAGATCAACTTCCTTGGAGAGAAAGCGTTTTTTTTCTTTGATGAGTGGTGGCACTAAAGTGCTGATTTTAAACTTCCCCTCCGTCCCCTTGTCAACCGACCAGAAAACTACCGGAGCGATCTCTTCGATGATATTGTTCTCGGCATATGGTGAAGAGCAACCGGCCATCCACATAAGGCTTACAATCGCCAATAAACCATAATGCTTGTATGGTATCATGCCTACACACTCTCCTTTCGTTTAACCATAGTGAAAAGGATCGTAGGAACAAGTAAATAAATGAATGCACCAAGCCAGATTTGAATGTTCAGCAACATCTTTTGACCCGGAACCGTTTGCCATAACCATTGATCCATTATGATAATACTTATCAAAATGACAAACCAACTCGACAATAATCCGAGCCGAGTTGTGCTTTTGTTCATTTTTTTCATAAAGACTCTTCCAGCTCCATATAAACACAACAAAAGAATTGAAATGTCAAATACATAATTAAACATATGGAAAGAGATAAGGATGTAATCGATTCGTTCTAAACCACTCATTTGAATGTAACTTCCCATATATACTACCGGAAAGTTGATCTTGCTTAAAAAGTTTGAACCGTAAAACAATACCGAAGCAATGAACAATAATGAATATTCCATAATCGTCAGCATGTTTCCAATGACAAGATATTTTGATATTTTTTTATTGGAGCTTAACCATGGAACCATAAAGGCCAAATATACTGGACCGGAAAATGCCGACCAAATAAACAACAAGCCCTGCCATGAATGTCCTGACCATTCGGTGGGGATTAGAGGATACAAATCGCGGTAATTTGCAATCGTTGGAAAGAAAAAGGGAATAAACATGATTAAGATCCACGCCCCGCAAAGAAAGGCGATAACGACAAAACGCAATGTTTTTTCCATGCCATGTGAAGCCACAAATAAACTGATCGAAAGGATAACTAGGATCAGCCACTTTTTATTCATTGATGGATATATAAAATTATGGAGCATTTCAACGTAACCCAGTGTGATGATTGAAATTTTTAACAGTATTATTACAAAACCAAGTATCGCGAAAACTTGAACCGCCCGTTTCCCAAAAAGCTGTACAAATCCTTGATAGCCTTTCGATGCATAACTGGAAGTAAACCATTTGGATAGCATCATCAAATTAAGTTGGGACAGTAGCCCCAAGGCGACAATTCCCCAAACCATATAGGAATGAACCAAATAAACCGGCATGATTAAAATAAAATAATGCATTTGCGTTCGATTAACTAATAAAAGGAAATGGATGCCGCCAAGGGTGGAAGTTTGATTGAATAGGGATAAAGTCTTCATTTCTTCATCTTCTCCTGTCGCCATTTCTGTAGTGGTTTTAGATTATGCGGACGCGTTTTCATCCAAATCAAAGGCCCGCGAATAAAGAGGTCAATCCAATCCTTCCCATAAAAAGGTGAAAGCGGCGCTAAATAAGGTTGACCTAATGACGTTAATGCATGGAGATGCGCAAGAATGCCGATTATCCCGACCACGATTCCTGGCAGCCCAAGAAACGATGCAAGGATAAGAAGAAGCAATTGCAACAGAACCATGGATTTTGTCATTTGATAATTGGGAACTAAAAAGAAAGCAATAGCGGATATACCCATCAAAACAATTAATACTTTACTTGCAAAGCCTGCCTCTACAGCCGCTTGTCCAATGACAATACCACCGATAACCCCTAGAGTTTGACTGGTTTTGGTCGGCATTCGCAAACTTGCTTCTTTGATGATTTCCAGCGTTACGATCATGAAAATTCCTTCCACAAACGGAGTAAAGGGCAATTTGCTTCTCGATTCCAATAATACGAAGAGAATCGGCAGCGGAACCATTTGGTAATGAAATGTCGTTAACGCAACATAAAAAGGAATCATCGTCAAAGAAATAATAAAACTTCCATACCTCATTAAACGTAAAAAACTGGCTACCGGCCAACGAAGGAAGTAGTCTTCTGGCGATTGGAATAGATGGAATAATGTAATGGGACAAATTAAAGCAAACGGTGAATTGGAGACTAATAAAGTCAGCTTACCCTCACCTAAGGCGAAGGCGCAGGCATCCGGCCGATCCGTTTGTAGAAACTGGGGAAAGACCGTATGGTTATGATCTTCAATAAAAGCTGCAAGCTGTGCGGAGTCTAAAAACTGATCGAAATCCACACTTTCAATTTTCTCTCTTGCAAGGGAAACAAATTCCGGATTAATTATTCCGTCTATGTACATTAACACAACTTTTGTTTTACTCAGTGATCCTATAGTGAAGCTTTCCGTTTTTAATGTCGTTATAGGCAAACGTCTGCGCAACATTGTAATGTTATTATCGATTTGTTCGCTGAAGCTATCTTTCGCTCCATATATAACCGTTTCCGTTTGGGAAGGTTCAATTGCCCGGCCAAGAGGATTTTCCAACTGTATGCCTAGCCATTGATCGTTGACTGAATCGTATAGAAGAATATATCCTTGCATTATTTTTTGCCCAGCATCTTCGATCGATATAACTTCTGAAACATCAGAATTGATTATGCATGAAGGAAGCGAATTTCCGCCTGATTGATGAAGTGGCTGAATAATCGCCTCGTTTAAACGCTCTTGATCTATTAATGTTTTTATAAATAAAAGATGGACTGAAGCACTCGTACCTATTTTGTGCTCAATGATTTCGGCATCTTCCATATGGTTTAATATCTGTTTTAAATCATCAAGCCATGTAGACTTTTGATGATTTTTCATTTGAGGCTCGTGTTTTTCAACCATGGTCGTCTCCTTTATCAAAGTAATAAAATGGTGATAAGGTTAATATCTTGTCCTGTAATCGAAAAATCATACGACCGGCAATTTGTAGTTTAACAGCAATATCGGGAACAACATGCTACCAGATTAATCTTAATCGAATGAGTGTATTATGGTACCCTACCCTTTGTATCTGTCTCCGGCTTTCCTCTTGGGCGACAAAAAACAAAAAGACAGGCATCAACTGATACCTGTCCCTATCTTAAGTTCATTAGAATTACTATATTGCCCTTAGATAAAGGGCCTACGGTCCCGCAAAATGAACTGAATAATCTGCTATTAAAATCTGCTTTGAAAAGTGGGATGTATCAAAAGGTAGGAGCAGGTAATTCATCAATGTTCATGCGTAGTAGACTATAGGGTTTTTGTCGCAGGTCTTTTCCGTAATGAAATCTGGCCTGCCTATGTAATTGGTTCACAATTACATATAAGTATTGATCCGGACCAATAGAAAAAGTATCCGGCCATAAAATTCGGGGATCATGGGCGATGGTTTCCATGATTCCATTTGGCAATATCTTTCGAATACTATCGTTTTCGTAATCTCCAGCATAAACGTTTCCTTTAGCGTCTGTGATCATCCCATCAGATGCACCCTTCTCTCCCCAATACTGCACAAGATCACTTAACTTAAAATCCGGTATCGTTCTGTCTCTTAACGATTCTGTTGAGATAGAGAATAACTGGCGACTGGTTAATGGACAATAGAATAACATTTTTCCATCAGGGGAAATCGCTATACCATCAGAGGCCAATCGAAACGGAGATGTCGAACCATCCGCGTTTCGATTCATCAAAATTTTACCTTCCACTTTCGGCACAAAATACGGATCGGGTGAGGTCGAGCTTGCTCCATGCAACCGTCTATACGCATTTCCGTTTTCTAAATTTACGACGATAATAGCGCCTGGACCATTGGAAGAAGAATCCGTTATATATGCGTAACCTGCTTTTCCTACACGAAAGTCAAATCGGACATCATTTAGATACGTTGTCGGCAAGACTACATCATCTGCAAATGTATATACTTTTCTAATTGTATTTGTTTCTAAATCTACCGCGACTAATTTTGCCCCTCCTTTAATAGGCTCTGAAAAATTTGGTGCAGCCGTGTCCAGTACCCACAGGGTTCCCCTTCCATCTGCAACAACACTCTGGACACTAATGAAGGACATAACGATATTCAATGGGTTGATCAAATTCGTTTCTTCATTAGGATAAGGTTGCATCTGACCATCAACAATTTCCGCTACCGTAAATCTAACGTCATCTCCCCATTTTGGAAAGCAAATAAAGGTACGCCCGGTTTCGGATACACTAACGCCTGTAGGCATAGCCCCGTAAAAGGAATGAACGAGTTCTAACTTACCAAAATATTCTTCCATAGGTAACATAGGCTGTATGATGTCCTCCTCAACATAGTTGAATAGATATTACCTATAATTATGTTCAAGACTTTTTCTAATGCCTGGCCCTTAATCATTCTTTTTTAACCTCGATTTTGAAATTGTCCGATACATTTAAAAATACAAAAAAACTTCGGCGTAAGCCGAAGCATGTTGACGTTAACTATATGTGCTCTAGGAAAAATGCTTCTTCCGATCGTCAACGCAAAACTTTACCAAGCTTATCAGTACCAAAACCGTTTTATTGTTGGTCCGGTAAACCTAATGCATTGGCTGAAGTTATCGCTTGATCTAAAAATTCCTCTGCTCGGGTCAATTGCTGCCTGGCAATCTCCAACGCTTGTGAATTTGTTGCCGCATTAGATTCACTTAACGAGCTTATTGCCTGATTTAAAGCCGTCTGCACCTTAGAAACCGCGTTAGATGCATGCTGCTCCAGCGTATTACTACCACTCGAGTTAAGTGCATCTTCTGCTGGTTTTCTTGCGTTTTCGGTTGCTAGATCAATTTTGTTTTTATTGGGCACCGTGACTCCTCCTTCCATGAGTAAGATCATTCATTTAAACAGAAATAAGTATGGGATTGAGATTTTGTATATATCCCTGCGACTGTATGGGAATATTCGGATCTTACCTCTCCGGTGATCCATATTAGTATAAGATCCGATGCATTGGAAAATCTAATCTTGATGAAAAAGGAGGGGATCATTTCTGAATGGCTAATCCAACGCTAGCGCCGCACGAATCGATGGAACTGCATGAAGCGTTAAACTTCAAAACGCTCTGCATCGCTAAGTCGAAACTTATGCAAGGCCTGGTCTTTGACCAAGAGCTAAAAGCATTAATGCAGAAAGACGTAATTCAATCCATACAACAGATTGCTGAGCTGCAAGCAATCTACGCAAGAGCTCCTTTTCAAGCACCCGTTCCGAATAATCCGACACCTATAACACATTAAGGGGAACTCAGATGAATACCGATTATTTAGATCCGATTAATTCATTGAATATGCCGGAAATGGCAGATATGACTTTTGCCATGGATTTCCTTCTTCGTGCCAAGGAGGGTGTACGTAATTTGTCCATCGCCCTGACGGAAACGGCTTCACCGGATGTAAGAGCCCTGTTGCATACTCATCTGAAGCAGGGAATTTCAATGCACCAAGAAATTTCGGAGCTCATGATTCGCAAAAAATGGTTTCATCCTTATGAGCTGAACGAACAGTACCAACTCGATCAGCTTTCGGCGAAAAATACGGTGATGATCGGGCAGATGAATCTGTTCCCGGGTGATACGTCACGTAAAGGGATGTTTGATCGGACCCCAGATGAACATATTGGAGGACATAAAGCATGAAGGCGGTAACGTATCAAGGGGTTAAAAATGTCGTGGTCAAAGAGGTGCCGGATGCGAAGATTGTGAAACCGGACGATATGATCGTAAAGATCACCAGTACCGCGATTTGCGGTTCTGACCTTCATCTTATTCACGGGATGATCCCTAACCTTCAGGAAAACTATGTCATCGGACATGAGCCGATGGGGATCGTAGAAGAAGTGGGCCCTGGCGTGACCAAGGTAAAAAAAGGCGACCGCGTAATCATCCCGTTTAACATCGCATGCGGAGAATGCTTTTTTTGCAAAAATCAGCTGGAAAGCCAATGTGACAATTCCAACGAACACGGGGATATGGGCGCATATTTCGGCTACTCCGGAACGACCGGCGGATATCCCGGCGGGCAAGCGGAGTATTTACGGGTCCCATTTGCTAATTTTACCCACTTTAAGATCCCTGAAAACTGCGAACAACCGGACGAAAAGCTAAGCTTGATCGCCGATGCCATGACGACGGCATTCTGGAGCGTAGATAACGCCGGCGTTAAAAATGGAGATACGGTCATTGTGCTCGGCTGCGGCCCGGTCGGACTCCTAGCCCAGAAGTTCTGCTGGCTGAAAGGAGCTAAGCGGGTCATAGCCGTCGACTATGTCGATTACCGCTTAAAGCATGCGAAGCGAACAAACAATGTGGAAATAGTAAACTTCGAACAGGATAAGAATATTGGGAACACTCTCAAGGAAATGACCAAAGGCGGCGCCGATGTTGTCATTGATGCGGTAGGAATGGACGGCAAGATGAGCGATCTTGAATTTCTAGCCAGCGGTATGAAACTGCAAGGCGGCACCATGAGCGCATTTATCATTGCATCTCAGGCTGTTCGCAAAGGTGGCACCATTCAAGTCACTGGGGTATACGGCGGACGTTATAACGGATTCCCGCTCGGTGATATCATGCAGCGAAACGTGAATATCCGTTCCGGACAAGCTCCGGTCATTCACTACATGCCATACATGTACGAGTTGGTTACGTCTGGCAAAGTGGACCCTGGCGACATTGTTACGCACGTCATTCCGCTCAGCGAGGCCAAACGGGGCTATGAAGTGTTCGATACAAAAACGGACGATTGCATTAAAGTCATCTTAAAGCCTTAAATATGAATAGATACATGGGAGGACAATCTGAATGGATTCCACATACGCTTTGCATGAGATTCTCGAGGTACATGAAATAGCTGCGTTCAAGACGGTTTGTATGACTAAATCCAAGACCATGCAAGCTCTGGTAACCGACCCGGAGCTCAAGCAAATTTTGCAACAAGATGCGATCTTATCACAACAGCAGCTTCAGGAGCTCGGTGGAGTGCTGTCTAAAGCGACTGTATAGGAGATAAAAAAATGAACCCAATATTAGAACACATGACTGGTCTTAATACGCTGACCGATGACGTGATCGCAATGGATTTTTTGATGAACGCCAAGAGCGGTGTCAGAAACTACGCCATGGCTGTGACCGAATGTGCCACCCCCGAAATCAAACAAATTTTGATGAAACAGCTCGATGAAGCCATAGATTCTCATGAAAAGATATCAAATTACATGGTGCAGCATGGTTTATACCACCCTTACCATATTGCAGAGCAAATTCAGCTCGATCTGAAAAACATTCAGACTGCTATGAACATTCCGTCCTGACACCCTTTTTGATTTTAGCCAGAGACTTCAGAGAACAAAATGTCCCTGTGTCAAGAATTTCAACAATGAAAAAAGGCGGATACTATCCGCCCTTTTTTTGGCATCGTCACGAAACACGCTTATTGCAAGCGTTCCTTTACGTATTCTACTTATTTCTATCCTGAGACTGTTTATGGCCGCTGCTCTCTACTTTAATTGACTACAGTGAACTTAAGGCTCCAGCTTCCATGACATTTCCCAAAAATCAAGCTCAAAGCGACTGCACATCACGAAAATATCCTCCATCCGTTGGTACGTTCCCTCGCTACAGCCTTCTAATAGCTTATCAGTTAACGTCACTAGGGATTGATTGTTGCTGTTGTATTCAGAGGAAGCATATCCTGTGATCCACTCTCCGTAAAAAGGATGCTCAGCTGCACCTGGCTTTTGGGCAAGGACTTGACCAATCTCTGCATAGCTCCATGAGCAGGCCAGAATGGATACAAGTACTTCTGCTATGCCACCCGCATGGGAAACAGAGAGCATATAGTTAGTATAGGCTGCATTTTTCAGGACAGGTTTTACCTGGAAAACATGATCCTCTGTAATTCCTAATCGCTCCATATAAGAACGATGAATTTTCATTTCACCATTCAGGATGTTATCTACGTTTTCACTAAAAAACTGCATCAATTTGGGGTCGTGCGACTTGACAATACCTAGTGCAAATACGCGGGCATAATCGAACAGGTACAAGTAGTCTTGCAGCAAATAATAACGAAATTGTTCAACCGTTAAGGAACCATCTCCGATTCCTTTAACAAAGGGATGCTCAAGACATTCCTTCCACACAGGCTGTGCTGCCTGATATAGTCTCTCTGAAATAGTCAACATGTGTTCCTCCAATTCATAATGTACGTATTTAAAAACAAAAAAACGAAACATCCTATGGATGTTTCGCAGACAAATACACTAAAACAAGGGGGTTCGCATGAGCTACCCAAGTACAGTGTTTCATCGTTGCATCCCTACGTTGGCATTATCCAAATCAGGTAAGGTCGGTTTAACACCCTCTCAGCCGGTTAAGGCTCCCTCGCAAACGGTTGTATGTAGTTGATTACTTTCCTATTCCCATAAAAGATAAAATAACATCCATTTAGTATATCAAGGGCTGTTAAATATAGTCAAGGAAGATTGTATCGCCCCTCATCACCTTTGGTGACGTATGTAAACGATGAAAACCATCACAACAATGGTTGAGTTTCAGCCACTGTTATGATGGTTTCTATTCTTGCAACTACTGCCGATGGTTTAATGCCCGAGTTTGTTCTTTCCGACAAAAGTGAGTATTCCGTACTGGGAAGTATTTCTCCAGCTCTCATTGGTCGTATCATTCCACTTGGCTACGCTCTGCTTACCTCCGCCCTGGTTGTCGTTAATTTGGAGCTCGAAACCGAGAACATTTCCTGCTTTGGGCGTCAATGATTGTAAATGAATTCTGGCTTCTACGAGATATCCTTTATTTGTTTTCTTCACAGCACTTACAAGGCGTCCAGGTGAGGCACCCCCTGCAAAGGTTCCCACATTGTCTGCACTGATTCTGAACTGGGCATCATCATATTGAAAATACGGTGTGCGCTGGTGATTCTCGTCCAGGAAAATCTCAACCGAATCCTGATCCCATGGGTTGATACTATCTGTAATGATGTTTGGATCAGTGACGTCGATCAGCAGGTATAGATACTCACCTGACCACATTGCGCGAGCCACTGCCTCTGCACCTTCGCTCTGGTTCAACCGTTTTACTTCAAATGGTGCAGCCTTATTCCATGATGTGTCTTTCTTCCCATCAATCTGAACAATCCCTTGCACAGCTTGTGCAGATTTGGGCATAGGGGCGAGTTGAATCACGCCGTATTTGCTTGTATCCTGTTCCTGAGATTGTGTTCGATCATTCCAGTACAGTGGATTATAAGGTTGTGTCCCACTTGAACCGCCATCAGTCACACGGATATCCAATCCGGCTTCATATTCTGATCCGACTTGGATACCACCCCACGGAATGGACAATTCAACCTGATATCCGGCTTTTGTCTCGCGTACACGATATGAACGCTGCTCCACACCCTCAGCTTTGCCCGACCGCTTAATGATTACGTGTCGGTCATCTGCTTCATATGAAGTGGTCTTGCCATTATTGAGATCAACAAAGATATCTACTCTGTCATTCACATCTGCCTTTGCATCCTGTACATCCACGAGGATATACAGGTTACTATGATCCCATAAAGTGCGGAAACTGGCTGATCCCGAAGAGTCACCCTTCAGTGGAGTAGACACCGCTTTGTTCCAGAGCGGATCTTGTGTCTGTTTTTTGATATCCGGTTTACCCGAAAGTGAGACGGCTCTCTGCGTCAACACAGGCAAACTGGATTCATCCACGAGTCCCCAGTATGCCTTTTTGGCCTTCAGGGCTGAATCAAACAGCATAGCCTGGTTGTTGTAAGACTTCTCATCTTGGAGTCCCCATAAGGTAACTGAAGAAATGTGGTCTTTGTGTTTTTTGTACAAATCCAACAGTTCCTTATATCGATACGCCTGCTTTACTGCAACTTCATCGGACATCTCTTCACCAAATGGAATTCCGCTATCCACATCCAGTTCCGTGATCTGAATATCCAATCCAAGTTCGGCGAACATGCTGATCGTTTTTTCAATTTCCTTGATGGGCGGGGATTCCAGGTTATAGTGGGATTGCAAACCCACACCATCGATGAGCCCTTTCTCTTTCAGTCGTTTGACCAACTGATACATATGCTCTCTTTTCTCAGAGATTTCCGTGAAGTATTCGTTGTAATATAATTTGGCATTCGGATCGGCTGCACGAGCGAATTCATAGGTTTTCTCAATATAATCCGGACCAATTAGTTCATAAAAGGGACTTTTACGTAAACCGTTGGCATCACCATTGCTATCCGCAATCGCCTCGTTTACCACATCCCAGGCATAGATCTTACCTTTGTATCGGGTCATGACGGTTTCAACGTAATCCTGAATCCGGGCAAGTAGTAATTCTCGACTCGCAGGGTTACCCTGAGGATCCTTGAACATCCACTCTGCTGCATCAATATGCCACAACAGCGCATGTGCGCGTACACCCATACCATGCTCCTCGGCGAACTGAACATATTGATCGGCTGCCTCGAACTCATAAACACCTTCGGAAGGAGACATGTACTTCGGTTTCATCTCGTAGGTTGCGGTCAAGCTGTTAAAGTGCTTTGTGAGCAGTTGTCCATATGCGCCTTCCAACTGCCAGCGATACACCGCTGCACCAATGGGGAAATCATCTTGATACAGGTCTTTCAGAGACAGAATCCCTTCTTCAATCTCCAGTTGCTCGGCCAGAGTAAATGATACATCATCCACATAGAACGATAACGTATCTACGCTATCTTCAGAGATGTAGGGTGTTTCGATGAACAAATTCAATTCAGTGGGATCATCGCTATATTGAAATTTTCCGGTGATCTTGTGCCATGTATTCCATTCTGTTTTGGTAATTTTCACGCTACCGATTGGGTTCCAGCTTTCGGCAGTTGTTTTTTTATATGTGGTGAGCTGTAGTGTTTGATCCGTGGTGGGCTCCTGAGTAAGTCTTACATATGCCGAAATTTCGTACTCTTGGTTACGCTTAAGCAGATCCTTCATGGATAACATCGGTCCATGATAGGAACGCTCACGGTTGGCGACCAGCATACTGGACTGACCTTCGTGTGCTTCCTGCTGTGTCACTGTCAGCCTTTCGTTACCTATA
Source organism: Paenibacillus sp. FSL R5-192 (assembly GCF_000517845.1). Taxonomy (NCBI): domain Bacteria; kingdom Bacillati; phylum Bacillota; class Bacilli; order Caryophanales; family Paenibacillaceae; genus Paenibacillus; species Paenibacillus sp. FSL R5-192. The sequence goes on along the minus strand of NZ_ASPR01000015.1, from coordinate 282,322 downwards.
CGTGGAGTCCATCCCTGAAGTGTACCGTCTTCAAAGTTTGTGCTCAAATGACCTCCCTCCACTTCCGTAACTGCCTTGGCTGCATGTGAGACATTCGAAAATGGAAGCATGGCGAGTACCAGCACAAGAACCAAGGCCGTTATATTCCATTGGCCTAACCGTTTCATACAATTCCTCCTCTTGATTTGGTCTAAGTATTTCTGAACGGATTAACATCCAGATAAATAGATTATAGCTCTTTAGACAGCGCTTACATATAACAAATTTACAATAATTACAATAAAATGTTATCACTTGGTAATCTCATGTGGGTTTAGGAAGCTGGAGTTCGTTCGCGTGGAATATCAAAAAAGTCGCTACATATTTGCAAAAATAAAAGACCGTTTCCCGATAAAGTACGAGAAAACGGTCATCGTTAGAAAGTATCTTTCTTTTTTCCTGTCTGCTAACAGGCATATAAACTTTTTTTTATAATCGTCCCTCGTCACTCTGTTCCTCCTGCACAATTCGAGCAATGTGAATCATCAAATATAATAATTCCTCGTTCGATATGGAGATATCCAGCATATTCTGCACGTAGGTTTTTATCATCTCCGCGCATTTGTATTCAAGCGGATGCTCCTTCACCATGTGCTGAAAGATGAAATCTTTCGCCGAATTGCCCAGACGTCCTTCTTGTAAACGCTGGATGAAGAATTGCAAATGTGTGACAAGTCTCACATAATGGATGGAATTTTTGTTCAATTGCATATCAAAGGTGTATTGAATCAGGTTAAAAATATCTTTTAACATCTTAACGGATTGCATCGTGCGCTCCATATTCTGTTCATGCGTTTGGGCATTCACGAAATGAAAAGCGATATTCCCTGCTTCTTCTTCCGGCAGTTCGATACCCAATTCTAGATTCAGCATCTGAACGGCTTCAAGGCCCAGTTCGAATTCGACAGGATGAAACCTCTGGATCTCCCATAACATGCGATTCTGTAATGCTACACCTTTTTTCCATCGTTCAATGGCAAACGACAAGTGATCCATAAGCGTAAAGAAGATTTGGTCGTCAAGAGACAGCTTTTCTTTTGCATTGGTAATCAGTTTGTTTATGACATTCACATGTTTTTCTGGCATGTTTTCGATGGTTCGTACGTAAGCCTGGGCAGACGGATTATTTTGCAGAATGAATCGTTTCTGGATATGCTCCTCATCGAGTCGCTCACCGACTTTGCCTTTGAATGCCAACCCTTTTCCCATGACAATCATTTCTTGTCCCTGTTCATCTTTGGTCAGAAGCAAGCTGTTATTTAATATTTTGATTACTCTCATGCATTCATCACGATCCTTTATTCTTTCGTGACCGCCTGATCCGAATTTCCGATACATCTGCCATTCTGTTTAATGACCTCTTGATACCACGAGAAGCTTTTCTTCTTCAAACGCTTCAAGTCTTTCAGATCCTGTTCACCGCGGTTTACATAGATCATTCCATAACGTTTTCCATACCCCTGATGTGTGCTTACCACGTCAATAACGGACCAAGGGCAATAACCAATCACATCTACTCCATCTGTTAGAGCCAGTCTGATCTGTTCCAGATGTTTCTCGATAAAATCAATCCGGTACGTATCGTTAATGGTGTAATCTGCCTCCAGTACATCCGGAGCTCCAATACCATTTTCCGTAATTAGAATAGGGAGACCATATCGTTCACATACCTTACGCAATGTCAGCCTTAGGCCAACCGGGTCGATGACCCAGCCATATTTTGTTTTTTCGGTATAAGGATTCTCCGCCGCCCGGTATACTCCCTGCTCGCCAAGCATAATTTGCTGATCACCCGCACGAGCTGTAACATCCGACGCATCGCCCATACTGGCGGCAATGGTTGCCGTCGAGTAGTAGTTGATTGCTACCAGATCGGGGCGGCCAGACTGGATATCTTCCATGTCACCCTGCTCAATAACCGGCTCGATGCCGCGTTCCTGTAAATAACTCCAGAATAATGGATTATACCGTCCCCACACCGATAAGTCGAGAAAACCCCATCCGCGAATCGTCTCCCAGTTATGAGCAGCGACTGCATCGGCTGGTCTGGAGGTTGCCTGGTACATGGAAGTCATGTTTAAAGCAGGACCGATCTTACCTTGCGGGAGCATATCATGAAATAGTCGCATCGTTCTGCCTTGAGCTACAAACATGTGATGATTTTGCTGATACAGTTCCTTACTGGAAGGCAGGCGTCCGCCTTTTGGTGTACCAATAGCACCTGGATGGAGAATCATCGTATTTTGCTCATTAATGGTCAACCAATATTTCACTTTATGCCCGTAATGCTCAAACAAGATACGCCCATACTCGACGAAGGCATCGATCGTCCCCCGGTTGTTCCATCCTCCGGTTTTCTCAAGCTCGTAGGGTAAGTCGAAATGGTACATGGTCACAATGGGCTCAATACCATGGAGCAGCAATTCGTCAATTAATTGGTGATAAAAATCGAGTCCCTTCTCATTAACAGCCCCTGTGCCTGAGGGCAAGATTCGAGTCCATGCAATTGAAAAACGATATGCTTTGAGGCCCAGCTCTGCAAAAAGCTTCACGTCTTCTCTGAATCGGTGATAGTGATCGCTCGCAACTGTGAAATCGGCGGTCCCAGCCGGATGATCACACATATCAATGACGGACAGGCCTTTGCCATCTTTGTTCCAGGCTCCCTCCACTTGATAGGCCGAGGTAGAGCCTCCCCACAGAAATTCATTGGGGAATGGTTTGATCTGTTGATATAACATCTCAAGCACTCCTTCATTTTAAATGTTGATCATGATATATGACGGACCATATTACGGTTGTTACGAAAGGTGGATAATGGTCGCTCCAACCTCCACAGAACTCTGTTTCTCCAGCTTAATGTCCGGGAAACGATCCGAATTGGCGATAATGATCGGGGTTATGACTTCATACCCTTCTGCCTTGATGGCATCGATATCAAAGCGGATCAACAAGTCCCCCCGTTGTACGCGATCCCCTACTTTAATGGAAGATTCAAAATGTCTCCCCTTTAGGTTGACGGTATCCACTCCAATATGAATGAGCACCTCTTCTCCATCATAACCGTTTAATTTGACCGCATGTTTGGAGTCCATGAAAGCCGTAACTTCACCTGCGATCGGTGCATACAGTTCTCCTTTGGCAGGAATAATGGCAGCGCCCTTACCCAGTAATCCCAAAGAGAAGACATCGTCTGGTACACGGTCTAGATGGACTAATTCCCCTTGCATCGGGCTGGCGATTGTAAGTGGGCGTAATTCATTTTGGCGTGGTACATTTGCATTTGTTTTTGCAGCATACTTAGTGTCTGGGGTGTTGTCTTGAACAGGCTGCCCAGAAAGCGTCTTGTCATCGTTAACGTTGGAATTGTCTTCTTCTTCATCGTCCACTGGATCTTCAAAACCAATGATCCATGTCAGAGCAAAGGTAACGATAAAAGCGATCAGACAAGTCACAATGGCATGAACGATGTTCATCGGATTGCTGCCAATGAATGCAGGTAACGCGGCAAGCCCTGGAGACACGAAGGCATAACGTACTAATCCGGTCAGACCAGCGTATATCCCTGCTACACCACCACCGATCATTGCGGCAATTAAGGGTTTCTTCAGTTTCAGCGTTACACCGTACAAGGATGGTTCCGTGATGCCCAGCACAGCGGTGAAACCGGATGAAGCAGCGAGCTGTTTCAGTTTTTTGTTTTTTGTTTTCAATGCTACAGCAAGGGTGGCCCCACCTTGAGCAATATTGGACGCGAGCATTCCCGGACCATTGATCATTTCATATCCATTTTTGGTCAGTTGGCTAGTTGCAATCGGCGTCATGGCCCATGCGGTACCTGTTACGATCAGGAATGGTTGCAAAGTTCCCATTAACAAAGGAATCAGCCAACTGGCTCTGGCATTAATTGCTTCTGCACCCATCGCAACCAGATCATTCAGGTACGTTCCGAAAGGCCCAATCGCCACCAATGCAAGTGGTGCTGTAATCAATAGTACAATCATTGGTTTCGTGAAAAATTTAATCATTGAGGGCGATACCCGATCCGCGAAACGTTCAATATAGGACATGAGCCAAACGACGATAATAATCGGCAGCACGGAGCCCGCGTAATCGGTTAGTCGAACTGGCACACCGATGAAAAACACGTCTTTTCCTTCCGCCATCAGGGCGCTCCAGCCTGGATGTAATAACACGCCGGCAACTGTCATCGCCAGAATGGGGCTAGTTTCAAATTTAATGGAAGCTCCATAAGCCAACAGAATTGGCATGAAATAAAAAGCCGCGTCCGCAATGGTATTAAGGATATAGTAGTTTTGGCTTTCCGTCGTTACGAGACCTGTCAGCACAAGTACGGCTAATATCGCTTTGATCATACCCGCGCCAATGATTGCCGGAATTACCGGAGTAAATGTTGTTGAGATCACGCTGATGAATCTGGAGATCCAGCTCTGTTTTTGCTTTGGTCCGTTATTTTTGCCAGAATTCGATTTGGAGTCCGCACTTCGGGTTGCCGAACCCATCTGCTGAGTGATAACTCGGTAGACCTGCTGCACCTCATTGCCCACAACGACCTGGTATTGTCCACCATTGTTCACAACGGTAATGACACCTGGAAGTGCTTTGAGTTTTTCTGTCTCCGCTTTGGAGATGTCGTGCAGTTCGAACCGAAGTCGAGTTGCGCAGTGCGTAAGCCGAGCGATATTATCTTTCTTCCCAACCAATTCCGTTATCTCTTGTCCCAACTTGCGATAATCCATACCAATGCCTCATTTCTGAATTTGGATATAAAAAAAGACCAAAACGATATGCCTTCCCCTACTCACATAAGGAAAATGCAAAATCATTTTGGTCATGCCTGCTTTACCAGTAACAGCCAAACACTGCTAATATTCAATTCGTTATCGATGTAAACGTTTACTGGATCATAATATCACACAATAAATTAGTTAGCAATCACTTTATTCGACATTTTTCTGCAATTTAATTTGCTTGATTCGACTTGATTATTAGCGGCCTTCTATAGGCTTCCACCCATTCCCCTTCTCATTTGCCTACATACAATACATTAGACTAATGAACAGGAGTGATGTGATATGACATTTTTACCTCCTTTTGGACCTGGTGGAGGGTTCGGTGGCCCTGGGGGTCCCGGAGGACCAGGAGGACCCGGCGGACCAGGCGGATTTCCTGGTCCGCCATCGTTCCCCGGGGGTGGAGGCGGCGGACCACAAGGCGTGCAGGCACCTACAGGACCGCCACCATCATTCATTCCACAGCAACCCGCTTCGTTATATGCGGTAGATCCAAGAGCCATATCCGGCTGTCTGTTTCGCTACACATATATTTGGCCGGATCGTGGTCCCGGCTTCTGGATGTACCCGGTATTTGTAGGTAGAAATTCGGTGGCTGGCTTCCGTTGGAATGGCTTCTTCTGGCTATACACCGGCATTGATCTGCAGCGAATCAGCTCGTTTAGTTGTTTCTAGAAGTAAATCCCCCTGTATGCGGATTAATCCACATACAGGGGGATTTAGATTTATGGAATATTCACCTTGTCTAAAGCAACTTAATCAGCTTTTCTAGCTCATCAACCAGACTCTTTGCAAGTTCAAAATTAGTATCTTTTAAAGCCAATTCAATTTTCATTTCAACAGACTTTTTCTTTTGTTCATTTTCTAGATAGTTTTCATCAAAATGACTCGTATAAATCATCTGTCTGAATTCTTCTATACTCATTTTACTAATCGTTTTGTCCTCGATAATTAAAACATAATCCATACCATTTACAACCGAATAGAAATCATGAGAAATCATGATAATCGCACCTTTGTAGTCCTCAATAGCTTTCTCCAATGCGATTTGTGTATAGATGTCCAGATGGCTTGTCGGTTCATCTAGGAGCAATACGTTGGCTTGACTGGCAGAAACTTTAGCCAGTTGAAGCATATTTTTTTCTCCACCAGATAAAGATTCAATCTTTTGATCAAGGATTTCTCCTTCAAAGCCATAGTTTGGAAGATACGATCTAATTTCATCATACGTTTGAAAGCCGGAATCAATGAATTCATTTAGGATGGTATTCGAATCTTTTAACATTTCGCCTTGAACCTGAGATAAATAGGCCACTTTAACATCAGCATTGATTTCAATGGAATCCTGATTATTTTTAAAGATTTCTCGGAGTAAAGTCGTTTTCCCGGTACCGTTAGGACCGATCAGGGCTACTTTATCTGTCGATTTGATCTCAAAGTTCACATTTTCCAAAAGCAACTCGTCAAAGGAAACGTTATAGTTATTGACGTTAACCACAACAGTATCTTCCATTTCCTTATCGATTCCAAAACGGATATTCGGCTGTTTGATATCGACAAATGGCTCTTTTATTCGACGTGCTTCCAATCTCTCTTGAAACTTGACTCTGGCTTTTAACGCTCTTCCTCTGGAGGCTTCCGAATTATACGTGGCGATCTCTCTAAGATTGTCGATGATGTGATCATATCTCTCAATTTCTTCAGCTTCAGCAACTGCGATTTCTTGCAGTTCGATCTTAGACTGAAGCAGTGAGAAGTTATAATCGATATATCGCCCGTCAAACTCTTGGAGCTCTGTGTTTTCAAGGTGTATGATTTTGTTGAAACAATGGTTCAACAGATACCGGTTGTGCGTAACGACCAGCAGCATTCCCTTGTGGGTGTTAATCAATTTTTTAAGCGCGTTCAGGTTTTCAAAGTCTAAAAATACATCGGGTTCGTCCATAATCATTAAGTCGGGACGATTCAGCATTTCCTTCATCACTTGAATAAGTTTGAATTCCCCGCCGCTTACGGCTGATATACTAAGATCTTTGAGCTTCATGAGGTTGGCAAGGTTTAACTGTTTATTGATGTTTTTTTCGTAATTATCCCCATCCATCGCCTCGAATGCATCCAAAGCCAATTGAAGCTTTTCCATCAGGGAATCCATATCCGATGTGGTGGCCATCTCCGCATAAATCGCTGTAATTTCATCTTGTATCTTGATGAATTCTTCTGCGATATATTCAAAAACGGTCATTTCTTTTGTTTTGTCTACTTGCAAAAACTGACTCACATACCCGATTCTGCAATCGGGGTCTATCTCTAACTTGCCCTCGAACAAATATAGTTCCGGATCCATCAGGATATCGATCAATGTACTTTTTCCACTGCCGCTTGTTCCGATAAAAGCACAATGTTGTGCCTCTTCAAACGTAAATGAAATGTTTTTATATAGTTCCTTTTGTGGAAATGAGAAGGATAGGTTTTCAACTTTTATCATAGTGTTACCTTTCTTTACAACTAAATTGGTGGCTAATATTAGATATATTGTCGAACACAGACTTTTAGAGTAACACTGTTTACCACCAAGTACAATCGATTTTTAGCACTTACCCTCACTTTGAAACTCTATACTTTCTATAGAATGATGGCTAGTGGACGGTGGTTACTTCATAAAACACTACTGACATACTGTTGTCAGTAGTGTATTTGTATAGTTGGAGTAAGCAATTTTAAAGGAGTAAAAGTAAATGAAGTGTTTTTGATCCAAAATGTATTACTTATTATAGGAAGGATGATATCTCGTGAATTTTGCTTCTGTGCGTATCATTACTGATGACATGGATCGTCTCGTCGAGTTCTATGAGAAAATCACGGGTGTTTCTGCAGAACGCCCTGCACCTGTCTTTGCCGAACTCGTTATGCCATCGTGCACTCTAGCGATCGGCCACTCCAAGACGGTGCAACTATTTGGCGCTGGTTCCGCTGTGGCGGCCAACAATCGTACTGTCATTATTGAGTTCCACGTCCACGATGTCGATGCCGAATACGAGCGCTTGAAGCCGTTTGTCGATGAGTGGGTAAAGGAACCTACCACAATGCCGTGGGGGAATCGTGCTGTGCTGTTTCGCGATCCTGACGGTAATCTGGTTAATCTCTTCACGCCGGTGACCGAGGAAGCAATCCAACGGTTCAGTGGTAGGCTATAAAGGACAGTTGAAATGAGCTCACCAGAGGGAGGCATGCTTTCTAACGATCTCAATAAATGCTTCTACTTGGGGAGAGATCCACTTGTTTTTGGGATACAGCAACTGTGTAGCTAGATTTTGTTTGTACTGCTGACCTGAAAGTTTTTCCTCCTTCAGCTCCTTCTCTACCGTAATTCGAGGTAACAAGGATATACCCATACCGCTCAATATCGACTGTTTCACAGCTTCAATACTCCAGAATTCAATATTGGAAGTAATCCCTATCTGATACTCCTCAATGCATTGTTCAAACAATGTGCGATAACCACAACCTCTTTCGGTAAAAAGTAAATTGCTTCGTACGATGTCGCGTTGTAGCTCAAATGAATTGGGGTACAACAGCATCATGGGCTCCTCAGCCAATTTCTCACTGTACAGATTGGGATCATGCACCTCTGTCCCTAGCATGAAGGAAATATCACTTTTACCTTGCATCAAATTCTCTTTATATTGTACGGAATCTAATTGGTGCCATTCGATATTGACATGGGGATGCAATTTTTTGAACTCTTCAATAATAGGAGGAAAACGATAGATCAACAACGTTTCCCCAATACTGATCACGATATTACCCGTTAATTCACCTTGTGCAGCAGTCACTTCCTTAATCATGTGATACAGGTCAAGCATTTTCTGTGCATGTGGCAACAATTTTTTTCCGGTCTCCGTTAAAATAACCCGCTTACCAATTCGATCAAATAAAGGGTAGTTAATCTCCTCTTCCAACGCCTTAATATGCAATGTAATTGTAGATTGCGCGTATCCAAGATGTTCAGCAGCTTTGGTAAATCCCTCGTGTTCCACAATTGTAATAAATGTGACCAAATGACGTATTTCCATCATTGGCTCCCTTCTTTGTAACATCATTAAAACTGATCGTTTACATATAAACTATCAATTTAACTAATGTAAAGCAATCGTTTATATTCAATGTAGCTCATTAAGAGCCCATTTCATTTTTAATCTCAATCGTTTATGGAAGGGAGTAATCACTATGCAAACAGTAGCAACGTCATCCATCTTGATTAATGGATATCGAATCGCTTATGAGCAATACGGAGAAGGCTCTCCCATATGGCTCCTTCACGGAACACCCTCTTATAGCTATGAATGGAGAAAAGTAATACCCGCGCTGGTTCAAAAAGGGTATAAAGTCTACGTACATGACCTTCTTGGATATGGAGCATCCGAAAGACCACTCGAAGCAGATACTTCTGTGGCAGCACAATATACGCTGTTTAGTCAGCTTTTAGACGAACTCGGAATGGATCGTTTACATGTCGCAGCCCACGATCTAGGTGGAATTGTCGGAGTCCAACTGGCCTTGGAACAGCCTGAACGTGTACAATCGCTTACGTTACTCAACATGCCCAGCTATGATTCGTGGCCCTCACCAACCTGGAAGAAAATTATCGAAGAACAGCTTGAACAGGTTGAACAAATGTCCCGTGCTGATTTTGATACCATGCTAAAGAAACAATTATCCATGGCAGTGTATAATAAAGAGCTTATGACTGGCAATGCACTGGATGCATATCTGGAACCCCATACAGGTTCATTGGGCAAAGCCTCTTTTTTCTCCCATCAGGTAGCTCATTATAATGCAAAATATACTGAATCCTATGGAACAGATTTACCCAAGCTGAAAGTTCCCGTTCAAATTTTATGGGGGGAAGAAGACGAATGGCAGCCCCTTATGTACGCAAAGAGGCTTGTCCAGGATATTCCCCATGCCTGCCTACATGTCATTCCCAAAGCTGGTCATTTCGTAATGGAAGATGAGCCGGGGCAATGTTCTGATTATATCGACCGTTTCTGCAATAAACATCCGTGAGTAGGTTTGTATATTGAACAGAATCTCTAAGAGAAAAATTAAGCGCTCCACTGGCATAAAGCTGGTGGAGCCTTTTTTTGGTTAATGGCAAGGTGTCCTTGCATACTGTTAGTTTATAATCTGCGTATATGTATATACAAATTTAGGATTAGTCTTCATTTCCCCCTTCAATATTACGATAAATAGTATGGGGTTATACGAATAGCCATATTTACTTTATTACATCCAAGGGGGAACCGTACGTGAAACAGACTCGCAAAAAAAAGATGGATTTAAGGTTCAAACTGTATTTGATTATTCTGGTTCCGCTACTGGCCATGGGCGGTCTAATCATATGGGCAACCATCGACTCCAGTGAAAATGCATCATTAATGACCATGCAGCATAACAATCAGCAGCTGGCTGTGAATACCGCCTCTCAACTAGGTCAGGAGTCGGAATTAATTAAGACATTATCTTCTCCTGCTTCAGAGGAGAGCAACGAATATAAAAGTCTTAGGGACGAACTCGTTAAAGTTAGGCTTCAATCGGGAGCCTTGTATGTTTATATGTATAACAAAACTTCGGACGGGTGGATCTACACCGTAGATGGAGCGAATTGGGACGATACGGAATATAGTCCTTACGGCACTGCAATGGAATTCAATCCCCAGATTCAGGAACGCTTGTTACGCGGTGAAGTCGTCACAACAGGCATTGTAGATGATCCAACTTGGGGACAGCTATTGTCCTCCTGTACACCAATCAAGGATTCGCAAGGTGCTGTCATTGGCTATCTGGGCATTGATATTTCTGCTGGAGCAGTGAATCAAGTCTCCGCGACATCTGTGAATAATGCTTATCAGACCATTATCCCGATTTTTGTGGTTGTACTGATTCTTTCTTTGGTCATGATGTTATTCGTAGTACGAGGTATTCTTAGACAAGTACGCGATATTAAGTCAAGTCTCGAGCAGGTTGCTGATGGGAATCTCAAAGTCGTATCCACACACATGTCCAATGATCAACTCGGTGACATTAGTGATTTGATTAACATCATGGTTGCCCAATTGACGAACATTCTGATGGGAATACAGCAAGGTTCAAATACATTACAGCAGTCATCAAAAGATATTTCGGAAACCGCTCAGACAAACCAGCGTCAGAGCGAAGAACTTTCCAGAGCGATTGAGGAGATTGCCATAGGTTCAATGAAACAGGCTGAAGAGACAGAACACTCCGTCCAGCATTCAGAGAATCTGGGCAAAATAATGGATGAAGTAGGTTCATATGTGAAACAGTTTACTTATACTTCAGAGCAGCTATCTTCTGTTCAAGTACAAGTTACACGTGAACATGAGGTTCTGCTTGAGAAGGGCAGAGAGAATGCCAAGCGTGTTGAGCATCAACAGGATATTTCCAGGTCTCTGACGACTCAATCCGAACTCGCTTCCTCTATTAGCGGTCAAATTCACAACATTTTAAAACAAACTCAAATTCTATCCCTGAATGCTTCAATTGAAGCTGCCCGAGCTGGAGAAGCGGGTAAAGGCTTTGCAGTCGTTGCAGGTGAAATGGGACAGCTCGCTCAACAATCCGAACGTTCGATCCAAGAGATTGATGAGATCCTGGGTTCATTTGTTCAAGAGATACATCGGATGGGCAGTCATTTTGATGCAAATATGGTAGCTGTTAAGGAACAGGAGAAACAGATCGCTGATTGTCTCCAGGCATTTGGACAGGTTAGCCGCTTATCGACCGAAGTGCATGAGTTGGCTCAGAGTTTAGACAGCCGGACGATGGACATGCACTCTATTCGTCAGGAGTTGGAACAGAATCTCAGTTATATTGCTTCCGCAACCGAGGAAACTTCAGCCATGGCCGAAGAAGTCACGGCTAGTGCTGTGGAGCAGCAGCGATCGGCAAACGAACTGTCGAACATCTCCGGGGAACTCGCTGGTCTTGCAGGCAACCTAAAATCATATTCCGATCAATTTCAGATCGAAGTCACTAAATAAGTTCCCAATCTTGCTAAGGGTGTTGTTAGATGACAATTTAGAATCGCCGCCGGAAACATAACTTTCTTGGAGCGTTAATTTTTCGGAGGACTCAGGGTTCTGATCAGCAGCTTCCACCAACGAATTAGGAGATTCATCACGTTGACTTAATAATGATTCCTCATTTATAATTCGAACATTAAGAGCCTGCCAGACATGACTTACCATGGATGCCTGGGATATCGATCTGTAAACAAACTCAAACTCAACAGTGAAAGATGTGAATGCATTATGGTTAAAGAGAAATTATATTACGGTAAAGATATCGAGGTTATGTTTAACTCGGATGTTTGCATTCATTCCGGTATTTGTGTAAAGGGCCTTCCTGCTGTTTTTGATTTAAGCAAGCGTCCTTGGGTTGATCCTGATGGTGACACTTCGGAGGCCATTGCCCGGCATATTGACACATGTCCAAGCGGAGCATTGACGTATAAGCTTCTGGACGGTGAATATTCAACAAAGAAAGAGGATGAACATGCATAACGTAGAACATGAACCTGCCAATAAAAGATTTCTTATTCAAGATAACGGTGACATTGCTGCGGTGATGACCTATGTAATCTCGAGTCCAGAGCTATACATCATTGATCACACTTTGGTGGAAAATGCTTACCGAGGACAAGGGCTTGGCGATGAACTTATCAAAGCTATGGTGGAATACGCGCGGGAAAACGGTATTAAGATTTTACCTCTATGTCCGTTTGCCAAGGGACGTTTCGAACGTATCTCTGAATACGCGGATGTTCTCCATCAATAAAACTAATAGTCGCAGTTGATTTTCATGTGATTACACAACAATAAAAGGCGCCTATATCATTCAAACCATGATATAGGCGCCTTTTTACGTATCCTACTTAAACTTTAACGCTTAATCCAACAATGGTTTCAAACGGTCGCAACATCAGTGGCAGCATGCCATTCTCATAGTTGGTAAGCCAGATCTCTGAGAAGTCGAGGCCAAGCTCATCTTCCTCAAGCTCCACCATGTGTTCAGAAAGATTGATTACTACCAGCACCTGTTGATCTGCCAGTGTACGTGTATATGCATATACACTCGGATGATCCGGCATCAGAAGCTCATAGATACCATAAGTCAATGTATCATGCTCTTTTCGCAGCTGAATCATTTGTTTATAAAAGTGAAGGATGGAACCTGGTTCCTGGAGTTGTTTCTCTACATTAATATGGACGTAATTGTCATTCACTTTTAGCCATGGCGCACCGCTGGTAAACCCGGCCTCTTTGGCCGAAGACCATTGCATCGGCGTTCTGGAATTATCGCGACTCGAAGCCCAGATGATGTTCATGATCTCCTCATGCGACATCCCCTCATCGCGTTTGATCTGATATAAATTCCGGTCGGCTATGTCGTTATAATCCGCTATGGAAGGATAAGCTACGTTTGTCATGCCTATCTCTTGCCCCTGATATATAAAAGGGGTTCCTTGCATGAAAAAGTACATGGCTCCAAGTGCTGTGGCACTTTCATACCAATACTCCGTATCATTTCCCCAAGATGAAACTTTACGAGGCTGATCGTGATTTTCAATAAATAAAGCATTCCAGCCTACGCCTTCCAGTGATTTTTGCCACTTGGTCAAGACGTTTTTCAATTTGGGAACATCCAGTTGCTTGTCTGTACTGTTTTTCCAAAGGTCCAGGTGTTCGAATTGAAAGACCATATTAAATTTCCCTCTGACTTCACAGATCCAATCCAGCAGATCTTCTTGGTCCTCCACCTTAACTCCATTCGCTTCCCCAACAGTCACGACGTCATATCTGGATAATGTATTCTCTTTCATTTCTTGCAGATAACTCTGGATTCCCTTCACATTCATATGCTTTTCAAAAGAGGAGATGTACTTGACGCCTTCTCGGATTGGCATGTCCAAGAGGCCCTCTTCTTTGTGAATATGGCTGATGGCATCCACACGGAAACCATCAATCCCTTTATCCAGCCACCAATTCATCATTTCATATATGGATTTCCGAACTTCCTGATTTGCCCAATTCAAATCCGGTTGTTTCTTGGAGAACAGATGGAGATAGTACTGTCCGGAGACTTCATCATATTCCCAAGCAGAACCGCCAAAGATGCTCTCCCAGTTATTTGGTTCGTCTCCATTCTTCCCATCTCTCCAGATGTACCAATCCCGTTTGGGGTTATCCAGCGAAGCTCTGGATTCAATAAACCACGGGTGTTCGTCACTTGTATGATTGATCACCAAGTCCATGATGAGTTTCATGCCGCGTTGATGAACTTCATGCAGCAATTGATCAAAGTCCGCCATCGTGCCGAATTCATCCATAATGGAACAGTAATCACTGATGTCATACCCATTATCATCGTTGGGTGACTTATACATCGGACAGATCCATATCAGATCAATACCGAGATCTTGAATATAATCCAGTTTAGATATGATCCCCTTGATGTCACCAACCCCATCTCCGTTGGAATCCATAAAACTTCTCGGATAGATTTGATAAGCTACTGCTTCTTTCCACCATACTCTTTTCATTGAATACAATCCTTCTTTCTTGAGAACTGAACATTATATAACGTATTTTGCTTTAATCATGGATAAGGTACATTCTGGCTTCATATGGACGCAATTCGCTCTCCGAGAGTTCACCTGTATAGTTAGCTATCAAAAGCTGATAGGACCCTGTTAATTGCTCCTGAAGCGGAAGTTCAGTCGTATATCCTTGGAAATTGCATACCACAAGAATTGTCGTACTATTCAACGTTCGGGTATAAGCAAACACGTCTGGGTTCTCTGGAAAGATCAGCTCATAATCACCATATACAATGACTTCATGATCTTTTCTGAGTTGGATTAACTTCCGGTAATAATGGAATATGGATTCAGGGTTATTCAAACTTTCCTCGGCATGGATATGCTTATAATTTGGATTCACCTTAATCCAAGGTTCCCCTTGTGTAAAACCCGAGTTATCGGAAGTATCCCATTGCATAGGTGTGCGTGCATTATCACGGCCCTTGGCGTAGATCGACTCCATCACGCTTTGTTCAGGATAACCTTTCCCCATTCTTTCCTTATAAAAGTTGAGCAATTCAATATCCCGATAATCCTCGATAGCGTATTGGAAATTCGTCATACCCAATTCTTCACCCTGATATATGTAAGGCGTACCTTGCATGCCATGAAGAAGGGTAGCCAACATTTTAGCCGATTCAACTCTGAATTCTCCATCATTTCCCCAACGAGATACGATACGTGGCAAGTCATGGTTGTTCCAGAATAGACTGTTCCAGGCATCACCCTTGAGCTCCGTCTGCCACTTGGACAGCACTTTTTTTAATGCCATCACATCCAAAGGTTTAAGATCCCACTTTCCTTTGCCTTCTTGTTCATCCAAGCTGATGTGTTCAAATTGGAAGACCATTGAAAACTCACTGCCGTCTGGATTGCTGTACAGTTTGGCGATTTCCGGAGTGGCGCCCCATGTTTCTCCAACGGTTAGCAGGTCTTCCGCTTTTTGAAACGTCTCCTTGCTCAGTTCCCTGATATATTTATGCAAATTAGGTCCGTTTCCCGTAATCTTCAAATCCGGTTCTTTACCGATTAAGTCGATCACGTCAAGGCGAAAACCACCCACACCCTTGTCGATCCACCAGTTAATCATGTTGTATATCTCCTGCCGGACTTTGGGGTTTTCCCAGTTGAGATCTGGCTGTTTTACGGAAAATAGATGTAAGTAATATTGCCCGATCTCAGGCACCCATTCCCAGGCTGAACCACCAAAGGTGGACCCCAGGTCGTTTGGAGGTGTTCCTTCAACACCATCTCTCCAGACGTAGTAGTCATGGTACGGATTGTCTTTACCTTTTTTGGCTTCTTGAAACCAGGAGTGTTCATCCGAGGTATGGTTCAACACCAAATCCATAATGATTCGAATGTCTCGTTTCCCGGCCTCCTGAATTAATGTTTCCATATCTTCCAAAGACCCAAACATCGGATCGATGTCCTGATAATCTGAAATATCATATCCAAAATCATCTTGAGGAGACTTGCACACGGGTGATAACCAGATCGCACCAATGCCGAGTTGCTGCAAATAATCCAATCGGGACACTATGCCCTCCAAGTCTCCGATTCCATCACCGTTTCGATCTTGAAAGCTACGTGGATATATTTGATATACAACGGTTTCTTTCCACCATTTTTTATTTTCCATGTTCCATTCAACCTTTCTAAGGTTATTCTTTGACCGATCCTACGACAATGCCCGTCACAAAGTATTTTTGCAGCAAGGGATAAATCAGCAATAGCGGGATAACAGCGACTACGATTTTGGCTGCATTCAGGTTTTTGTTCGATATTTCAGTCAGATTACTGAGTTCGCTGGAATTCGTGCCGGCTTGAAGCAAATCGGCAATATTCACGTTAAGGGACTGAATATAGGTCATTAGCGGGTAGTTGCTAACTTTGGTCATATAGATCAAACCACTGAAGAAGTCATTCCATGTACCCACGATACTGAACAAGGCGACTGTCGCCAGCGCAGGAATGGACACAGGGACATACACTTTGAACAAGACCTGAATGGGATTTGCTCCATCGATGAATGCTGCCTCTTCAAGCGCTTTAGGTACAGCGGAGAAGAAATTCATCACGAGAATGACACTGAATATGGGGACAGCGCCTGGCAGAACAAGTGCCCATATCGTATTCAGCATGTCCAGGTTTTTGATCAGCAGGTAACTCGGAATCATGCCTCCGCTGAACAACATGGCAAAAATCATGATATTCATATAAATGTTTCTGCCTTTGAAATCCCTCTTCGATTTGGATAGCGGATAAGCCATCAAAATAATCAAAATCATGTTAAGCACAAGGGTAAGTGCGACACGTAGAACAGATATGCCAAAGGAACGCCAGAACTGTGCATCATCAATAATTTTGCTATAAGCCGCTATTGTAAAATTGACCGGAACGAGACCTACTGCGTTCGCGGATACTGCCTCGCTGCTGCTGAATGAAATGGCGACGATATTCCATAACGGAAGAAGGCAGACCAATGCCAGCATGATGACGATGGCATAGATGGCAAACCGGCCAATTCGATCTTTGAAGTTTGCAGAATAGGACACAGGTTTGGCCTCCTTAGAATATTTTTCGATCCGTATATTTTTTGGCCAACTGGTTGGCAGACAAGAGCAAAACAATGCCGATTACGGACTTGAACAAACCAACAGCTGTACCGAAGCTATACTGTCGCCCAACGAGACCGATCCGATAGACATAAGTATCCAGAATGTCGCCTGACTCGTAGACAACCGGGTTATACAGATTATAGACTTGGTCGAAACCGGCGCTCAAAATGTTGGTCAGGCTCATTACACCCATGAGCAGAATAATAGGTAACATGCCTGGCAATGTAATATGCCACACTTTTCTCCACCAACTGGCTCCATCCATGCCTGCGGCTTCATACAGACCGGGGTCAATGGACGTAATCGCAGCCAGATAAACGATGGAACTGTAACCAAACTCTTTCCATACGTCTGTTCCTATAATCAGTGGCTGGAACCAGGTGTTGCTGCCAAGGAAATTAATATTTTCGAGGCCAAAGAACGCCAACATTTGATTCACAATGCCATCCAAACTGAACATGTTGACAACAACCGATGCCAGTACAACCCAGGATAGAAAGTGCGGCAGATAAACAATCGTCTGCACAGATTTTTTAACGTATTTGATACGAATTTCATTTAATAAAACAGAAAAAATGATGGCCATCATCGTTCCGAGCAGAATCTTGCCAATCGCAATCACCAACGTATTGCTGACGACCTGCGCGATATCCGGCAGCTTGAACATATACATAAAATGCTTCAGGCCTACAAATTCGGAGCCAAACATGCCCTTGGCCGGTATATAGTCCTGAAACGCCGTAATGATGCCGACCATTGGAACATAGCTGAATACAAGCAAAAACAAAATGCCCGGAAGCATCATCATATGGTACATGGCACCTGGGCCGAGCCGCCCTCTCGCTTTCCAATTCCCCTGTTTCATGGATGAACCCCTTTTCTGAAGAAAGGCTGCGTATCGCAGCCCTGCTACTGTTCATGGATGTTTATTTTTTCGATGCGATCTCGTCTTCAATTTCCTGAATGACTTGATCACCACCCTGTTTCTTCCAGTTACTCACGAATGTTTCGAAATAATCGAGCGGTTCTGAACCCGTTACAATTTTAATAAACGACTCCTGCTCCAACTTTGTCAGATTGGCCCACGTCTGTTTCATGCTTGGTGTAGTGCCAGAGAAAGCAGGTGTCATCCATACAAATTTGTTTTCTTGTGTCAGTTTGTCAATCAGTCCCACTCCGTTGATCCGCGAATGATATTTTGACCAAGCAGTCACATCATCCGTATCCATGTCGCTCAAATAGGTTTTGATGCTTCCGATATTGTTCTTCGATTCGGTAGTGCGAACCTCATCCAGGGAAATTTCTCCTTTGATTCCGCGAACAACGTCAGAGTAATCATCCAACAGCGATGTAGCCGAATTGACTTCGATATTAAAAGGTCTCGTAGATCCGTCTACCCCGGTCTCCTGATACTTGGCAGCTTCCGGCATGGTTGCTGCGGCATTTTTATCATTTGCCAGTTTATCGTAGAACAAGTTTACAATTTTAACGGCCAGTTCAGGGTGCTCATAACCTTTTCTCACCACGATAAACTGATTGGATGGATTGGCATGCGCCACGTTGACCTTGCCGTTTGCATCCTCCAGCGTATAAGCCGAAAATTTCGCATTTTTATCCATCTGTTTTGCACTGATCAGTCCCCAGTCAGGGATATGCCACGGTCCAAAGGCAATACCGCTTTGGCCATTGGCGTAGAGTGCGGTAATATCATCAAATGTGCGGGTTCCAAATTGCGGGTCGATAATACCATTCTTGAACCAATCCGCCATGGTGCCCAGCATTTTCTTCGTTTCTTCTGTCGTGGAACCATACACGATTTTGCCGTCTTCACCATTCATCCAATATTGCGGGAAGGCACCCTCGGTTGAGGCCACACCCAGCATCGTATAAGCAGAGCCATTATAATCTGTTGTATTCATCGTGTTCACAAATGGAATACCTACCGGGTTCCCGGATTGGCCAGGATCTCTTTTCAGGAATTCCAGCGCTGTTTTCTCCACTTCATCCAGTGAAAGGGCACCGTCTCCGTCTGCATCCAGTTGAATGCCCAGCAGATCCAGCCAATCTTGACGAACCCAAACCATCGTTGGTGCGGAATCCAGGGAAGTCGCCGGAAGGCCCATCAAACGTCCATCGATTGTTGCATTGTCTAATGCACGCCCATCATAGGAATCGTACATCTGCTTAATGTTATCTGTGGCATATTGATCATAGATGGCGGTCAGATCCTCAATCAGATCGTTATCCACCAGTTCTTTCAGTTCATCTTTGGAATCAACACGCATCATGTCAGGCAATTCCCCGGATGCGATGGCAAGCGATACTTGACGACTATAATCTTCACCATTGGCTTCAAATTGATCTGTAATCTGAGCGTTAAACGTGTCTTTGACCAGCCGAGTATATGCGTTGTTCTCATAGGTATCACCAGCCGGCAGTTTTGGGTTGGCTGTGGTTACCCGTCCCATGGTTACGGTGATTTCGTCTTTATAGGCACTGAACGGATCTCCAGGCGTTACCTCATATTTGCCTGCTTCCTCTGCAGTAGGATGATTGGAAGTGCCTCCACATGCCGCTAGGGCTGCAACCATCAAGGCGGACATGGACAGCACGGCCAGACGCTTTGTCACCCGTTTGCTTTTCATAGACCATTTTGTTCTCATCTAGTTCGATTCCCCTTTATTCTGATGTTCAATATATTTGTTTACGCTTTCATTATAAAATGAAGTGAAGGCCCATCGAGATAGGGATTACACGTCCGTTTGGATAGAGAAATGGTTACAGTTTTCAGTTCGTATGATGAAGTATGATTAACTTGTGATCATTTACCCTACCTACTGACTAACATTTGTCTATCTACCCCTCTTCTAGATCAAAAACAAAAGCCGGCAGCTCCTAAAACAGGAAGCTGTCGGCTATTTATTTCCTCTACCTAGCTGCCGATATTCGCTTGGCAGAAGACCTGTCAGTTCGCGGAAAATCCGGCTGAAATATTTTTCATCCGAATAACCCACTCGCTCCGCAATCCAGAAAATCGTATTATTCGTATTGAGCAAGTACTCTTTGGATTTCTCTACCCGGATGAAGCGGGAGTACTCATTAAAGGTTTTCCCCATCAAATCTTTGAAACATTGACTGAAATAACTTCGGCTGATATTGAGTTGTTGGGAGAGACCTGAAGCTGTATAGGCCTGCTCCAAATCCTGCTGCACGATCATCACCGCTTTTTTCACGGCATCGATGATTTCCTGTGAGTACGAAGTCTGTTCATCAGCCTTTCGAATGCTTGCAGCAGTCTGTTTGATCCATTCTTCAACCTCGTACCAAGACTCGAAAGAATGGATCATCGCGATTCTTCCAAGCGTAGTTTGGGCAAAAATACGGTTCCATTCCATCACGATTGAGTACAGCAATCCCATCAACTGACCTTTATGTAATCGTAAGGATATAAACTGGTCAATGAGTTGGTTATAGTAACTCTCATGGTGGGTCCATGGGGTTTGGAACCAACTTTGTTTAATCCGGTCAAGGTCCTCATCTTGCGGTTCATTTGAACATGTATCTTCCTCATTCATGGAAATGGTAATGACTTGGTTATTGGGGTTGTAAACATAGAATAAAGACGACTCTGTATAACTCATAATCCAGTTTTTGATTTGCGACCATGTTCGCTCTTGTACATCAGACAAAACTAACAACGTACACTGGGGAACTTGATGCAGGCATTCCTTCAATTGATGAAATAGTTGATCCTCTTCGGACGGGGGTGCAGCCCACATGCAGCTATTACACTCAACCTCCCACCTTATCTCATCTTCATGCGCAGTTAACTCCGTTGGCCACTTATGCTCTGATTTCCGCTCCTGTGAAACAAGTGCATACACATTTCGATAATGGACATTGATTTCATCCAGCGAAGGCATCTTTCTTATGGTGCTTGTCAACCCGTTAATTCGGGTATGAATTCGTTGCAGAACATGTTCGAATTGCTCTTTCTCCAGCTGCACTTTGGCTATATAATCGATGGCTCCGAGTCTTAGTGCTTCCTGGATATAATCGAAATCCTGATGCAGTGTTAACACAACGATATGAAGTTCGGGATAGAGCTGCCTCGCAGCTCGCATCAGTTCGATCCCTGACATGACGGGCATCGCAAGATCCGTTAGCATCAGATCGACCGGTTGGGTTTTCAGAAAATCCAGTGCTTTCGCCCCGTTGCTTGCTTCCCCTACAACCTCCATGTCGAACTCGTTCCATGGCATCGCAGAGCTAATACCTTTGCGTACCAGCTTATCATCATCTACAATCAATACCTTAATCATGCCGAGATATCTTCTCCTTTAATAGGCAATACGAGCAGTATGCTTGTCCCTGTTCCCAATTCACTCTCAATCACCAGTTGTGCTTGGTCCCCGTACTGTGCTTTCAACATGCGGTGAACGTAATTGAGTCCGATGCCCATCCCTACTTTTTGTTGTTCAGCTTCACGATTGTTCAGCAGATTATGAATGGTTTCCTCAGTCATACCTGCACCATTATCTTGTATCATAATGTTCAACGTTGAAGTGCATGTCACTTCAATCTGAATAAAACCTTCGTCACTTAATCCATGATATAACGAATTTTCAACCAGCGGTTGCAGAATAAAGCGGGGCACAGCAATTTGAAGCACTTGTTCATCTGCAGTAATGCGGACGTCAAATTCAAAGTCATAGCGAATTTGCTGCAAAATCAGATACTGTCTTAACGCATCGATCTCCTCTTCCATGGTGGATACTTGCCCTAATTTGCCTAGATTGTAATAGAGCAGCTTGTTCAACGATTGTACCAGCTTGTCGATCTCCCCTTGTCCGTTCATGACGGCCAGCCAGTGCACCGTATCGAGCGTATTCATCAGAAAGTGCGGGTTGATCTGATAAAGCAGTTTTTCCACTTCCAGGTCTGCACGTATCTTCTCTTTCTGCTGAACTTCCTTGAAGAGGTCACCAATCTGATGCTGCATATTCGAAAATTCACCCAACAGAAAATCAAATTCAGGAATCTGAGTGCGAGCTCGGCTCCCTTTTGTTTGTGGATTCTTGGACATTCCATTGATCTCCGAATGAAACAGACCGAGTGGTTTGTAGACCATCTTCCACAGAAGCCAAGCGAGAAACACGGTAAAGCCGAGGAAAAATAAAGCGACCAGCAAAATTTGAAGCAACCACTGGTTTTTCTCCTGTTGATATTGAGACTGCGAAATGACCGATACGACACTCCATTTCTGTGAGGAATCCTCCTTGAACCAGTGATACCCGCGGGATATCCCGTCTTTGGCAGGATCAACTGTTAAGCTGGAGAAATTCTCCCCTACCTTCATGGCTTCCGGTATTTCACTGTACACAATGTTTCCCTCACCATCCAGGATGAGATGAGACAATGCGCCGTTGTATTGATTGTAGCCCAAGATATCCTGTGTGAGGCGAAAGCCTGATTCTACGTAAATGAACACGTCGTTCCTCTCGGAAAGTTGTACTTTTCGCATAGCAGACAGAACGAGTTGATCATCGAATCGGTTCATACTCATATGGGGGCCATAGTACTTAATGCCATAGGTTTGGAAGAGCACAGGCAGAGACTCAGGAGAGAAACGATCCTTGATTGGAAAGTTGCCGAACTGAGTAGTACCTTCTTTTTGAAAGTAATACAGGGTTAATCCGATATTAGGATTGGTGAAGGTGACAACACTTAACTCGTTCTTTATTTCGTCCCTGGCCTCAATCAGTTCGAAGATATCGGAGGACGGATTCAAGAATTCATCCATTCTTTTGCCTAAAGTCCCCCTGTAAGATAATTGTTGCGTCACATGATTCAGATTGGTGATGGAATTCTCCAATGAGGATGTCACCTGTTGTAAATTGCTGCGGATACCATCATCGATCTTATTTGCGAAAATGGAGTCGATCGTATAATAAGAAATTGCAAATATACTGATAAAGGGGATAAACGCACTGAGAAAGAACAGTAAAAATATTCTTTTTTTAAGTGTCATGGGAACCTTTTCTCCTTCTGAAAATGAAACAGCAAGCCTCCTGCGTATGGAAGCTTGCTCTGAATATACATTCAAGCGGACAGGCTGTCTGTATCCTGTCCAAGTCCAATTTCCTTTCATCATTATAGATTGATATTCAAATAAGTCAAACGCTTTCATACTGTGCGCATATAAAAAGTGCTACTCCTCAAAATAATGAGGAATAGCACTTTTATATGTGTACCTTACTTCAGTTGTAATCACTTCTTGTTAATGGAATGCTCAAACATTTCAGTCTACTCTCGTACCGTCACATTTAATTTGTGTGATCTGGTTTCCCCTGAAGAATTACGAAGTACAGCTTCATACTCGTAGATTCCAGGTACTCTTCCAGAGATTGAGGTAACCGCAGACTGTGCACCAGGCGAATGAGATTGCAGCGATTGTGTGTCAATCGATACACCATTTTCGTAAAGTTCGTATTCGGTTGCGTTTGTTCCCCACCACAGATTCATGGTGACATTATAGTTGCCGTCACCGTCCCAGTTGTCGTTCGACAGAACAGCTTGCCCCGGGGAAGCATCCGTGACGATGACTGTTAGTGGAACACTCATGGTTGAACCCAGTGCATTGATCAATTCTCCAGTATAGATATAGGTGCCATTTTTCTTTCCAGTAATATCAACTTGAACAGATTGGGCGGACGGGGATTGATCGACCAGAGAAATTTCTTTAATCAATTCACCATTCTCATACAGCTTGAACTGATTGCCGTTATTCCCCCACCACAGATTCATAGTGATTGTATAGTCTCCGTCTTTGAGCCCCGTGACGTAACCATTATTATCAGATAACACCGGAGTACCTGGGGCACCGTTTGCAAGTGGCGTTGTCTGATGGAGCCATTCCTCCCACTTAATCAGCACACTTGTCTGCTCATCCGTAAATACGGTTCCTCTAACTGCTTGAACGTCATTAGCGTAGGCTGCAAGCAATTGACGCGCTTTTGCTCCTTCACGATCGTTTGCTGCCTGTTTGGCCTGCTGTAACGTGTTTGTGAGCTGATCAGCAAGAATGCTGGCATTAGGATCGATCGATTCATCAGCAAAGGTGTTGGTCAGATTAATCAGGCTGTCGAATGTAGTAATAACTGCAAAACTATATTCTACCGTCTGTTCCCACCCAGCCAAATCGGAGACGGTTGCCGTAACCTGGTTCAGTCCGGGTTCCAATGTATACGCAGGAGTGTCGAGAAGCACACCCTCTGGTTCTTCTACACCGGATACCGAATCGGAGGCTGTATAGCCAATTTCCACCTGCTGATCAATGGTGTACTCGGTTTGACCATGAATTTCAATGGTTGGAGGTACGAGATCAATGGATATGGACAAAGACTGTTCACTCTCTTTGTTACCGTCGACATCGACACTCCAGTAGGTGATGGTATGTGTACCTTCTTCAGTTAGAGTCAACTGTGTACCACTTACCGTTTCGCCACCATTAATTTGATAATAGGTCCCTTCAATATCGGAATCTTCATCGCTTGCTGTGAAGGTTACTTGTGCCGGAGAAGTATACCAGCCGTTCTGCAATTCTCCTTCCACAGTTGCCGTAGTATGCGGGGCCTCCTGCTCCGGAGATTCTCCTTCCAACGTAACAAAATCAGATAAAGGTATATTCAATTCCTTCACAAGGCGTGCTACGAGTTCAGACACCTTGATTGCACCGTTCATTTGCAAATGTGTATTGTCTTCCGTTGTGCCTACCCACATGAATATCGATTTGGTTCCTTCTGTGCCAAGCTCCTGGAAATGCTCCCAACTGGCTTGGTTCAGATCGATGATAAGCGTTTCCGTTTCCTGCGCCGTTTCTTTCATCGCCTGTACGTATTCCGGGAAGCTTTTGTTCAGCACCTCTCCGGTAAAATCACGACGGTTCACTGGTGTGACCAGAACCGGAATCGCACCTCTCTGCAGAGCACCGTTAATGTATTCTTTCAGATATACCTTAAATTGCTCTGGTGTAAGATAACGCTCTGGACGTGAAGGTGTGGAATCGTTATGAGACCACTGCATGAATAGATAATCGCCTTCTTGAATGTCGAGTAAAATATCGTTGAGATATCCACCGACCAGGAAGGTCTTACTACTCAAACCTCCAACTGCCCGGTTATCAATACTGACTTCATTTGGATCAAAATATTCACCCAACGTTTCTCCCCAGCCCGCTTGCGGACGATAGTTTTCCGCGTAATTGGCCACCGTGGAATCGCTGGCCAAATAAATAACTGGTTTATCACTTGCACTGTGATCTGGCAGTCGCTCCAGCTTCAGCGCATTGATCTTCGGTGCATTTCCGGTAAAGTTGAAGTTAAAGACCCCATCAATCAGGGCAACGTCATACGTGATTTCTTTGAATTCGCCCTTGGCAATGCTTGTAAGCGGCAGCTTTGTCATCTGCTCTACAACGACATTTGCGCTGGTCAATTCCTCCGCATCCCCGATGGTCATCGTTACCCGGTAATTCGCCGGCTCCATTTCCGTCAGGAAGGAGGTGCCGTTTACCCGTGTGAAATCCTCCTTGAGCAAATCTCCGGTTTCCCGGTTCTCATCTTTGGTCAGCGCAGTATCAGCAAAGCCGTACCCATTGCCTTCAATGTACGCTCTTTTGGCATCTACCTTGATGTATCCGTCGGCTGCGTCGCCAGAACCAAAGTCAAATTTGTATTCACTTATCTCTTCGCTTGGTTCACTTGTCAATGAATCCTTCGCCACAGTTAACATGTTAAACGTATGGTCAACTTTAGCCTGCGTGGCTTCCGTATTAAATATAGCTTCCGCAGCTGCCAAAGCCCGGTTCACCACGGCCTTCGATGCATCTGTATATTCCGACAGATCAATTGCTTTGATCTCATCGTATAGAGCGATTAAGGCCGTCTGATCGCCACTCTCTGAAGAGAGCTGAGTGCCTTCAATCCGCACGTTATCGATCTGGGTAGTCCAGTTCAACGTGCCTCCACCGCCTTTTCTCGTTCCCAGGAACCGCATGGATCTGACGTTGTCCGCATATGCGGCGGAACTCAGCGAGATATCTGCAATCGTTTGGGTAACTGTCGGATCGGCTAGGTTCGTTAATGTCAGATCCAATGTTTTTTCGGCAAAATTAACGGTTGCATCAACATTGACCCACTGGTTCTTGGAAATATCTGTAGCCGTTCCCCCTTCGGGTATGGCTGTATCCCCTGTGCCGTAGTCTGGGTTATATGCACCGACAAAATAATGAATTTTGGTGCTTCCGGTTTTGGTATACAGCGTGAACAGGGCATTTTCGTTTGAATCCTGTATTGTGAGATGACCTTCTGATGGATAGGCACTCACATTACCGGACTGCCAGTCAAAGTTCACGTTCACCTGATCGCCGTTTACGGCATCGAACAGACGGAATACCTTGGCCCGATTGCCCGATCCGGAACCCGCGACGGACAGTACCTTATTTCCGGACTGGTCAACAACGGTTCCCGTCATGGTTCCTGCAATACCCGTGGCATTGACCATCGCATATTGGTAGTTGGCAGCGTCGCCTTCAAAATCCTCCTCATATAGCTGGGCTTCCGGATCTGGCTCGGGTTCGGAAATATCCGGGTCGATGACCAGTGATGAAATGCTCAGCTCCATGTCTTTGACTGCACCAGCAACGAGTCCGGCAATTTTCTGTGCACCATAGCTGCTGAAATGCGTATTATCGTTGATCCCATTCGGGTATTTTGGATATTCACCCGGATTAGCATATAGGAACACTTTTTCCGTAGCTGTATTTCCAATTTTATCGTAGTAAGCAATACTCAACTTGCTGAGATCAATCAGCGGCACGTCCTGCTCCTTCGCCACTTCTTTGGCAGCCTGAACGTATGCCGGGAAGCTGACGTTGAATTCTTGAGTCACCGTGTTGAAATCTCTGCGTCCAACCGGAGTGAGCAATACCGGTGTAGCGCCGCGCTGTTTGGCACCATTTACATAACGAGCCAAGTAAATCTTATAGTCCTCCGGTGATGCGTAACGGTCCGGTATCCCTGCACTCGCGTCGTTATGACCAAAGGAAATGAAGAAGAAGTCCCCCGGTTTAATTCGTTGCAGGATTGTATCTAGACGACCGTCTACCATAAACGATTTGCTGCTTCGGCCACCGATCGCATCGTTCACGACGACTGCCCTATTGGAGAAATAACGTCCGAACTGCTGGCCCCATCCTTCCTGAGGAGCTTGCGCTTCACTGTAAGATTGCATGGTTGAATCACCAGCCATATAGATCGTTGTTGCCGCACCAGCCGCTTTCTCTGGGTATTTCTCGATGATGACGTCTTGGATGTCTATGGCTGTACCCGTGAAGAGAAGATCGAGCTGTCCATCCACCACAGCAATATCATAGGAATACTCCAGTGGTGCTCCTGCTGTCACATTGGTTACGGCGAGCTTCTGGACGAATTCGGATTTGACTCCAACGTTCGAGTCATTTGCATCATTGCCCAATCGCAGCGTCACCTTATAGTTGGCATTGGGCAGATCAACGGCAAATGTCGTGCCCGCCGCGACCGAAACCTGGTTTGCCCCTACTGTGACACCACTTGTATCCTTGAAACCGTATCCCGGATCTTGTGCGTAGAGCGTATCCTGTATGTTTGTACTTCCCGACGTAGTCTCTGTACCGAATTTAAAGCGGTAGACCGGCTCCAGCATTTCAGCTTCGCGAGTCAGCGCCAGATCGGCTTTAGGGAATGCTGTAGCTTCCGCTCCAAGATAAAAGCCGGTATGAGGCGGCTGGTTGTAGGCTACATTTTGCCAGGCTACGCCAAGTCGATACACAGGGTCCTGCATCAGCGTAGGGATGCGATAGTCTGAAGGAATGGTCGTTGTGTAGAGACGATACTCCGAACTATCTTCGCTCCGCAGCAGAAGCTCCTCACGCCAGTCGCCCAGAATGTCCGCCTGAAGTGCCGGATTGCCTTTGGTATGGTTGTTCGTTAACGTACCGGTCGCCCGGAAGATTTCATTCAGCTTTTTGTTTTGGTAATCCCACTTATAGATGAGTGGAATACCTTTGGCTGTGCTATTATCCCACTCATGGTCCAACAGCTCCCGCTGAAGATCTCCATCCCACCAGATGGCGAAATTGGCGGTTTTGGGCCCTTCGTCCACAGTGTAGATAGCCTCTCCTGCTGCTGAATAGGTATTGGTTACAGGTACACTTTGCCCGTTGGTAACGGTCGTGGCCCATGATTCGTAACCCGGATAGTTCGGATCAATGTCCGCCGACATCCCGCGACCGGTGTCAAAACCTGTTTTCTCACCCCAGAGGATTTCACCTGTTGCTGCATTGCGCATCTCCAGTCCGTATGCCGCATCCGAATGCTCATGCACGCTTACGACCTGATAGCCCTCCCGGTTCGGATCGAGCTGGCCGGCGTGCATGGCGTCACCGTGGCCGAGTCCCGTGCTGTACAGCAAGCTGCCGTCATCATCAATGGCCAAGGCGCCAAACATAATTTCGTCCTTGCCGTCCTTGTCAACATCCAGCACACTTAGATTATGGTTGCCCTGTGATTGATATTGTGATCCTGCTTCGTTTGTGTCAAACGTCCAGCGTTTGACGAGTTCCCCGCCAACATAATCATAAGCAACAAGCACTGTGCGGGTATAATACCCCCGGCTCATCACGACACTTGGCTTCGTACCGTCCAGATAAGCAATCGCGCCAAGGAACCGATCCACACGGTTGCCATAGCCGTCACCCCAATCGTTGACGTTGCCTCTTGGCGGATCATAATTCACAGTGGATACAGCCGCGCCAGTCTCACCGTTAAACAGCGTGAGATATTCTGGACCTGACAGTATGTATCCGCCGTCGTTGCGATAATCCTTCGTGCCATCACCAATGACTGTGCCTTGGCCGTCCTTCGTGCCGTCTGCCGTCTTGACAACAACTTCGGCCTTTCCGTTGCCATCCAGGTCATACACCATTAACTGCGTATAATGCGCTCCGGCGCGGATGTTGACTCCCAGGTCAATCCTCCACAGCTTGGTGCCATCCAGTTTGATAGCATCGATATACACATTGCCGGTATAACCTGCCTGCGAATTGTCCTTGGAATTGCTCGGACTCCACAGGAAAACAATTTCATATTCGCCATCCCCATCCAAGTCAGCTACGGAAGCGTCACCTGCATAATAGGAGTAGGTTCCACCATCCTTAGTCCGGCCATCGGCCGGTTTATCGAGCGGGATAGGTAGATAATCGTTATGCCAGACCGATGCAACCTCCGGTTGCATTTGCTCTTTGCCTGCAATAACGGTGGAGATCTGATATTGCGAACTGTCGAAACCAGTGGTGTCCACATAGTTGGTCACATCGCTTATGGGCGATGCGTTCACTTTAGTTCCGTTTTTATATATATTAAAAGCGATATCATCTGGATCGTTGTTTAAATACCTCCAGCTTAAAAAAACGCCGTTGTCTACAAGAACCGCAACCAATCCCCGGTTAAGATACTCTGCTTGGCGACCCGGCAGGCTGCTTGATGACTCTGCACGTATCGGCGCCGGAGGAACAGCCAGTGAAATAACCATAAGGAGTGCTAAAAAAGATACAAACATCGATTTTTGGATGGAAACAGTTCTTCGGATCATTCGATTAACTCCCCCTTATCTAAAAATTCATTTTTAGAATCATCAGTTCGATCCTGCCCAGCTTCTTGTCATATGAACACAATTTATAGCCACCTCCTCTTTATGTTACCGCTTACATTTATCTTACAGGTCTAAAAAAAGACAGACAATCTAAAAAATGTGACGTATTATATAAGATAATTGACTTTTTTAGGAAGGAGATGAAACGATGGTTCATACGGTTTCTTATGCTTTTCGTAATGACGATACATCAATCATGACACTGGACTCTATTGGATGGCAGATCGTTTCTAGTGAGGAATATCGTTGTCCAAGTGATGATAGACCGGACCCGGGGCACGTCGTTTTTCAATACACGCTTAATGGCCAGGGTTATCTGGATATTGACAATCAAACGCTCCCTTTACCGAAGGGGCATGCCCTACTTGTCAAAATTGCAGGAGAACATTGCTATTACTATAAACAAGAGAACAACGAACCATGGGAATTTATATGGATCAACATTCGCGGGGATG
Organism: Paenibacillus sp. FSL R5-192; assembly: GCF_000517845.1. Classification (NCBI taxonomy): domain Bacteria; kingdom Bacillati; phylum Bacillota; class Bacilli; order Caryophanales; family Paenibacillaceae; genus Paenibacillus; species Paenibacillus sp. FSL R5-192. Next base: position 251,979 of record NZ_ASPR01000015.1, on the reverse strand, counting down.
AAGCCAATCGAATTTGGGATATGATGCATGATAATGAGGGACATGTCATTCGACGAAACGCGGACTCTCCCTTGATTCAAGAGTTATGGCAAATTATCCATTTGATTCATCAAGAGAAGGTTACGGACAAGTATCGCTTGTCCATGCAAATCTATAGGTGGTTGCTTATCCTGGTACAGACGAGTCGGGATGCGGAGAAGGATATCGGTGCACTATCCATAACAACGATTGAGAAATGTAAAAAGTTCATCCGAGAGAATTATGCATCTCCATTGACGTTGGATCTTCTAGCCAGCCATTGCGATATTAATAAACACTACTTGTGCAGGTTATTTCAGAAATCCGAGAAAACATCACCGCTAGCCTATCTTAAAGACAGACGCATTGAGGTTGCAATCCGACTACTCCGCACAACGGAACTTCCGATTTCTCAAATTGGTCAACAATGCGGGTTTGAGAGTCCCAGCTATTTCGGCAAAGTTTTTCGGCAATATATGTCCATGTCGCCCAAAGAATATCGCTTGAATAAGTTAGAGTTTCCTTATGAGGCCATCTATTATGAATAGCTAACCTCGCTGTTTGCTAGTTGTCCTTGGATTTGGAACTGCTCTTATACCAATACAATAAAAAAAGCCGCTAGAATAGCGACTTTTAATGGAACTATGTTCTTTGTGTGCTTCGATAATTGATGCGCTTATTGAGCGGTGTATCCTCCATCTATGATCAAGCTATTTCCTGTCATATATGAAGAATCGTCGCTAGCCAGGAACAGAACGGCTTTTGCCATCTCATCTGCTTGACCCAGACGTTTCATTGGTGTTGCCGCTGAAAGTGCTTGTTTGCTCTCTTCCGGGATAATCGGTGTATCGATAAAACCTGGGCAAAGGGAGTTCACCCGAATATTCTGCTCAGCATACTCCAGCGCGAGCGAACGAGTCAGGTTTACAACGCCGCCTTTAGCTGCATTGTAGGCTGCAGAGCCAGGCGAACCAACCCATCCGTACATGGAAGCCGTGTTGACGATTGTACCTCCACCAATTTTGAGCATTTCGCGAATCGATTCACGAGCAACCAAGAATACGCCGTCCAGGTCAACATTGACTGTATTGCGCCATTCGGCATAATCAAGCTCATGCGTAGGATGAACACGTCCGATTCCCGCATTGTTGAATACAATATCCACTTGACCAAATGCTTCTACAGTTTGTTTGAAAATCTCAGAAACCTCTTCTTCACTTGTTATGTTTGCTTTAATAAAGAGAGCCTCTGCTTTAAGCGCTTTCAGTTCCTGCTCAAACGCCTTGCCTTTTTCTTCATTTAGATCCACCAAGACCACTTTAGCTCCTTCGGAAACGAATAAGCGAGCTGTCGCTGCACCAATCCCGGATGCTCCTCCTGTGATGACTGCAACTTTATCTTGAAGTTTGCCCATGAATAAATCCCCCAGTATAATATTTTGAATAGCGCCTATATAAATAGTGCTATATGATGTTTACAAAACTAATTCTATGCTTAAAATTGTAACAATCCAATCATTAAGATGTGACCAAGTGTCTACCTCGTAGACACTTTATAAAACTATGTCTATATTTATAGGAGTTTTTTTGAATGAATAATGAACTTATTGTGACATCTCAACATCGTAATCGAACCAAGGAGCACCTAAAAACTGCTCTGATTCAGCTCATTAAGAAAAAAGGATTCCATGGTGTTTCTGTCAAAGACATCGTTGATCAGGCAGGTTATAATCGCAGCACGTTTTATTTACACTACCAGGATAAATATATTCTCGCCGAAGAGTTGTTGATTTTGACACTCGAAGGATTGAGGGGCGCAGTAGGCAAACCCTATTGGCACGGTCAAAAGGTTTCAACAAACAAGCTGGATGCCGAATCTTTTCAAATCGTGGATTATATTTACGAGCACCGTGATTTCTTCGAACTGATTCAATACGATGATACGTTACCCGGTTTACATACAGGCTTTCCACAAACCATACTCAAAATCTATCAGGAGCAATTTGTCTTTGAGACGATCAACAACTCCCCAGTGAACATGGACTATTTCAAGTACTATACCGCCTACGGTTTTTTTGGACTATTAAACAATTGGATATTAAGCGGATATCGTGAATCACGTGAGGCATTTATCAAAAACGTGATTGATCTCACCAAAACGCATATTCACTCTTTTCATTATGTCGGTAACACGTTTGAATCTTGATCTCAAGTAAGTTGATTTGTGAACATCACGATGAACGATATGTCTGCTTTAGATAACAGGCTAGTTGCAGATGGAGCAGATGCTCCTGATTACTCAGGGACATGCCCAGACACCAACAGGACGCAAAATCACAAGGGATTTACAGCACAAATAAAAAAAACAGGCATGCATTTACACGAGAGGAATAAAATCCTCAAGGTACATGCATGCCTAAGTGAAAATTAATTAGATACAAGCCCAAGCGGTAAACGGACTATGTCCTTTTCTCTAGACCATTGAACATAGACTACTCTATATAAATTAAATCATTATAATACGGGTCCCATTCTCCAGTTACAAATCTAGCAATGACTGCTTTTTCTAAACTAACAGGTGACCAAGACTCCAGTTCGGAGGCAACTTCAATCTGTGAAGCACTGGGATTTTCAGTCACAATATCACCCTTATGATCTACCAATGTATATCCATCTTCAGTTTCCTCTTTGTACATGGGAAATGTCATCCTAGGTATTGGAGCATTACCAATCACTTTCCAGATACCATCTTCAATCCTGGAGTTTACAGTCTGTAATAAGAAAATGATTGGATTAGAAGTGATCTCACTTACTGTTGGGTGTTCCATTGATATCAAATCAAATACAATCATACAATCTGATATTCTTCCTTCAGAAACAACTTGTCCATAACAATTCAAATCCTGATTTAGTTTTATTGAGAAGACATCTCCTATCTTCACCGAAACTCTTTTTTTCATTATTTTATCCTTTACTATTTCTTTTTTATTCGACCTAGTCTTCTAAGTGGAAGTTTTAACAGCGTATTAATTATTCAGGGTTGCAGAATACTTTTCAGTACCAGTTTTATTAATTAAAGCAACTTCAAAATCAGATACCCATGTAAGTTCACCTAGATGTTCAGCATAGGCAAATTCATCTGGTTGTTCTGATATGACCTTCTCTAAATGTACTTGCGTACCATCACGTTGTAAAATAGATAGGAATATATCCATGCTATCTACATTATGATGACAAATGACTCTAGCATTGTACTCTTTATTAGGGCTCTTCACGTCTTTTTTCCAAGTCCATTCATTTACATAATCTAACTCCTCTATTTGCAAAGCTATCTCCCTAAATGGATCAATATCCCAATTATTACGTAGAGCAAGTTTCTCTATGCCTTCCATTAGCAGGCGAAGCGTAGCCTTTTTTTTCTCCAACTCATTTTTTCCACTAAAGTCATTCAAACTAAATTGGATCGGTACCGAACACACACCAGAATCGTTAACAATACGTTCATCCGTAATGTTTTCTACACAATCTATTAGGACTTTCCAACAATCTTTCGTTTTGTATTTCCCCAACAGACGTTCATACATCGCTGTAATACAGCGAGTTTCCAAACTAAAAGAGCGTCTTTTCCATTTCCAATTCAACGCATAATCTAATTTTGTTGCTTCGTTGTACTCACATTTTTGTTTTTTCATTATAGATTCAATATTTTCATCATCTACAATATACGGTAAATCCAAATTGAGTTCTTTTAGATACATCTGGTTCTCTCCTTAGATTACTCCCGATGGTTAGTGCATTATTAACTTCTATCCAAACTTGAAGCCCAATTTTTGAAGCAATTAAGCATTTCTTCTAAATTTTTTGCTCCCCCTGCACTGTGAAACACTCCATCTCTCACGATACAGTAGAACCAATCTTCTTCATTTCTCTCTTCTTCAATCGAATCAAATGGCACATCTTCTAAATAGGTATCCGTCAAATCGATTTCGACAGACCAACCAGGATTATCCACCGTATCAATTCGCACACCGTATGAATGCTCCCAATCACCGTCACAGTTTTCATAATACCAGCTTTGAATCCATTTTAGGATATCCATCATCGTGACCTCTTTTTTTGTTTTTTCTACTCTAGGGACTTATTATTTAAAGGAATTCTCATGCCATGTTGCATACTTTTTTCGTATGAATTACCTTATAGTAATAATTTGCTTTTTTTACGTAGGGTATACTTAAAAACAAGGGGAAAACTTTATTTCAAATCAAGGAGGTCATTATGAAAAAAATAATATTGTTTATCTTCATTAGTATGATTATACTTTCGGGCTGTTCTAACAAGGATGAGAAAGAGAATTATCCAGTTTTCAAGGGCACTGTAGTATTTAAAACAGATGAAAATGACAAGTACAAATTCCTTGTTCTTCAAAATGTAAGTAAGGAAGACCTGGAGAATGGAAATCTTGAGGATTTTATAGAATTAGCACAAGACCAGGAAGCTTCGTATTATTTGGTCAATAGAGAAACATATGAAACAATTGAGGTAGGGCAAAGAGTAAGAATTACTACTGGCTTTGACCAACTAGAACCCTCGCCACCCATTAGAACGGTTGTGAGTATTGAACAAATCAATGATTAAAACTTATTAAATATGAACTATTTTAAGTTATGTATCATTCTCTCATTCGAAATATATTTCCCCAAATGATAAAAAGACCTTAACGTTTTAAAGCAAAAGTAAGGTCTCTTTATCATTTTAATTTCAAGATCAGAGTTGAATCACGTGCAGTTAAATCCGACCACCCGGTTCTCTCCTTTTATTACGCGATAAACCCTCCCGAAATTCAGGCAAATCAATACTAAGGCTTTTGAGGTTTTTTAATCATCTCTACGCCGTCAAAGGTAAGGCTATCAATATCCGCATCCTTTTTCAACATATATTTATCAAAGAACGCCTTTGTATAAGAAGTGATAATGTTGCGCTGTTCCATCGCGTCCCGGGTTCCTCTGGATGCTTTATCCGTAGTTGTAAACAAGGAATCGGAGAAGTCACCATGGACTACATTATCAATAATGGCAAAGTAGGTGTCCTTGCTGTTGGATTCAAGAAGAAATGCATTCGTATTATAGGCAAGTACAGTGCTGAGCTGCATGAAGGGTTTCTTAAAATGACTATCCAAGGCACCTAACATATTACCGTCAAGGTTTACAGCGCCGACAAATCGGTCATCGTCACGGCTAACAATTGCCGCTGTCGTTCCTCCAAAAGAATGTCCGAACACACCCATACCGAGATCAAGCTGCAATCTGCCTTTAAACATAGATTCCATGTCACCTGTATTCATTTTGTACAAGTTATCTGCAACATATCGAATATCCTCGCTCTGTAAAACGGCATAGTTAGCAAACTTGACTGCTTCAGGCGCGGAAGTTAATTTGCGAGCAATCTCAATAGCTTCTTCTTCCTCAAGCTTCTCTGTCACAATTTCAGGTGGGGTTAGGGTGGCCGCTTCCATTCCGTATTTCGTTACTTCGTCCATAAATTTCTCTGACATACCCATCGTTCGTCCATCTTTAAGTTTGTACACGCCACTTTCGGCATGGCCGATGGATACCACAATATAGCCGGCGCTTGCCAGGTCTTGTGCGAACAAAGTGCCTTGCTGTGGGTAAGCGCCTGCGCCATGAACAAAGAATAAAACCGGATATTGTTTTTCCTTTTCAGACAAGGCCAGATCGTCGTAAGACCATGTCTTGAAATTGGAATCAAAAAGCTGCTCACCACCCGCGGTGCCCCCTAATCTAACCAAAAGCTCATCCCTCAGTGAATGAAACTCCGGAAATGCATACTCTGCCGTTGGTTTGCCCTCATTGCTGTCGGACGGATAGAAAAATAATGCTGTCAGTTCTCTTTCTGATTGGTCTGATGCTGTGTACTTGAAGTCCATCTGTGTACGCCCGACCGTATAACTTCCCATTGGTTTCGGAAACTCATTCTGTGCGGAAGCAACGTTATTTTCAGGTTTCGGAATTTCCTCCTGTGTTGAAGTCCCGCTATTAGTGATGCTGCAAGCGGAGAGCATGGTCAGTGAGAGAACAGTTGCTAGAATCGTTGTCAGTCTTTTTTTCATCATTTCTCCTCCAATTTGTATTCATGCAACTATCATAAACGGATGAGAAAAATAAAAAATCGTACAAAAGGGCAAGACCCAAGTGTACGATCGGGCAAATCTATGAAATGTTTGATTATAAATGCAATATTCCACGCTCTACGGCGACGGCGACGGCCTGCGACCTCGAATCCACACCCAATTTATTGTAAATACTCGTTAAATGAGTCTTTACAGTCCGTTCGGATATGCCCATATCAAAGCCGATCTCTTTACTTCGAGAGCCACGGGCAATTGCTTGAAGCACGATCAGCTCTTTGTCTGTAAGAGATATCCTCGCGGAGGATGACTCTTTCGCCTTTTCTGATGTCTTGTGAGCAAATACTTTCTCGCTGATCTCCGGAAGTAGCAACGTTTCCCCCCGCATCGCTGCATCAATCGAGCGAAATATCATCTCTCTTCCCGTGTCCTTTAGCAAATACCCTTTAGCACCTAAAGCCAGCCCGCGGATCATCATTTCATCCTCGTTATATGTAGTCAAAATAATGATCGGTATATCCATTCCTTTAGCTCTGAGCGCTGTCATGGTATCCAGGCCGCCCATTTCAGGCATGTTTAAATCCAATAGAATTATGTCCGGATTGTAAGTATCTACCCGTCGAATCGCTTCCTTACCGTTAGATGCTTCTGCAATTACCTCGTACCTTTGATTGGTTTCCAGGATCAGCTTAAGTCCCTCCCGAACGACGAAATGGTCGTCCACGATAAGAATCTTGATAGTCATGCGTTGGTTTCCTCCTGCTGTAATGGGATGCGAACAGAAACTTGGGTTCCTTGCTTTCCGCTTTCAATTTCGATCTCCCCGTCCATAATTCGAGTTCGTTCATATAAACCAATTAAACCATAACTACCGGATTGTCTCTCGATGAGGTTGGTATCGAACCCTATTCCGTCATCCGTTATGTTTAGCTCGACTTCCTTTTCCCGTGCAGCAACCACGATTTCTACATTCGTAGCATTAGCATATTTAGCTGTATTGGCCAAGCATTCTCGGATGATATGTAAGCTATGTTCGAAGATCAACTTCGGCACCACCAGATGGGGCATCGATAACCGAGTGACAACACGAATCCCTGTTATATGTGAGAAATGTTCAGCCTCTTCCTTCACTGCTTTAGAAATATCTATGACCTCTGCAGAATACGAACGCAAGTCGTCAATTGCGCTTCTCGCTTCTGAAAGCGTGCGCTTTGCTTGGGCTTTTGACAACTGAACAATCTCGTGGGCACGATGGTTATTATCATTTTCTAAATGCGCATCCACGGCATCAAGCTGCATGATAAGACCTGCCAGCCCTTGTGCAAGGGTATCATGTAAATCACGGGCCATCCTTTGACGTTCATTGGCAATCGTTAGCTCCTCCACTTTCCTGTGCGCTCGTTCCAATTCACGTAAAAACGACTGGGTCCGCAATTTGGCACGAACTTGTTTATAGAACAAAGCAGCATAGCCGATTACGAAAAACATGATGAAGAAGAGCGATGGTACTGTAGATGGCAAATCCTCGGTAGTCCCGAGCCAAACCAGGGAGGCAGAAAACAAGGTACAGTAAAAGGTACATACCAGAAGCACCTTCATCCGTTGAGCGTATACGCCAATACTCTGACCGGCCAAAGCCGTCAATAGACTTACAAAAATGAGAGAATGAGCATTAGGCATGAATAACGCACACCCCCAGACAATACATCCTTGTGTCACAAAATAAATCCAGGGTCTTCGATCGACAACGTATCCTGCATACCAATGCAGCAGAACGTGAACCAGAATGAGAGCTGTAAACATCATAAATTCAAACCATGTGGGCAACATCGGTAGCTGGGAGTACAATGCAGAAAAATAAATCAGAATACCCCAGATCAAAGCAGGCAGACGAGAATCACGCAGAACATTTTGAATATCAGATCGGGAGCTTGTATACGGTTTGTCTTTCGAATAATCACTCATGCTTGATCACCTCTATCAAGTACTATCTCAAAACAATCTCTCTAAACACAAAAAAAACGGTACATTACTGTACCGATCTTTGACTCACTCCATCTATGTTAATGTACGAAGTGTCTCGAAGTCCAGCCCCAGCAGAATCGTCACAATTCCACGCAGCCTTACCGCCCCGCACTATCCCATCATCCATTTCTTCTGTGAGCATGTATTCCTCTATTCTGCTGCTATACTACCCAATTTCATTTCATGGTCCTCTGCTCCTTCCAAAAAGACCATCACATGTTTTCCAATACACCAGCTACATGCTTTGTTTCTTTATATTTAAAGTAATCAAAATCGGCATGTTTTCGGGTTCCACCTAGATCCTGCACACAAAGACCGATATAAGTTCCCGTAAACCGGATATACTCTGGAGATTCATCGGACAGATGTGTGATATCAACCCACCCGCCTGCAGTATTCCAGGATGAATCAGTATTTAACGCATAATAAAAGCGGGCGCGATCTTGATCCACCACAACCTTTAAACGGAGCGTGCTCAACAACTCTAGCGGAATATCCTCCAGCAGTTCGTCGTATACCCCGTATTTGGACTGAATGATCCCCAGGCAGAGCCCTTTCTCCTCATGATAAGTTACACGTAAGTAGAGATAGTCCTGGGTATCGTAGTACAAAATCAATCCAGCCATTTGCTGTGGATGGTCCGGCGCAAATTCCAGACACGTCTCGGCTTCACACTTCAAGGCCTGAAGTCTCCGTGCGATCATGCTTTGCCTGTGCGTTGAACTCATCGACTCCATGCCGTGCAATCGTATGTAACCGGGACGTTCCGTCAAGCTGAGCCAAGTCGAATCGGGTGGAATGCGAAGTGTATTCCAATCATGCCGAAGCTCAAAGTGATCAAAGTCATCCATTTCAGCAATCGGCTCAAACGGATGGGACTGGATCATCGGTGCAGGCACCTGAACCTCCGGATATCGGTCACCGCTCGCAAGTCTCAGCCAGCCGTCCTCACTCCACGTACATGGCTGAAGTGCGGTCTCACGTCCAAGAATGCAATATTTGTGCTGAACGGGTCGTCCGACCAGATGAGCCATGTACCATTCGCCGGTATGCGTTTCGACCAGACTACCGTGGCCTGCCTTTTGCAGAGCTAAATCCGGTCTGCCGTATGAAGTGAGGATCGGATTGGCAGGATCGACCTCATAAGGACCTTGTAACGTACGGGAACGTGCTGAGGTAACCGCATGCTCATAACCGGTTCCACCTTCAGCCGTAATGAGATAATAATAGTCCTTGTGTTTATACAGGTGGGGTGCTTCGGTGAGGCCTAATTCTGTTCCCTTAAATATGTTCATGGCCGGTCCGATCAGCTTATGTTCCTGGACGGAATATTCCTGAAGAACGATGCCTGCAAACCGATTTTTGCCCTTACGGTGATCCCATATCATATTGACCAGCCACTTACGCCCGTCTTCATCATGAAACAGGGAAGGATCAAAACCGCTGCTGTTCAGATACACCGGATCGGACCAAGGGCCCTCGATATCCGTTGCTGTCACAAGGTAATTATGGGTATCTTTAAAAGCGCCTACCCGGCTTTTGACATCGGTGTAGATCAGGTAAAACACACCGTTGTTGTAACTAAGACAAGGTGCCCATACGCCTCCGGAATTAATGTTGCCCTCCATGTTCAACTGCGTTACACGAGTCAGCGGAGAAGCGATGGGCCGCCAATGAACCAGATCCCGGGAATGGTGAATTCGTACACCAGGGAACCATTCAAAGGTGGAAGTGGCGATATAATAATCCTCCCCTGCTCGGCAGATGGACGGATCGGGATGGAAACCGGGCAGGATGGGATTGGTGATCATTTTCTGGATCTTATTCATGGAAGAAACCTCCGGTATGAAAGTAATGATCTGTACAACAGCAGATTCACGAAAGGTAGATATCAGTACCAGCCTAGCGCTTTTTTGCCGGCTTCCAGGGCGGTTACGATCCGCTCTACATCATATACATTCCCTCTCCAAGTCCCACCGCTGACCGATTGCAATGCAGCCCAGAGCTTTGTATCATCCGGCAAAGCTTCATCAGGTCTCATATCCGGGTGGAAGGGCCTTTGTGCCAGGATGAGAGCGCCTTCTTCCGGTGAAAACTCCAGATCGCCTTCTCCGACAAAGTTAACGCTGCCCTCCAGCGTGTTACGATCAACCGCGATGTCAATCAGGTCTCCGTTCCGCAGCTTGCCAATCGGTCCGCCTGCCAGCGCTTCGGGGCCAACATGACCAATACACGCTCCGGTGGAAACACCGGAGAACCGGGCATCCGTAATCAGTGACACGTATTTGCCAAAAGGCAAATGTTTAAGCGCAGATGTAAGCTGGTACGTCTCCTCCATTCCGGTTCCCGATGGACCTCGCCCAAGAAGCACAACAACGTCTCCAGCCAGAATACCTCCGGTCTTAATCGCATGGATCGCCTCACGTTCAGTGGTAAAAACCTTTGCTCTTCCACGATGACGATATACGCCATGTTCATCCAATACAGCAGGATCAATAGAGGTGGATTTGATGACTGAACCTTCCGGAGCGATATTCCCGGTTGGAAATGTTACGGTCGATGAGATTCCAAGCCGCTGAGCGTGTTCTACACTCATGATGACACTGTCTGGATCGATGCCGTCCTGCTCTTTTAACTGCTTCCGCATGAGATGACGGCGTTCCGACGATTCCCACCAGTCCAGTACCTGACCCAATGAAGTACCTGTAACCGTTGGTACAGACTCATCTAACAGACCAAGCTGTCTGAGGTGTAGCATGACCTCCGGTACACCTCCTGCCTGAAAGACACGTATGGTCGGATAAAAGATCGGTCCGTTTGGTAGGGCGCTAACCAGCCTTGGAACATTTTTGTTGACCTGTATCCAGTCCTGTACCGCGGGTATGGTTAAACCGGCGGCATGGGCAATCGCCGGTATGTGAAGAAGCAGATTGGTCGATCCGCCAAACGCGGCATGAACGGTCATCGCATTGCGAATGGATGCATCGGTGACAATGTCTGCCATCCGCATCCCCTGTGACTCCATATGGATGAGTGCACGTGACGATTGGCGCGCCATTTCAAACCAGATGGGCTGCCCGGAAGGTGCAAGCGCGGCATGTGGCACTGTCATACCCAGTGCCTCTGCTACAACCTGGGCCGTAGCCGCGGTACCTAGAAACTGACAGCCTCCTCCCGGTGTAGCACAAGCTCGACATCCTAAATCCGAAGCCATTTCCAGAGAAAGTTCCCCGTTGACGTACCGTGCACCGATGGTCTGAATTTTACCGGCATCCTCTCCATCGGTAGGCGGAAGTGTGACGCCACCGGGAACGATTACACTAGGCAATTGCGGCATGCCGGCAAGTGCGAGCATCATCGCTGGAAGGCCTTTGTCACAAGTGGCCACACCAAGCACGCCTTTACGTGTTGGCAGCGAGCGAATCAGTCTGCGAAATACCATAGCGGCATCGTTCCGGTACGGAAGCGAGTCAAACATGCCGGTTGTCCCCTGTGATCTACCGTCACACGGATCGCTGACATATCCAGCAAACGGGATTCCTCCCCGGCTTGACAGTTCTTCTGCGGCAGCCTTCATCAGCAGGCCGACCTCCCAGTGGCCCGTATGGTAACCGAGTGCTGCCGGGCTGCCGTCTTCATTGCGTATGCCACCTTGTGTACTCAAGATCAGAAATTGTTTTCCGTTCAATTCCCCGGGCTTCCAGCCCATTCCAACATTCTGGGACATGCCGAACAAGTCGCCGCTTGGAGCATTCCGCAGCAAATCATCCGTTAAAGGCAGACGTCCGGTAGCCCCTGGAGCATGTGCTATGATATCGAAGCAGTTGGACGCGGTCTCTCCCATAATCGACGTAATTTGTTCGTACATGATAGCCTCCCACAGTTTATGACTTCACAAAGACCGTTTTGATGGCCGTGAAAAACTCGATAGCCGCTTGCCCCTGTTCTCTGGAGTGTGAACTTGACATCTTCATTCCGCCAAACGGAGCCTGCAGCTCTACGCCGGCTGTTTCTGCATTAATTCTGACCAGTCCTGCATCCATGTCCCGGATGAAAGACAACATGGCTCCGACGTTCTGTGTATAGATGGAAGCACTCAAGCCATAATCGCTATCATTAGCCGCTTCGATGGCTTCCTCCAGGGAATCTACCGCAATCAAGGCCAGAACCGGGCCAAAGATTTCTTCCCGGGCGATGGACATATGGGATTCGACCCCTTCAAATACGGTCGGCTGCACATAGAATCCCTCTTCTAGTCCCGGACCGTCCCCTCTTTTTCCACCAGTGAGCAGAACGGCACCTTCATCTTGGCCTTTTTGAATATAACTCAGCACGGTATTGAGCTGTCCTTCGCTTGCACATGGACCCATCCAGCTTCCAGAAGACATGCCGTCACCCAGCCGAATTTCCTGGATTTGCGAAAGCAGCTTTTCTTTGAAGGCATCGTATACTTTTCGTTCAATAATGACCTTGCTGGTGGCCGTACATTTTTGCCCGGTCGATTTCAACCCACCGCTGATCGTGGCTTCCACAGCCAAATCCAGGTCGGCGTCAGCCGCGATAATAATCGGGTTTTTCCCACCCATTTCAAGTTGATACTTGGCCCCACGTGCCAGTGCTGCGCCGCCGACCCGTTTGCCCACTTCATTAGAGCCTGTGAACGTTATTCCGCCCACATCCGGATGCTCAGCAAGTGCAGATCCGATCACTGAGCCTCTGCCGCATACCAGATTAAGAACACCTGCCGGAATGCCCGCCTCTTCAAAACATTCCATTACTTTAGCCGCAGTGACCGCAGTTTCCTGAGCAGGCTTCAACACAACCGTATTACCGTAGATCAAGGCCGGAGCCGTTTTCCAAATCGGAATGGCTACTGGGAAATTCCAAGGAGCAATAACCCCAACAACGCCAAGGGGTACGCGGGTCGTAAACATCAGCGCTTCGCTGTCCGTTGATGGAATGACATCACCGGTTTTTCGCATGCCTTCTCCAGCGTAATACCTTAAGATCGCGACACCGCGCAGTGTCTCTCCTTTGGCTTCTGGGAGTGTTTTGCCCATTTCCCTGGTCATCGCCTCTGCAACCTCATCGGCCCGGCGTTCCAACACATTGGCTGCCTGAAATAGATAGTTTCCGCGTTCCGCGCCCGATAACCTCCGCCAATCTTTTGCTGCTTCCTTCGCGGCTGCAACAGCCCGGTTCAGGTCCTCTACGCCTGAGGTGGGTACGTAGCCAACTACCTCCTTCCGATTCGCCGGGTTGATGCTCGGTTCGGTTTCACCGGACGTCGCCTTCACCCATTCTCCGTTAATGTAATTGCTGTATGTCTGCTCTACCTGAAATGTGGTCATCGCATTCATCCTCCTTGTACATTAGTTTGAAATGACTGGATTAATAAGTGTCCCGATATCGCTAATGGATATTTCAATGCGGTCCCCGGGTGCAAGTGTAAAATCATTAGGTGGCACAATGCTAGTTCCTGTCAATAACACCGTACCGTCAAACAGATCGTTATCTCTGGCCAGAAAAGAGACCAGTTCATCGAGTTTTCGGTTTAACTCACTTGTGCTTGCTTCGCTTTTGACAACTACTTCACCTTCGCGATATATCTCGCAGACGATGTTGAACGCATATGGATTTTGCACCGTTTCCGCTAGACGAATGGCTGGCCCTATCGAGCAGGAATTGCGCCACATTTTTGCTTGCGGTAGATACAGCGGATTCTCCCCTTCAATATCGCGGCAGCTCATGTCATTACCAACGATGTATCCCACAATGCTGCCATCCGCGGCAAGCACCAACCCCAGCTCAGGCTCCGGGATCTGCCAATTGGAATCGCTGCGAAGTGTGACAGCCTCATTGGGCCCGATGGTGCGGGCTGCTGTAGATTTAAAAAAGATCTCCGGCCTTTCGGCATCATAAACTTTATCGTAAAAGGTCTTTGCATCCAGCTTGCCTTCCGTCGCTTCATAATTTCGCGCTTCCCGGCTGCGCTGATAAGTCACACCCGCCGCCCATACTTCCGGAGCTTCCAATGGAGTGATTAGATGTAAGGAAGTCCAATCGTCAGTTAACTTGTTTAACGGTTTAAAAGCGCTTTCAACAAGTTGAACTGGAGAAACCCCCTGCTTTCTTGCTTGATAGATCAAAGTCATAAAATCTGCTTGTGGCAAACGATACGCTTGTTCATCATCCGTAACGGCTGCCAGCCACTTCTGTTGTCCGTCCAGAAATCGAATAATTCTCATTCAAGCTTGCCTCCATTTTTCCCCATCGGGTTGATAATACTACCATAGCACCCGCTATGGTACATGACGATGTTCTAATCACTCCGACGATTTACCCTTTTCACGCATTTTTTTCTGTTAAGATGAGGTTAGATCCATTAAACTAAAGATAATTTACGAGGACAATCCGATGACAGGATGTTGGTATATAGAATAGTACAAGGGGGTTGGTTTGCTGTGACCAAGCTTTCGGATGCTGTGTATTTAGGTCGTCTACCCGATGTTCGCATGTCTTTTCAATTATTGGGGCTGCATGCAAGAAAAGTAGATTCAAGCTGGACTTATCCGTCTCATGAACATTCAATGTATGAAGTGCACTGGATGATGGACGGGCAGATGAACATGGTTGTCAACGGGCAGTCTTATCGGCAGTCGGTTGGCGACCTTCTGTTCATCCGGCCTGGTATGACCCACTCTTGCACCGGAGCCGGACCGGAGGGGTTCACTTATTTTTCCGTGCATTTCAGCATACACGATACATCCTTTTGCAGAGAACTTAACCGTTGCAAAGACATCTATTATCCGGCAAATTCGAATTTGGCTCTGGGGCTTTCCCCTTCCCTGTCTACTTTGTATGGCCTGTCCACAGAGCATATGTCTAGCTCACTATCTTCCTCCAAACAAATGAAGGTACATGCCGCCGTGTTTGAACTGCTCGGTTCCCTGGTCGGTCAGTTATCTCAGCAAGCATCCGTTACGTTGTCGAGAAAAGAAACCATTGCCCATCAGATTGCTGAGCACATTGAGGATTCGGTAAGGTATATCCATCTTCACGGGGAAATTCAGGAGAGTGAGCGAACCTGGATTCAGGATATTGCCAAATCGCTGAGCATTAGCCCGTCACAGGTTAATCGTATATTTCGGCAGGTATACGGCATCGCTCCGCGTAAGTTTCTATCCGAAACCCTTCTGAACGAAGCGCAGCGGCTGTTAAAGCAAACCGACCTGAACATAGATCATATTGCGATGATGCTGGGGTATAAGACCAATGCGCATTTTAGCCGCCAATTCAAGCGGTGGACAGGCATCGCGCCAAGCGAATATCGTAGCCATTCGCAGCAGGCAGGAGAAGCCAACGTTGTGGATGACTAAAAGTTTAATCATAAAAACCCCAATTGTCTGAGCCGCATAGGCTGATCGGTCAACAAAACAGCTACTGGATGACCAGCAGCTGCTTTGTTTTGTCTGGATTGCTCAGATCATGTGTTTGAGGATTACGCTAAAATAAATGATGCAAGGCTTGCACTTCCAGAACCTCTGTACGTAAAATACAAAGCTTGTATACCATCTGGAATGGTCATCTCGACTGAATAGGGTTTCCAATGATTGGTGAAATGTACCGGGATTGTACCCAGGACAGGACCGTTCCATGCGGTTTTGACCTCAAATACCCCGTGACAATATCCCCGTACCTTGATTGAGACCTGGCGAATTCCTCGGCAATCAAAGTATTTAAAACCTGCCGTTGCGGATTCAACCATATTGGCGATATATCCGACCTCTTCATCACCGTCTCTACCATCCTGGGTGATCTTTGGAAAGCGGCTGTCCAGCCAGGCTCCTGCCCCGAAACCTCCAGTGTACTTCTGATCATCTTTGGTCAAAAGATTACATGCAAGATATGCGGGGTACTCGCCTTTTCCTTCAAGCGGTCTCCCACTTGGACCAGAGGAGGTCATTTCCACCTGAGGAATGCTGCCGTCCTCTTCAAAAGATATCTTCTCAATACAGCCCTGCCGGTTGAATGCGTCCCCATTGGTATGACGGTGATAGAAGACATACCAGTCTCCGTTGATCTCCACAATGCTGCCATGGTTATTGCCTCCATAATACATGGGTTTGTCAGCAGGTTTGTAGGAGTTGATATGGAGATCACAGTTGCTTATGATGACGCCCTGATATGTAAATCCTTTATTTGGAAATCGACTGGTGGCATAACATAATTCATGCATAACGATGGAGGAATACACCAGATAGTAGGTATCACCTCTCTTCCGGATGGAAGGCGCCTCAAAAAATTCATGGCCCTCATAACCGCTGCCCTCACTGTAAGGCTCGCTCGGTGCTACGAATACGGGTTCTTCCACAATCGTCAGCATATCCGGACCTAGCATCGTGGCCATCGCGCCATGTCTTGATTGGTCTCCGGCCGCACAGAAGCCGGTATACAGATAAGTGTGCTGTCCTTCAGTCATCACGCCGGGATCGAACTGGGGCTCGTCCCCTTCTCTTTCGCCCAGACGAGTGCCGTCGTCATATTGTACATAACCATAGAATTCATATTTACCGGCAGGTGCATCACATACAGCCACCGAAACAACGGGTACCTTATCCAGCACATAATACAGATAATACCGCCCATCGGGACCCAGCGTAACATCTGGCGCATACAAACACATATGGCCATTCGGATTCAGCGGGTCATCTGTTTTTCGGTAGATCACCCCTTCATTTCTCCAATTCCCAAGGTCATTCACGGGTGCAGACCAGCATACATAATCGTTCAGACAGAAGGCATGTCCGTTAAAACGGTCATGTGAACCATACACATACACTCTATCATTGAATACATAAGGCTCACTATCAGGTACGTACTCCCAGGATGGAAGATATGGGTTGAACCCCTGCTTGTTCATTCCAGCTATACTCCTCATATAATTGTAATAGTACATTCGTTCTATGAAATAAAGATAACTCTCGTATAATAGAAAATAGCTTAAGTAGAGTATGGGTTATTCTTTTTTACAACTTAAAGATAAAGGGGAAGAACCATGACATCTATTTTTTACGTTGAATGTGACGCGGTACATCAGAATCATTTTGTTTTTGATATCCCTGAAGGACATGATGCCTGGTTATTAGTCATTACACAGACCCCTGCCCAGTTTTGGGTTGATGGACAACTTAAGGAATACCCGGCTCATTGTGCTGTACTTTTCAAACCGTATCAAAAAATATATTATCGGGCTTGTTCAGAGCGCTATATAAATGATTGGATTCGTTTTGAAAGTGATGAACCGTTTGTAACCGATACCTCCCTTCCGCCAGGCACACCTTTCCCACTGGATGATCCGGAATACTGTCATAAGTTGTTCCAATTGCTTGTTGCAGAGCATTCTTTTCAGAACGATTACCGGGAATCATCCATCAATTGCCTGCTGCGAACCTTGTTCAATAAATTGCTTGAGTCTTGTGTCCAAGAGGATATTAGTCCTCAGCACTATCCTCTGTTGAAGCTTCGAACGGCAATTCATAACGATCCCAGCCATCCTTGGACCATATCGGAAATGGCGAAGATCATAAACGTCAGCCCGGGGTACCTGCAGTTGATGTACAAGAAATCGTTTGGCCTCTCGTGTATGGAGGATGTTATTCATAGCAGAATACGTTTGGCCAAAGAATATCTCAGACATCATTTGTATACGGTTGCAGAGATTGCCGATCGATGCGGTTACCGTAATGTCGAGCATTTTTGCAGGCAGTTCAAACAAATGACCGGTTCCTCGCCCAAACAGTTTCATAAACGACGTGAAGGTGTCCCGGCTGACTTAACAGAGTTGGGATATAAATCTCACTTTTAAGGGGGATGTACTTAGATCAATGGAAAAATTCCCACTCTGTCCAATAGGCGTTTACATACTTTAGCCATTTAATCGGTATAAACGTCATCGAGGTTGTTAGCGTTCTCTGCTGTCATTTTAAGTTAAGGTTTTAGACTGTATGATGCAATGACATATTCTCAAGCATGATTGATCAATTATCATATTGTGATACCTTATAATGGCATCTTATTTTTTGCATATGCAGCCGCGCCGATCATTCCTGCTTGCCCACCTAACTTTGCTTGTACGATAGGACATACAACGGATGAGAGATGCAATGCATGATTTTTAACCGTGTCACGTACTGTATTCAGCAAGCGGTCACCGGCTGCCGACATTCCTCCACCAACAATAATCACTTCTGGATTGAATAGATTGATTACATTGGAAAGACCAAATCCAAGAGTCTTCCTGATTGGAATCCTGGAGCTTAACCCCATTTCGAACTTTTTGGATTATTTATCTATACTTATATCTCCAAACAAAAGAAGTCACTAATTTAGTGACTTCTTCTGACATAAAGTTTCCTATTATAAATTTTATTTAACCTAAAAGGTTCTGATTCATCAATCCTTAATTAAGGGTTCTATTGGGATGAAGTGCACGAGCCATTGCATCCATATAACCCTGAACAGTGCGTTGACTCACTTCTGTTTCTGGAGCAAGAATTTCAAAAAGGTGGAAGCAACCTGGATAGAGGTGAAATTCAACATCCACACCTGCTTGTGCTAGTCGTGCCACATACTCCATCGTCTCGTCCCGGAATAGATCGAGCTGACCTACACAAGTATAGGCTGGCGGCAATCCGGCCAAGCTCTCTGCTCTAGAAGGTGCTGCATAAGAAGAACTTTCAATGACATCGTTCTCATCACCAAGGTACATATTCCAAGCAGCCACGTTGTCCGTTCGGTTCCAGATTGAACCCTCTTCTGTAATCTCATGACTAGATGGCGTGATGTTACGATTATCTAACATCGGATACAATGGCATTTGGAAGATAATAGACGGACCTCCTTTATCACGTGCCATTAGCGCGAGTGCTGCTGTCAGTCCTCCGCCACCGCTAGCACCGGCAATCGCAACCCGATTCACATCAATGCCAAGCATTGTTGCTTCCTCCGTCATCCATACCAATCCAGCATAACAATCTTCAATCCCCGCAGGATAAGGGTGCTCAGGAGCGAGCCTATAATCGACTGATACGACAATACATTCTGCTGTCTGAACAAAACGTTCGCACAATTTGTCGTCCATATCTGGATGTCCTAACACGTACCCACCCCCATGAATCCATAACATGGCTGGTAGTAAATCATTCGTTCGTTCGGCTGGCTCATAAATTTTGACCAGCATCTCACCTCCATCCCTCGGAATTTTCCGGCTAGTTGTGTTTACATGCTCTGATTTTTTCACCGATGCAGCCGATACTAAGTTTCTGCTCCACTCTAAATTTTTCTCCAATTCAAACCCTGGAAATTGTGAATATACCTCTCTTAATTCTGGTAATATACGTGTCTCAATACTCATGATAATTCCTCCAAATATAATAATGAATTCGTTCATTTATGTTTTTTAGTTAATCCTTATCTCATTTCAGCTTCCCACTTGGAAATTTCCTCTCGTACTCGCGGTGCAACCTCTTTACCGAGCAGTTCTATAGCCTGCATTACCAACTCATGTGGCATCGTGCTTAAGGGAACATACATCATGAAACGTGTAATTCCTACATGCTTGCGCAGATGAATAATTTTTTGAGCAACTGTTTCCGGATCCCCTACATACAACGCACCATCAGAGCTGCGGGCAGCGTCATAGCTGGAACGATCGTAATATGCCCACCCCCGCTCTTTGCCGAGTTTATTCATGCCGTACTGAGTGGACGGGAAAAAGAGTTCTGCGGCTTTTTCCGTATCTTCTGCAACAAATCCGATAGAATGTGAACCTACCCGAAGCTGTGATACATCATGACCAGCATGAGTTGCCGCCTTTTTATACAGTTCTACAAGTGGCGCAAATTTCGTTGGATTTCCACCGATAATTGCAAGAACAAGTGGCAGACCTAGAATTCCAGCACGTATGGCAGACTCCTGAGTACCTCCGCTACCGATCCATACAGGTATAGAATTCTGAACAGGACGCGGGTATACCCCCAGATTATGTATCGCTGGTCGATGGCCTCCATTCCATGTTACTTTCTCGGATTCCCGTAATTTAAGAAGCAATTCAATGTTTTCATTAAATAAATCCTCGTAGTCATGCAGGTTATAACCAAACAGTGGAAAGGACTCAATGAAGGAACCTCGACCCGCTATAATCTCGGCACGTCCATTGGAGAGACCGTCAAGCGTGGCAAAATCCTGAAACACACGGACAGGATCTGCTGAAGATAGGACCGTCACAGCACTTGTCAATCGAATCCGTTTTGTGAGGGGCGCGGCAGCGGACAACACCATTGCTGGTGAAGATGCTGCATAATCATCACGATGATGCTCACCTATGCCAAACACATCAAGTCCTACCTGATCTGCAAGGACGATTTCTTCCACGACTTCTCGCAATCGCTGTGCGTGACTCATCACAACTCCGGTCTTAGTATCAGGCTTTGTTTCTACGAATGAAGTAACACCTATTTCCATAATTAATCTCTCCTTATATTTTTCTTTCCTTAAGAGGAATGCTCAAGACAACGGATTAAAGCCGTCCAATCCAACTCACCATAACCATGGGTAATTCCTTCAGAGAGGTGTTGATGAATAAGCTGACCTAAAGGGAGTGGAGCTTGAACTGACTTGGCTGCCTCGATAGCTAATGCAACATCCTTTAACCCGAGCGTCATTTTAAAACCGGCTGGTTCAAATCGCTGTTCGGTCATGATCGCTCCATAGTTCTGATATACCGGAGATTGAAAAAGAGCATTCACAACATCCATATATCGGGACGGCTTAATGCCGTGCTTTTCAACCATGAGCTGCGCTTCCGACAATGCTTCCAGCATTGAAGCAATTAGAAAGTTAACGCCTATTTTGACAATGTTACCTTCTTCGCCATGATCCCCAATCTCAAATATCTCTTGACCTAGTACTGTTAACATGGGAAGTACTCGTTGTCTTGCATGTTCCGGACCAGCTAAAATAATGCGCAATGTAGCTGCTTTAGCGGCATCCGGGCGCCCCATTACGGTGGCAGACACAAAGTGCTGGTGTCTCTCCGCATGCAAAGCGGATAATTTTCGAGCCAGATCTACGCTGATCGTACTGGCAGATACGTGAATTCCATTTTCAGATAATCCGTTCAGAACTCCATTTGGTCCCTCGACAATCTCTCTCAAAGCAGCATCATCAGATAACATGGTAATTACAAGATTGCTTTCTTTCGCTGCCTCTAGTGGTGTTTGGACATAACGTGCTCCCTGTTTTATTAACGGTTCAACTTTTTCAGGGGTCCGATTAAAGATGACTAATTCATAACCCGCTTTCAACAGGTTTTGTGCCATTGGAAGCCCCATATTTCCAAGTCCAATAAACGATACCTTCATTGGTTGCATCTCCTTATTGTTGATGGAATGTTTCGATAACGGAATGAATGTTCCAGAATGATTAAAAAAATTATGGTCTTGCAGATACTTTTCAAATGGCACCTTCAAAATATGAGGAATATAATAACGGAACAATCATTCCAATATTGCTAAAAAAAATTATATCCCTGCAATTACAAAGCTAATCATTTCTTTTGCACGTTCTGGATTTTGACCTGTTTTGGCCATAATATTTATGCTTTGATGTAAATTCAGCAATAAATAAGACAATGTTTTGATATCTGTTGTTTTATCTATCTCTCCCGATTGTTGGCCCTTCTCCAAAAGCTCACAAAATGCTTGTTCCAAATCCGAAAAACTAGTCTGTATCAAGACATTTATCTGTTCATCTGGTGACTCCAATGTTGTAGCTGTATTCGTTACAAAACATCCGCCCGGTAGGCTAGTATCGTATGCCGAAGCAATATGATACTCAAAAAATTGAAGAATTCCATCTCTTACGTTTGATGCTTGTTCAAGAATAGTCTGCTTATTGGAACTCCCTTTTTTATAATGCTCCAGGGCATCTCTGTACAAGGTTTGCTTGTCGGAAAACGTATCATAAAGGCTGGATCGGCTAATGCCCATCACTTCTAGTAAATCCGGTATGCTAGCAGCCTCGTATCCTTTTTTCCAAAACAACAGCATCGCTTGGTGCAACGCTTGATTTTTGTCAAATTCTTTAGTCCTGGCGATAAGTAACACCTCCCGTTTCAGAAATATAACATATCTGAACTGATCAGTCCAGAAAAGAATCTTGCCGGTTGTTAATCGTTATTAAAAATTTATCCATTGAATAATATATGATCTATATTTTACATCTAACTCCAAAAATATTAACTTTGTTATACACCAAAAAGATCTCTTGAGCAGTGAATGCTGAAGAGATCCTTTTTTTATTTTACTGATAACCGTCAATTACAACTCAAAAAAGCCAAGAACTGAGAAGCAAGAATTACCCATCATTGAAATTACACTGGATCTGGAGTTCCAGTTCTGCTTCTCGATTTCTTAAATAGCAGTATGGCAAGAAGTAAAGCAATTCCTACAGCTCCAAACCCCAACCAATTTAAGTACAGGACAGATGTACGACTGATCACAATCCCACCTAATCCAGATCCCAATGCAAAACCAAATTGGATAAATGACGTATTTACGCTAAGGGCAATGTCGGGATTACGAGGTGCCAGTGTAACCAGATATAGTTGCTGGGCCGGAGATATGCTCCACGTTGCTAACATAAAAATCATTAAAACCAAGATTAACATGATAAGATTAACTCCAGCTAGAGCAAACAAAAGAAGAGTTACGCCTTGTAACAGAAGGCCTAGACAGATTGTAAACTTTGATCCCTTTGCATCTGCCAATTGTCCGCCCACTTTTGATCCGACAAAGCTGCAAATTCCCGCGAGAAACAGAACACCGCTTATCTCGGTCATAGTAAGAGTGGATGTGGCTTGCAAGAAAGGCGTAATATACGTGAACAGTGTCGAATAGCCGCCGATATACAATAATGTAATAAGCAAGGCAGTCAGAATGAGTGGATTTTTTAAAATGGAGAGCTGCATTCTGAGGGTGATCTTTTCTTCCTCTTTGATTGCCGGAACCTTTTTGTAGATAATAAGTAATGGAAGAACACTTAACAATCCAATGAATATAAATAGAACTCTCCATCCAAACATTTCACTAAAAAATGTGCCCAATGGGACACCGAGCACTAGCGAACTGCTTAGCCCCATCAAAATGATGCCGATGGCATTGCCCCTTTTTTCTTTTTCAACCAGTCGTGTCGATACGGCCATCGCTACTACGGTAGCCACTCCTCCGCTAGCCCCTTGAATAATTCGCACCCATAGTAAAGTTTCGTAAGAAAGGTCAACAAGCATAAGTCCGTTGCTGGCAATAAACACACTGAGGGCGGACAACAGTAACTTCTTGCGATCCATATTTATTGTAATTGCAATGAGAATCGGAGCGATAATGGCCGCTGCCAGAGCGAATACAGTCACCAGTAAACCCACTTCGGAAGTAGATACGCTCAGGTCTGAGGCGATCATTTCTATGACTCCTGTAATAATGTATTCAAGGGTTCCGATCAGAAAAACAGCTAATGCCAAGATATATATAATCCATTTATTTTTCACTTTAATCCACTCCGTCTTCTCTAGTTATCTATTTAGTATTGGAATTTGTATTTCTATAAACTGTACATCTTGTTCTTGAGATAAGGGTAAATATAATTCCCTACCAGCTCCGTTCTCCTTGATCTGATAGTTATTATTCTCAATCCATGTAGCTAGATGAACACAGGCTTTACAGGCAAAGGTGGCATTGGAACGATAAGCTATGGTAGCCATCATGGGCTCGGCAGGAAGAGTCCGCAGTTGAAATGGGTCAGGAGGTGAAAGCAGCTCACAGGTTAAGAAGTAACCTATTTCAAACTCGAACTCTTCCTCTTGTCCTGCGATTTCTTTCCACAAAACAACCTGAGGTCCGTCGATCAGTTGGCGCATTTCTTTTGTTAATGACTGGTCAAACTGACGAAATAAACTCGGGATATCCTCTTCCCTCCCGCACCCTGTCTGAAAAAGAAACTGCCGAGCACCCTCCTCTTTGATTCGAATTTCTTGTCCAGTTTCGACGTGCCCCTCTTCCTCTATAAGCTGCATGCGTTCCTCAATCCGGACGAGTTTGGCTTGTTCCGTATCGATAATCTGCTGAATTTCGCTTCTTTTTAGCTTAAACATGCCTTGAATATTCTCCAATGTAATATGCTCATGTAACAGCTGTGTGATTTGTGGCAACGTGAACCCCAATTCTTTATAAATGAAGATTCGGTTAAGCTCGAGAAGCTGATCTGCGGAATAGTAACGGTAACCCGTATCGTGATCTACCTTTCTCGGCTTAAGTATGCCAATCTGGTCATAATAACGCAGTGTTTTTAATGAGACCCTGCTTAGCCTGGAAAACGCACTGATTTTGAACAACATATCATCTCCAATCTTTTAACATAATGCGAGTATATAGTTTCCCGTACAGGGGAAAGTCAAGGGTATATATGCTTCTCATTTGCCTAGCTAAATCAACCACCGTCCTTGTCATCACTCTATGTTGCTGTTAAATGTAAGTCAAAGAACCGTTTCTGAATGAAACGTTCATTTTTTTTGAACAAAAAAATGCCACTCATCGTGGCATTCTCTCGGTACGCATTCAGTTATCCTGCTCAGGCAGGTTTGTATTATTTTCCGGTTTCAGCAAATGTTTTAATACGCTCCCCGATCTGGTCACGAACCCTTTGGAATACGGCCCATTTCTCTTCATCAGTACCTTGCGCTTTGGCAGGATCATCAAATCCCCAGTGTTCTCGCTTCACATGTGGAGGCGTCATGGGACATTTATCTGCGGCATCCCCACACAACGTGACTACGAAATCAGCGTTGTTCAACAACTCTGAATCAATGATGTCCGAAGTTTGAGTCGAAATATCCAGATCAACTTCGTTCATGGCTTCAACCGCTTTTGGATTCAGACCGTGGGCCTCAATTCCTGCGCTATGGATGTTCCAATCCTCACTTAGATATTTCTTGGCCCAACCTTCGGCCATTTGACTCCGGCAGGAATTGCCTGTGCACAGGAAGTACAGTGTTTTTTTACTCATGTTCATCGTCTCCTCGTTACTTGAATTATAGATTGCTTTTATAGAATGCTTAACCACAGATACAGACCCACTAGCGTAATAAGCAGAGTCGGAATGGTGATTATGATACCTGTCTTGAAGTAAGTACCCCATGAGATTTTGACACCTTTGGTGCTAAGCACATGAAGCCAAAGCAGGGTCGCGAGTGAACCAATCGGGGTAATCTTGGGACCTAAGTCCGAGCCAATAATATTGGCATAGATAAGCGCCTCCCGAACAGTCCCTGTAGCTGTGGTTGCATCAATGGCAAGCGCATCAATCAACACGGTAGGCATATTGTTCATCAGGGATGAGATGATTGCCGCGATAAAGCCCATACCCATTGTTGCAGCGAACAATCCTTGATCAGCCACAGCCTGAATGACTACGGCCAACAGATCGGTCAAACCTACGTTACGTAGACCATAAACCACGACATACATGCCGATGGAGAAAAATACGATGGCCCACGGCGCTTCTTTGACAACCAATGTAGTTGGTACAGCAGAACTCCGGGAAGCCATGATCAGGAAGAATATCGCAACAACACCTGCTACAAGAGATACAGGAATACCGACGAATTCACTGGTGAAGTATCCAATGAGAAGAACCCCCAACACCACCCATGACAGCCGAAACATTTTCATATCCTTAATGGCAGATACCGGAGGCTTCAATTCACTGGCATCAAAACGTTTGGGAATACTCTTGCGGAAAAAGAGATACAGCACACCGATACTCGCCGCCAGCGAGAACAGATTTGGAACAAACATCCTTCCTGCGTACTCCATAAACGTAATACCAAAGAAATCGGCAGACACAATGTTGACCAGGTTACTTACAACCAGCGGCAAGGAAGTTGTATCCGCAATAAATCCACTGGCAATAATAAATGGAAATACTTTTTTCTCATCAAAATTCAGTGCACGTACCATGGCTAGAACAATCGGCGTCAGAATCAGTGCGCCTCCATCGTTGGCAAAGAAAGCAGAAACCACCGCTCCCAGGATGGAGACGTAGACAAACATTCTTACACCATTGCCATGAGCGGCTTTGGCCATATGTAAGGCAGCCCATTCAAAAAAGCCGATACGATCCAGAATTAATGAGATCAGAATGATTGCAACAAAAGCAAGCGTGGCGTTCCATACGATTTGTGTCACATCCCATACATCTTCCAAATTGACCACACCAACAAGTAAAGCAAGGATTGCTCCGCCGCAAGCAGACCAACCAATGGACAGGTTTTTAGGCTGCCAAATAACGAGTACAAGTGTAATCAAAAAGATGATGCAGGCTAACAGCGTAGAAAACAAAACCATCCCCCCCTTTCAGTTCATCTTAATTTTATATTTGTATATAATGATATGCTTATATATTGAACAAAAATTAATTACATACGGAAGTAAAGTTTTCTTTATTTAACGATTTAAGAATAGTTGCTGTATCCGGCATCAATTCCAGGACAGATGTAATATAGGGTGTATTCTCTACATTTAAAGAGTAGTATACCCACTGACCACGTTTACTTTCTTTAACCAAGCCTTGATCCTTCAGTTTGCGCAAATGTTGACTAATTCCAGGTTGTGACATGTCTAAAATCTCTACAAATTCACACACGCACCATTCACGTTCTTTGAGGAGTGTAAGGATAGTAAGGCGTGTTTTATCACCCAGCAATTTAAGCTTATCCGCTACCTCTTGCATAGAATCCATAGCACTTCCTCCTTCAATCACATATAAGTGTATGCTTATATTATAATATCAAAAAAATGAAGTCAATGTTTACTTGATGATTAAGTCCAAAAAGCGTTGGTTCGAATTCGAATCAACGCTTTTTGGAGTTTGTGATAATTTTTTTAAATAAACAGATTATGATTGGCTTGTGATGCTTGTCCAAGATAGTAACCGACACCACCAATTTTGACTTGGTCTATTAATTCTTCGCGCTGAATTCCCATTAAATCCATAGACATTTGGCAGGCAACGATCTCTACTCCTTGAGCAATTGCGCTCTCAATCAATTCTTCCAACGAAGGCACATGATGTTTTTTCATCAAACCACGGATCATCTTCGGACCTGCTCCGAGCATATTCATTTTGGACATGCCAAGCTTCTGGCTCCCGCGAGGTAACATCATATCAAACATACGGCCGATCATGGTTTTGGATAACTTCTGCGGCTGCTGCTTGCGAATAATACTCAATCCCCAAAACGTGAAAAATAGGGTTACTTTCCGTCCACTGGCTGCTGCCCCATTTGCAATAATGAGTGAAGCGATCGCTTTGTCCAGATCACCACTGAAAACAACCATCGTGCTGGCAGGATCGCTGATGGGGGAATCGGATACAGGTTGTGCTGTATTTTTAACAATGACGGACTCAATGGTACCGCCTTTCATTCTTTCCAACTGCAAGATTGTGGAACCCGACATCGTGGCCCATGCTTTGACATCTTCATAGAAGCCTGGATCGGAAGCTTTCACGCGAAGGGTTTCCCCGTTCGAGAGTTGATCCATTTTTTGCTTCACTTGTATTAGCGGACCGGGACAACTTAATCCGCATACGTTCAAGTCATGATCAATACGTTGCGGCTGTGTTGAGTCAGTGGGAATAGACTTTTTTTCCTTAACGTCCACCGCAGAATCATGATGATCTTGTTTTTCAGTAGTAAATGGAGCAGGATTAAACTGGGCTTGACGGTATGTTTTATAACCACCACTTAAGTTTTTTACGCTAAAACCATGCTGACGCAAAATTTGCGAAGCAGTGTAACCACGTAAGCCGACTTGACAGTATAGCCAGATTTCTTTGGATCGGTCTAATTCATCTAAACGTTGACGAAGCTCATCAACTGGAATAGAGAGTGAACCCGGAATATGACCATTTTGATGCTCAATTTCACTGCGTACATCCAGAAGTATAGACTGCCCCGGCTGACGATCAGCCAGTTGATTATAGGTGAACGTCTGAACACGTCCGGTAATCATATTCTCTGCTGCATATCCAGCCATATTCACGGGATCTTTGGCAGACGAATAAGGAGGCGCGTAACTCAGTTCAAGCTCTGTTAAATCCCGGACATGTCCTCCAAAATGAATGGCTACAGCAATATCATCAATTCGTTTATCCACTCCATCATAACCGACTGCTTGTGCGCCCAAAATTTTACCTTCCGGAGTAAACAGCAGTTTAAGAGTAATTGCGCTTGAACCCGGATAATACGATGCATGAGAAGCAGGGTGTACGATAACGGTTTGATAGTCCACGCCGAGACGCTGTAGTGTTTTTTCATTACTGCCTGTCGTCGCTGCGGTCATTCCAAAGACTTTGATAATGGACGTACCTTGTGTTCCTTTGTAGGTAGATTGAAGCCCTGCGATACGGTCGGCAACAATACGACCTTGTTTGTTGGCAGGTCCGGCAAGTGGTATCGTTGCCTTCGTACCATGAATGCTTTCCGTTACTTCGATCGCATCCCCAACAGCATAGATATGTGGCACACTACTTTCCAAGGCTTCATTTACGATAATATGTCCACGTGCACCCAGCGAAACGCCGCTATCTTTCAAAAAATAGGTGTCTGGTGTTACGCCTATCGCAAGAATAACCATGTCAGCTGTCAACACATGACCATCGGCAAGTTCAACCCCTATGCCCTGCTCTAAGGAATGAAATCCCTGAACACGTTTGGAAAACAGCAGGTTTACACCATGATTCTCCATTTCCTGTGCTAATGCGGCTGCTAACTCGGTATCATAGGGTGTGAGTACTTGTGCGTTCCCCTCAACCAGCGTTACATCCAGACCAGCTTCCTTTAAATTCTCAGCCATTTCCACACCTATAAATCCACCGCCTATGACAATCGAAGACTTGTTGTTAGACGAACTTACTTGGTCTTTGATCCGATCAATATCTGGAATACTTCGTACGGTATAAATTAGTGGATTGTCCTTGCCCGGCAGATCGGGAATGATCGGTTTAGCACCTGGTGACAATATCAACTCGTCATAACTTTCTTCATATGCACCGCGCTCCTGGGACTGTATCTTAACCACTCGCTTCTGCGAATCGATAGCTACAACCTCACTTCTTGTACGCACATCGATACAAAAGCGATCTGCCATCCCTTTTGGCGTTTGCACCAGCAGACGCTCTCGATCATCGATTGAGCCACCTATATAATAAGGCAAACCACAATTGGCAAATGAAATGTAGGGCCCTTTCTCAAAGATAATAATCTCGGCATGTTCATCCAGACGGCGAAGACGTGCAGCTGCAGATGCACCTCCAGCTACACCGCCAACAATGAGTACTTTTTTGCTCATGATTCACAATCATCCTTTTCAAATAAAGTTTTGATAATCTGTTCAACCCGTTGATCGGCAAGCACATAGTTCACTTCAAGACCATTCCGCTCCGTAGCAACAATACCTGCACTACGAAGTTTCTGGAGGTGTTGTGAGACTGTTGATTGGGGAAGATCCAGACATTCCTGCATATAAGAAACATTACATTTTTTTTTCATCATCAGTCCCCGCACAATGCATAAACGAATGGGGTGAGACAAAGCTTTCAGCAGATTAGCTGGTTCATCGAACTGTTTAATATTATTGCTGTCAAAAGCGGGAGTGTTCAAAAGTATTCCTCCTAAATCGTTATATCGTAATAATACGATTTATTGATTCTCCTGTCAAATGTATTCTGGAGTTAATGCGTTTAATAAGTTCCATACCCGCTCAACCCTACTGTTTTGGCTTGTTCCAGGTGGATGATAAAAATGCCTGCCAAAACCGCTAAAAGCGACATTTGACAGGCAATCATGCTGTATCAGGTCTTCATAAAATAGCGATTTAACTGAACGTCTTTTATTAGAGTATAACAGGCTGAATCAGTCCGTCCTTACCAAACAGAAGCGGGTCCATACATATTTCGCGGTGATACCCCTTTCCAGATGAAAATCTGGATAGTGGCGTTACAAAACGGTGATAGGCAATCCCTAGTTGACCGGTTTCATTTTCATTAAAGATACAGTGATGACCTGTTCCCAGCATGCCCTTCTCCACATTTTTGCTCAGGATTGGGTATCGATAGGTAATTGGACCATATAATTGCTCTGCCGTACCATAATTCACATGATAGTCTTCGCTACCTGTGTCATCACAGGACCATGTAAAGTGGTATAGTCCACCCTGCTTCAACACGGTTACCGCCTCACGAAAATCATGCAAGCCCGCCAGATTGCTCATTGTGTCCTCAACGACACTTATCATGTCTTCACCAAGCTCCACAATAGCACCATGTCCATTGCCAAATAGCAGATACGGTCTTCCATCATCTTCGACATAGATGGAGGGATCAATAGCTTGGCCCATAGTAATGCCCAGACGTTTCAACTGCTCCATTGTGATTAAAGGCTGCGACTCGGCCAGGAATGGACCAATCGGTGTATCTGCAACAGCAACGCCAATGGCACTCTCGTCGTTCAGCATTTTGCCACAGAAATAAAAATAGAACTTTTCGTTACGGCTGGCAATTGCCGGTGCCCAGGCATTACCGGTTGCCCAGGCGACATCCTCTGTTCCCAGATCAAGGATAACACCTTCATCTTGCCAATGCTTCAGGTCTGAAGAAGAAAACACCTTAAACTGTGTCCCCGACCACCCCTCGAAGCCATCTGTTGTTGGATACATATAGTAGCGATCCCCAAACTGTGCGACATCAGGATCGGCATATTGTCCGGGAAGCACCTGATGACCATCCCCAAAAGCCGCGAGAAGCCGGCTGCACTCCTCAGCTGTGATTGGCAGGACACTTCCATGCCGCTTTTGAGTCGTTCCCATATCGAATTCACCATCAGGGACGATTCGGAATTCTCCACTTCCCAGATCTGTAGTCAGCAGAGGAAGATAACCCTTGCCTTCAGCAAATCGATCAACAATCAGACACCATTCCTCCCGGTCATTGAATTTAAAGATTTGAGGTCCCTCCACACCTGCCATAGCCTCCAGTACCGGAGCTTGAAGTGTAACAAATGCCCCTTTGTCGAGAGAGTCTCCTTTTTCTACCCGTATGTTTTTGGTTGTTTCATCCTTGGAGTATCGATAATAAGAGCCATCCGCAGGAAGAATCGTTGTATCAATAATATGATTATCCCGCTCGATGTATTTTTCCGATGCAGAGAACGTACGAAAGTCTTTTGTGCGAGCACTGTATATTTTTTGTTTTCGTTCTTGCTCCTGTGGTTCCTGCGTCGCAGAAGCCCAGAATACAAGAAACTCATCTGCCATCTCATCATACACAGCTTCTGGTGCCCAGACACATCCAGCGCCCTCCACACCTAGTGTAACGTTCCATGGGGATGACCAGTTCACGAGATTGCTGGATTCCCATATAATTACGTCACGGCTCCCGGCATTAACGGCATGAGTCCATCCTTTGCCGCTTGCGATGCGGAGATCCGTAGCAATCAGATAAAATTTATTATCCTTGACTGAACGAACCAGAAACGGGTCCCGTACCCCCTTTTCTCCAAGGTCGGAATACAGCACAGGCGATCCGCCATTAAGGTCCTTCCAGTGAAGACCATCCTCGCTATAGGAGAAATAAACCTGCTCTCCGTCTGGTTGTTCGCCAATAAAATGTACAAAGAGATACCCATCATAATTTGGAGTTGTTTTGGTCAATGGTAAAGAGCCTCCTGAAAATGAAATTGATTGTATACTAACAGTAATATAAAAATGAAAGCGTTCTACTTATGTTGTATCATACTTCAAAAACAGCGGAATGAGTATATTTTTGTAATCTCGTATGTAAAAGATCATGTGAATCTTTCGCCGGAAACATATGCCCTAATTGGAATGTTTGACTTGCTCCTCATGCAAAGAATTATCACATCGCCTTTATTATGTTTATTTTACCTCAGGTATACAAAGTTCTTGGTTTTCATTTACATATAAATGCTAATCTTCTTAATGATGAACAAATGAATATAGATTCATGCATTCATTTTTGTTGTTGAGATATTACGAGGAGGAATCATTGTGAAATTATCCAAAAGAGTATTACCAGCGGTAGCGCTGACTCTGGCTGTATCGGCTTCTACTCTCTTGTCTGCAGGACAAGCAAGTGCGGTTCAAGCTGTAAGTGTGGAGAAAAAACAAATCAAGAACATCATCTTCCTCATTGGGGATGGCATGGGGACCTCTTATACTTCCGCCTACCGTTATATGAAAGATGATCCTTCGACGAAGGGCATGGATAAAACCGTATTCGACCCTTATCTGGTTGGAGCACAAATGACCTATCCGGATGATGATAAACAAAATGTGACGGATTCCGCTTCCGCAGCAACGGCCATGTCCGCGGGCGTGAAAACATACAATGCGGCCATTGCGGTTGACCCTGAGCAGAAGGAAGTCAAAACCGTACTTGAACAGGCCAAAGAAAACGGGAAAGCCACCGGACTCGTGGCTACATCGGAGATCACTCATGCCACACCAGCTGCATTTGGTGCCCATGATATCAGTCGAAAAAATATGGATGCAATTGCGGACGATTATTATGATGAGTTGATTAATGGCAAGCATAAGGTGGATGTACTTCTGGGTGGAGGGAAATCCAATTTTGTACGCGAGGGTCGTGATCTGACGAAGGAGTTCCAGAAGGCCGGATTCAGCTATGTGACGGATCGTTCCTCTCTCCTTGCGGATAAGAATCAACAAGTTCTTGGACTGTTTGCGGACGGAGGGCTGGACAAGTTGATTGATCGTACTGCTGCAACTCCATCATTAGCTGAGATGACCAATACAGCGATTGATCGCCTCAGTTCGAACGACAAAGGATTCTTTCTAATGGTCGAAGGCAGCCAGATCGACTGGGCAGGACATGATAATGATATCGTTGGCGCGATGAGTGAAATGGATGATTTCGCAGCAGCATTTCAGGCAGCTATTGATTTTGCCAAAAAAGACGGTGAAACACTTGTCGTAGCTACTGCCGACCACTCCACGGGCGGACTTACGCTTGGAAAAGACGGAGAATACAACTTCTTCGTAGACCCAATCAAAGCTGCACTGCGCACACCTGACTTCATGGCAGCACAAATTGCAAAAGGTGCTTCGGTTGAAGAAACACTGAAAAGTTATCTCAAACTGGAGTTGAAACCTGAAGAGATTCAATCGGTGAACGAAGCAGCCAAAAGTGCGGATGTAACAAAGATTGATAATGCTATTGAAGCGATTATTGATAACCGTTCATTTACCGGCTGGACAACAGGTGGACATACAGGTGAAGATGTTCCGGTCTATGCCTACGGTCCGGCAAGTCATCGCTTCGCCGGTTTGATCGACAACACAGATAATGCCAAGATCATATTTGATATTCTCAGCAAGCACCAGTAAAAAAAAACCTAATAAATTTCGGGTAAAACTTTGAAAAAGCTTAAGCCCTTGTCTCCAGTTGTTGCCGATGGAGACAAGGGCTTTTAATTGATCATTCGTGTACTTGACGAAGTGTTATATTATCTTCCCTTGACTTTTAATACATTCTTTATACCAGTAGAAAGAATCTTTTTTAACTCGCTTTAATGAACCCTTTCCATCATTGTCTTTATCGACATAGATTAAGCCATATCTCTTTTTCATCTCTCCTGTTCCGGCACTGACAAGGTCAATGCAACCCCAAGGAGTGTAACCTATCACTTCGACCCCGTCTTCCAGAATGGCTTTTTTCATCTCACTCACATGCTGTCTAAGGTAATCAATCCGATACGGATCATGCACTGACCCATCCTCTTCGAGCGTATCCACTGCGCCTAAACCATTCTCTACAATAAATAGCGGGATCTGATACTTATCATACAGCCAGTTTAATGTAATCCGGAGACCTACCGGATCAATCTGCCATCCCCATTCACTGGCAGGCAAGAGCGGATTTTTATAACCGCTTATTTCATTCCCCTCACTCTTGTCCTGATCGGTTGGATTAGCCATAACGACAGAGCTGGAGTAATAACTGAATCCGATATAATCTACGGTTCCTTCTCTCAGAATCAATTCATCCTCAGGAGCAGTTTCAATTTCCAATTGATGCTGCTTCAGGAACCCATAATATGAGCGTGGATATTTGCCTCTGACATGTACATCAAGAAAGAAGTAAGCTTGTTGAAGTTTTTTGACCTGGGCAAGCACATCATCAGGGTCGCATGTAGCTGCGTATGATGTTGGATGAAGGAACATGCCGCCGATCACAAAGTCCGGGTTGATCTCTTTACCAAGCTTGACTGCTTTGGCACTGGCTATCAGCATATAATGCGCAGCCTGGTACATGGTCTGAAGTTTGTTTTCCCCATCATTCCACTGAATGCCTCCCGGTTTCCATGGCTTGCGCACAATCATATTGATTTCGTTAAACGTCATCCAGTATTTAACCTTAGTCCGATATCTGGTGTAGACTGCTTCGCAGAAGTTTAAGTAAAAATCAATCAATTTACGATTGCGCCATCCCCCATATTCCGTCACTAGATGATATGGCATTTCGAAATGAGATATGGTGACTACTGGCTGAATCCCGTATGCCAAACAGGTGTCAAACAAGTCATCATAGAATTGCAGACCTTCCTCATTCGGTTCCGTCTCATCTCCGTTTGGAAATATCCGAGTCCACGCGATGCTGGTTCGAAAGCATTTGAATCCCATCTCATGAAACAACTGAATATCTTCTTTGTATCTTGTATAAAAATCACTAGCCTGATGACTAGGGTAATATACA
Organism: Paenibacillus sp. FSL R5-192; assembly: GCF_000517845.1. Classification (NCBI taxonomy): domain Bacteria; kingdom Bacillati; phylum Bacillota; class Bacilli; order Caryophanales; family Paenibacillaceae; genus Paenibacillus; species Paenibacillus sp. FSL R5-192. Next base: position 216,882 of record NZ_ASPR01000015.1, on the reverse strand, counting down.
TTCTCCTCAATTCCATGTGTAATTCTTCGCTCCAAGCCATGTGTTGCTGCTGCCATGACATCTGCAACACTGACTCCTTTGCCGCGCTCATTCCATCCACCTTCTAACTGGTTGGCCGCTGCAGCGCCTCCCCAAAGAAAGTCTTTAGATAATTTACTCATATTTACCACCTCTAAGCTTGAATGCGTAATAATGCTTCGTTTTGGACAACCCGATCCTCAGCAATCTGCTCAACACTCTGATATTCAAAAGTATTTGATATAATGATGGGCACGACCGTATCAAATCCTGCTGCGCGTATAGCTTCATGATCATATTCGATCAACAGATCTCCTTGCTTAATCACCTGATCCTGCTGCACATAAGCTGTGAAATGCTTTCCTTTCAGCTTGACGGTGTTAATGCCTACATGAACAAGCATCTCCACACCCTCATTCGACATCAGTCCAATGGCATGTTTGGTTGGGAACAGCGATACAACCTTTCCGTCAAATGGCGCGTATACTTTGCCGTCGATTGATTCAACTGCGGCACCGCTCCCCAGAGCAAAGATGGGATCGTCGATTTCCGTTATATTTTTAACTGTTCCGTTAATCGGAGAGCCAATGATTAGTGTTCCGGTTGGTCGAGTCAAAGCATGGGATTCTGAGGTCGACGTAATCACATTAGCGGCAGCAGAACCATCTGTTCCATTGCCAACACTTGCAGTAACTGGAGCTGGAATCTCTTCTTCAATTCCCCAGATCAAGACGGCAACCAGTGCAAGCGTAATGCTGATTGCTACCCCGATAATGATGTGTATATAACTGTCAGCGATATAGGTTGGCAAGGCCAGGATACCTGGCAGAATCAGAGCCGTTGCTCCTCCACCCCAGAAATTGATGTAAGCTGCTCCGATACCTCCTGCAAGCATCGCACAGATAAATGGGCGCTTGTACTTAAGGTTGAATCCGAAGATAGCCGGTTCGGTAATACCAAACATCGCCGTTACACCACTGGATAGAGCACTGGATTTGCTCGCTTTATGTTTCAATAAGAGGAATACACCAATACATGCCCCGGCTTGAGCCAGATTTCCAGTCAAGTTTGCAGGTGAAATTACCGAGTATCCATATTCAGCAATCAGCTGGCTGTTAATTGGGGTAATCGCGTAATGCATGCCAAATATAATTAGAAGGGGTCTGAATGTTCCAAATAAAAATGCACCAATGACGCCATTCACCGTATACAAATACGTTACAATTTGAGCAACTCCACTGCCGAAGTAGGTTCCTAAAGGTCCGAAAACAATTAACCCAAGTGGAACCATAATGAACAACACAATCATCGGCACAAACAAAATTTTAAACATATCGGGTATTCGCTTATTAACAAATCGGTAGACGTAGCTCATCACCCAAACCGAAATAATAATCGGAATGATCGTTGATTTATAGTTCACGAGCAATAATGGAAGGCCGAAAAAGCTTAAACTGGTAACACCCGTCTCTGCCACTTTTGCTGCACCTTCCATAATGGTGGGATACATGTAAGCCCCGGCAAGGGCCACAGCCAGATATTCGTTGGTTTTGAACTTCTTGGCCGCGCTCACTGCAAGGAAGAAGGGGAAAAAATAGAAAATAAGATCGCTAATCAGACTAAAGGTTTGGTACGCACCACTTGTTGTCTCAAGAAGATTCATTGTCGTCAGGATTGCAAGCACAGACTTCACCATACCGCACCCAATCAACACTGGAATGACTGGCCCGAATATACCTGCCACCGTTTCCACGACTCGGGAAATCACATTCTTTTTTTGTTGTACTGCTTTCACTTCAATGTCCTGATTTTCCAAGTCAAGCTTTTCACTTACTGCGTCAAAAACGCTTTTCACTTTTGCGCCAATGATGATCTGTAACTGACCGCTGTTAAACTGGGCTCGCAAGACACCTTCCAGTCGATCAAGCGCTTTCAAGTTAACCTGAGACTCATCTTTTACGTTGAATCTCAATCTGGTTGCACAATGCGTGGCATACGTAATATTATCCTGTCCAATGTTAGCGATAATCTCCTTAGCCAATTCCTCTGTTTTCATATGATTCCCCCGCCCTCTTAGCTGTCTTTACTTGCCTCCGGCAAAGTTGTATAACATCTTTTCACGTAGGCCTGATGTATCTTTGCCGAAGATTTCTGCAATTTTGTATGCAAATGGATAAGGTGTTGCAGGCCCTTGGCTTGTAACGAGATTCTGGTCAGCTACGACGACTTCATCCTTGAAGATGCCGCCAATCAATTTCTCAGCGTACCCTACATAACCTGTTACCTGTTTGCCCTCAATGACCTTTGCATCGGACAGTACCACCGTACCGGAACACATTGCGCCAATGTACTTATTGTTCTGATTGAAGTACTGCACCATGTCAATTACATCCGGATTTTCCTTCAGGTTTTGTCCACCTGGGCGGCCTCCCGGCAGAACGATCATGTCATACTGCTTTACTTCTTCGCCAAAAGGTTTGTCTGCTTCTACAAAGATGCCGTGCATGCCCTTAACCAGCTTATCGCCAAAATAAAACGTGTCACAATTCAGGCCGGCTCTTCTCAAAATATCAACAATCGTCAGCGTTTCGCCCTCTTCGTAACCTTCCGCCATCAATACTGCTACTTTATTCGTCATTTCAGTTCCCTCCTATTCAGCATCAAATGCATTGAAATAAACCATACGATTTTTGACAACCATACTGTCTCCGCCTAAGGCATCCACTAATGCAAAAGCGAAAGCATAAGACGTCGCAGGGCCGCGGCTTGTAATCAGATTTCCATCTTTAACAACAATATCTTCTTTAAAAGTACCGCTCGTTTCAATTTTCTGATCATAACCTACATAAGCGGTAAAATTTTTGTTCTCCAACACACCTGCTTTGCCTAGTGCAAGAGGTGCTGCACACATGGCTGCTACATATTTGCCGGACTGGTTCATTTCCTGAATAAGTTGAATTACACGGTCATCATCACGAAGATTAGCGGCCCCAGGCATTCCTCCAGGGAGTACAATCATATCGTAGGTTTTAACATCTTCACTGATAAGCGCATCAGCCTTGACCACGATGTCATGACTACCACGAACCATTTCACCCGCTGTACTAATCATGTGACATTCGATATGTGCTCTTCTCAAAATATCAACAATCGTCAGGGTCTCACTTTCTTCAAATCCTTCTGCTAATAGAACTGCAACTTTACTCACGCACATAACCTCCTGTTAATTATATTTTGGAGCAGACATTTGCATATTGCTCACGCTTACACCGCTATGGACATCGTGAATACATTCATAATTTATCATAGATATTCGCAACCCCAAAGCACATTTAGATTGCTTGTATGCAACTAATAGTTGCAGTATGATGATCTTTAACCGTGTTGCATCTATAGTGTTTACATCAGAGTCACACAAAAGATTACCTCAGGAGGTATGCATGCTTAATAACTATAAATATTTTTTGGTTCTGTCCGAAGAGTTAAACATTTCCAATGCAGCGAAACGACTATATATTTCCCATCAATCACTCAGCAAATACCTAAAAAGCTTGGAAGAAAAACATGGTGTTGCGTTCTTCGAAAGAAAACCTAAAATTGCGCTGACAGCAGCGGGGAAAATTATGCAAGATACGCTTCGTCAAATTGAGCTGCTGGATCAAAACATGGAGAATCAACTTACTGATCTTAAAGAGGATAAGTCAGGCACGATTCATTTTGGCGTTACCGAAGGGCGCTATCCCATTATCGTGCCGAAATTATTAAAAGAATTTTATGCCCTGCATCCCAAAGTGGAGCTTAAAATTCATCGTACAACCTCACCGCAAATGCAGGAGATGGTGTTAAACAATTCACTGGATCTGTTTCTCTCGGGTGTGGACAATATCGTAACGCAAAATGTAAAGTATGAAACGATTCTGCTTGAGCAGATGTACATGGTGATCTCGGACAATTTGCTCAAGCAGTATTTCCCTGATCAATATCCCGAGTGCATCGAAACATTTAATCAGGGCGCGGATTTGAGTCTGTTTCAACATGTCCCCTTTGTTCTGAATAAGAAAAACTTCAATTCCCGTATTTTGCTCGATAAACATCTCTCTGAACGTAACATATCCCTGCATTGTATTAACGAATTGACGCAACCGGATATCCATCACCTTTTGTGTGCTGAGGATTACGCGGCCAGTTTTTCATTAACGATGTATCTTTCAGGGATTCATGCATTAAATGAGTCTAATCATACGAATTCTCACCTTCATGTATTTCCAATCGCTGATTTTTCTTATCTTCACCCGCTTGCATTGATCTATCACAAATCTAAAATTTTCCCCTCTTACGTAGAGGATTTTAAAAAAATAGTCAAACGTTATTGCACCCCTTCATTGCATCAAAGCAATTGAATCATATTGGCGTTCAATTACTTATGTGCATACAAAAGTTGAGTTAGTGCAGTTAACTTGTGCTTGAGTTCAACATCATGACAACTTTATATTTCTGTTATGTAAACTTCCCGTGTATTTGCGGATTGAAGTCAAAATAACGAGGTGAACTGTTGTGAATCATATGATTGTAGAACTTGCCAACTACATAACCCGTCTTCAATATGAGGATCTCTCCGAGAGGGCTATCGAAGTAGGTAAACAGGTAATATTGGACTCTTACGGTAATATGGTATTTGGTCGATACTCCGAAACAAGTGAACGTATTTTGGAATATGCAAGATTGGCTGACTCTATTATTAAAAATGAAGACTTGGTCTCATTGATAGGTGAACAGGATGTTCGCACTAGTACAGATCATGCTGTCTTCATTCATACCATGATGGCACGTTGTGCAGACCTGGATGACGGCTATCGCCACGCCATGGGCCACCCTGGATCTGTGCTTGTTCCGCTCCTGCTAAGTATGGCTCAGCTCCACCGAAACGATGGGAAACAGATGATCACCGCCATTGTTGCGGCTTATGACGTATATGCTAGGTTAGGCGAAGCGATCAATCCATTTATGTACCGGGAAAGAGGATTTGATGCTACCGGGGTATGCGGCGCTGTCGCAGCAGCGGCCTTGGTAAGTAAATTAACAAATGCAGATGCCAAGCAGACCAAGGATGCGATGGGGATTGCTTCTCTGTTCACAGGAGGTTTGATTGAATATCAGAATGATGGAACTTCAGGGAAAATTTTATGCAGTGGCTGGGCGGCATTGACCGGATTAAGGGCCGTGAGACTGGCATCCTGTGGTTTCACGGGTCCTGATGCAGCTTTGGAAGGAAAATATGGATTCTTCCAGGCCTTCAAAGGAACAAGCGGGCATTGTGACACAAGTCATGTGCTGGAAGGACTGGGAACTGATTTTAAAGTGACTTACATTTATTTCAAACGTCATGCCTGCCAGCGTGGATTACACGCCACTCTGGATGCTATGTTGGAACTTCGCGAAGACTATAGTTTAACACCATCCAAGATCAAGTCTGTTGATGTGAGGACCTCTTCATTTGTATATCGTCTGACGAATCCTAAGCCTAAGACCGCAATCGGAGCACAGGCCAGCACACAATTCACTTCAGCCGTGGCTCTTAAATACGGTCGTATGGACTCAGAGGAATTAATATTCAATAGCTTTACCGATCCGGAGGTTCAGGAACTGGTGCAAAAAATTACAGTAACCCTGGATGATGAAGTGCAGCAATATCTGGCTGATCATCCAACTCATTTTTGCGCTGCCCATGTTGTTATAACAACACATGATGGCAATATATATGAACGGTGGATGCCTGTACCTCTAGGCGATATGGAAACTCCGTTTGGCTGGAATATGCTTGAACAGAAATTCAATCAATTTCTTTTAGAAACACCATTTAATGGAACAAAACAAGAACGATACGAGTTTATTCGTAATCTGGAACATATGAATCATGTGGATAAGCTGCTCCGTTTTTAAACGAATTTAAACTGCATTAATGTAAGTTTACTAAATGCGCTAAAAAAGGTCGCTTACCCTTGTTGGATAAGCGGCCTTTTTAACGTTTGGACTCACACAAGCCTATTTCGAATTTGCTAATATGCATTATATCCCATGGAGTTGGTTAACTTATACAACACCACTTGTATTGAAGTGAGAGAAATCCGATAAATGCTGATGCGGCTTATAGTGAAACTACAGAAGTAACAAAGCTTTGGAGGAAAATGGCATGTTAGGAAACATTCTGTTGGGTATGGTCATTCCCATTATATTGGGTGTATGGATTCTGCGTCGGAACTTTACAATCCTTATTCTATATTATCCACTTGGTGTGGCTATTTCAGCATCCATCAACAATATCGGATTTAATTACTTCTGGAATATTATGCCAAATACTCATAATCAATCCTTGGCTGCTCTTCCAATGGATCTTGGAGTCTATCCGATCGCTGGTTGCCTGATGATGTATATGATTTCAGAAAAAGGCGCCAAGCCATGGTTGGCGATTCTTGTTGCATCATTGTCGCTGACATTAATCGAATGGGTTGCCAAAATGATGGGGCATGTCATTTATTTTAATGGATGGAACATAATTTGGACCTTTGTGTCATACCTCCTGCCATTTGTTCTTGCTTATGGTTACAGTAAAATATTGAGGTATACCAAGTGAAGTTTTACTGAAGCTTTCCACTAATAAGGCAGGACAGATGATATGGGTTAACGCTGATGGGCATACGTGCATATCTTAACTCATATTTGTCTTGGAGGGATTCGTAATGTATGTGGCATATCCTTATGGTTACAGGTACACTTTTACTCCGGTATGGGCAACATCATCAGCCGAAGCACTTGAATTAATCAAAACGGCTGTGCAAGGAGAACGAAACGATGAGGTGTTCTATGATTCACTGATTCAGTTGTCGCCCGATGCCAATCAGGCTGCCATCATCACGAGCATCCGCAATGATGAACGAGGACATAATCAAATGTTCCGCCAAATGTACAAGGATCTGACAGGTCAGGAGATTACGGGCATAAGCAGTGAGCCGGTTGAAACGGTCACCTCTTATCTTGCCGGACTGCAAAAGGCGTTTCAGGGTGAATTGGCGGCCGTGGAAAAGTATAGAAAAATATGGTTTGGTCTCCCTTATGGCATATATAAAGACACGGTGTGGGGGATCATCCTGGACGAACAGAAACATGCGGATAAATATAACAATCTGATTACCTACAATTTGCCGAGATAGTCATGTATGGGATAAACAACGCGCGTATTCTTTTAAAAATGAAAATTGAAATCAGCAAAAACCAGTGAATAATTAAAGCTCACTGGTTTTTTTGCTTTGCCGAGTCGCTCTTTTATAATCCTGGGCTTAAATGCAGTCTTTTAACATATCAGGTTCCACATGAACGTGAACGGTGTAAACGTCATGCTCCTCCATCAACTCGTTCTCTACGTCTGTACAGATATCGTGTGCTTGTTGAAGATCCAGCTCAGCATCAACTGTTATGACAACGTCTACTACAACGTTATTGCCATAGTTCCGCGCTCTCACGTCTTTAACTGTCTCTACGCTGTCAATTCCGGCAATCGTTTTTTTGTACTCCTGAATCAGTTCAACATCAAAACCGTCCGTCAGATGATGTGTGGCTTCCTTGAAAATGTCCCAAGCGGTCTTGCAGATCAGGAAACCTACGATGACAGCCGTTACAGGGTCCAGCCATGGGAGGCCGAACTGGGAACCCACGATCCCAATGACCGTACCGGTGCTCACCCAGGCATCGGAAATGTTATCACGAGCCGCAGCCATGACTGCCTGACTTTTAATACGAGTAGCAAGTCTCTTGTTATAGCGATAGACCAGATACATGATAACTGCGCAGAAAATGCCTGTGTACCCAGCGATGATATCCGGAGATTCATGTGTACCCCGGAACACAGAACTAATGGCTTCAAACAGTACTTGTAAACCTACTGCCATCATAATGAAAGAAGCAACTAGTGACGCAACGGTCTCTGCTCTCCAGTGACCATATGTATGATCTGTGTCGGCTGGGCGTTGGGCAAGCTTCAAACCGATCAGTACAGCTATTGAGGCCACAATATCGGTGGCATTGTTTAATCCATCCGCCTTGAGCGCTTCTGATCCGGCCATATTGCCAACGATCAGTTTTAATACGGTCAAACATATGTAGGCGATAATGCTGATGATAGCTCCGCGCTCCCCCAGCTTTAGATTATCGTATTTAAGTTGATCCACCTGATATCCTCCTGCAATCTTCAATTCAAGCACGTGTATGATGGTACCATTGAAGATTTGTGTGGGTCTAGAGAAACGTTTTGAGTGTGACGAAACATAATCTGAAAGCGGCAATTTTTTTACGAGCATCCAAAAAAGTTGGATTTGGCAAACTTAAATGAATAATGGGTGGTAAGAGGAAGGTGGCCGACTGCCTTCCCTTGTAACCACACTTTCTTGCACTTAGACACAAAGAGCCAAATGGATCGTTTTGATCCACTCGGCTCTTAGCGTTATTTTACAATAATTTGTATAACATCACTTACCGTTGTTCCACTTCAATTCATAATTCACTGCCCTTATTCAGAAAGTGTCGGTTCATCTTGCACCTCATCATTGGCTAGCATTTCCGAATCATCATCAGAATGCCGTTCGAACATAACAGCGTCAACCCTCGTATAGATCATATCCGCAGGAAGCGTTGGCGGGTCTACCGTGGTAGGCGAAACTCTGGTTAACCGGACATACTCGCTACCGTCACCCGTAAAGTCGAACGTCCCCAGATTAACCCAACCCGATGAGCCGGCCGTTGCATCGATATAGGTGACCTCGGTACCCGTTTTATGCTTCACTTCCACTTTGACATTGTTATCGTTTGCGGTCGTATGGACGAGTTTATAGATCGAGATCGTATATTTCCCCTCTGGGAACTGGCCTTTCCACGTTGCTGATGAACCTTGAACTGTTGAATAGCGGGATTTAACCCCAATTTTGTATCCGGCTAAATTGCTTTGGCTCCACGACCCTTCTGTCGTGTATAACCCCGTTGTATTTGTACTATCGACGATAACCGTTAGGTCCCTGATCGTGATGTTCAAAGGCGGTGTGGTTAAGGTCACTCCGTCAATCGTAACCGTAGCCCATACCTCAATGTGATCCGTGTCTCCATCAAGATTAAGAAGGGTCAACACCCCACTGCTATTCACTTCGGCCAGATCCGTACGATCAACGAAATACTGCACATCGGCCTGTGTAAGATCACCGACCAAACCGTTATCCAAATAACCGGTTACGCTCAGTTGTGCGGTTTGAGTCATCTGCAGTTCGTTCCGATCGGACAGGATCACAGCAGACACCAATTGCGGTACCCTGTTTGGGTCCACCCACATGATTGCATCGGCAACGACTCTGGACTTATTGGCCTTATTGGTTAGTTCCACGTACCCGCTATCGCCTGCAGCAAAAGGATAATCCCCCAGGTGCACCCAAGTACCATTCGCTGTTGTCTCATCAACTGTCACCGTATCGGAGCCTCCGCTATGATAAACGGTAAATGAGACATTTGTTGCCCAATTTTCACTCGCAGCCGTGATTTGCGGAATCTTATAATACACACTGTAAGTGACACTTTCTGGAAGCTCAGGCCGCCATCTCATTTTGCTTGTCGCTGTGCCGGTCGTAGATTTGGCATACACATAGTTATCATAATAATAATCGTTAGCCGTCGTATCCCTTATCCAGACGCCTTCTGTCTCCGCCTCCGTATTATCCACGATGATGGTTGAGCTATCCTGCCCATCGGGTTGAACTGGAGTTTCCGATACCTGATCCGGCAGATAGAGTGTCCGCTTACGGGTCTGTTTCCCCTCCGATTCCACGTAATACGTGAAAGTTTGGGATAAATCATTCACTCGTATCGACCATTCCATCGGATAGATCGTATCTGGGATGGCCGTGTACGTGGCCCCGCCATCCAAGGAATAATGGATTGTCGCTGGTTTTGTCGTTTTGGCCTGCACATAAGCATCATAAACCGTTTCGTCGGGCTTAACGATCAGCATGCCTTTAACCGCATCAATTGGACTGTGGGTATCAAAGAAATAGCTTGCACCCGATGTATCAGCCGTTCTAACCTGATGCAGCGGCACATTAATGTTAAGTCCTTCTACAATGATCGCGGTGATGCCCTTGCCTGAAACCGTAGCTTGAATGATTCCACCACTCATAACTGTTTGCTCTGGTGTCCCATTGTCACGGATGATTGTTACGGCGTAATCTTGTGCCGGATTGAATCCAATGATCTGTTCGTTTAATTCAATTGGAGTCTGAACTTCTTCAGACGATGCATTGCTTAATCCGATGTAAAATTTATCCCCGCTCTCACCCGTTATCCAGTTTAATTGAGGATGGTTGGTCTTAATAATCCCCTTAGGCATCCAGAGCCAAACGTCGGAGTTACCATAAAATTGACCTGGTTTATTCCCATAGAGGTGATATTTGAACCATAAAAAATTCGTTTCAAATACGGAAGGAAACGTAATGCTCCCGTTTGATTTTAATGATTGTTCGCTGATCAAATAATCCATCGTTTGCCCGAGTTGCCCCGGGATATGGTGATAATAGATGGATGTAGCCCCGCTGGGGCCTTCCAGAGGAAAGTCTGGTTCAAGTTGACTAACGGCGAAACCCTTATAATAATAACCTGGATAACTGGAATATCGTCCAATAACCGCATTATGAGCAATATCCTGCAGCAGTTCATCCCCTGTATAGAGCGACAATCTCAGCATGAACGGAGCTTCCTGAGCATTCATCCGATAATAGCCGGTTGTACTTCCTGCTTCAAACGTCAATCCGCTCGGTGAAATAAGCCAACGCTCCGCTTGAACACCTCCGGCAATATCTTCGGGAAGCTTGAGTCTAGGATATTGAAATTTACCACTTTCCGGCCAATGGAACGACTCGGCGTAATTATATGTCTCCGGCTGAGGAATTGTAACGTTACCTTCAGGAACTGGACGAGCAACAAACATGGTCGCATAGCGTTTGGCTTCTTTATAGGCGGCATCCAAGTATTTGGGATCCTGAGTTTCCTCATATAGCTCCAAGATCTCCATCCACAGCTTGCTATAATAATAAATGAACTCATTTTTACTCACATCGACTGATGCAGGCGTATCAATATGTTGCGCGATATAACTGTCGGCTGCATCCTTCGCAGCTTGCAAATACTGTGCATCTCCCGTCATCCGATACATCATCAGGGGCTGAATGACAGGCCCGCGGTCTTTCTGATCCGGGTCACGTACGAGGTATTCTTCCTGTGCCAGCGCCCCAATACCAGCTGTAGTGCCCATCATCTGATTAACAGCCGCTACGCTTGAAACATCAAATGGCAGAGTAGCCATTTTCCATAAGGAAGGCACACCGTATACTTTCTTCTGAGTTGGCGACCAACCAATACCATTTCGCGATAGGCCATACTGGACGGACGGCAGTGCTCTCGTATCGTATAGCTGGTCATCCCCAGTTAAATAATAAGCTCCCAAAAGAACTGCATTTGAGCTTGTTCGGACGCTATCCTCGTTTTCGATATCTATAAAACCCTTGGCACGGCTCCACCACCCGCTGGGTGATGGGACATAATTCACAGAGTCGTCCCCTTGCGGCTCAATTTTAAGGAGATCAATCATATTAAACATCGCGTCAGTAAGCGACTGATCTGACACATTTTCCCGGTATGCCGAATAATCGTACTCATTGCGAAGAATATCCACGTAGGACTCATATAGATTGCTTTTTTGAGCGATTAGCCCCATATGAAATTGATAGGTGTTTTCTGCGGTCATTTGCGAATAAGTCCCTAATTGAGGGGCATACAGGATTGGTTGCACACTGCCTTCGTTGTTGACCAGGCTCATGCCAAGCCGTTGTTTCGTCACACCTCCCGTCGGTTCAAATTCAACCGGAAGCTCTGCCGAAGGTACAAATACGCCATACGTTAATGGATTTCCCGCACCATCTTTTTTCTCAACCAGGCTCATCGGAGCGCTCAGCTCTCTTAAACTTGTTGATTCCACCGTACCTACCATTTTGGCATGTGACCTGAATCCATTTAACACTTCATTGATGCCCGAGACTGCCTCTGTTGTGAAGGACTGATATCCAATCACATAGTTGCCGTCCCGGCGAGGTGTAAAAGAAAAGGAAACATCTGGTTTATCCCCTGCCATGGACCAGTTCACTTCAAAATCGTAATCACTGCCATGCGAGGAATCCGTTAATACCGCCGTGTGGTTGTCGGGAAAAGTGATCCCGTCAAATGTAATCCAGCGTTTGTTCATCGTATCGTAGTAATTGGTTCGGCTGCCCGCATTCCCATCCAATAAAACCCATTGTTCCTCAAGTCTTTCCGATTCATTATTGATTGGAACCCAGTTCCCTGTCTCCGTGTTTTTGTAGAACATGTCACGAACGATGGATTTGCCTCCATCCCATACTGCCTCATGGAAGGTTGCTTTGTAGTTCGCATTTTCGATGCTGCCTTTCTCTGTGTAACTAAGATTTGCTAAGGTACGGCTCCTTAGTGGGGGGAGCGGTGGCTCTTGTTGAAGGATATTCCCCTCGAACTTGACTGCATCAGCCCGCGTAATAATTGTACCCGTAGAAGGCTGTGTTCGAGTCAGCCTGACAAATTCGCTATCATCACCACTAAACTCATACTCCCCCAGATCCACCCAACCAACCGATGGACCTGAAGAAGGTCTTAGATCCATAAACTTGACATCTGTTATCCCGTTATGAACAATCTCAATTTTCACATTACTGTCTGCTTTATCCGCCCAATCCAGCTTATAGAACGATATCCTCGCAGTCCCTGCTTCCAAGCGTGGATTCCAGGTGATGCTTCTACCTACAGCGTCTGTAAATTTGGAACTGGAATTATTGTATCCCTTCACTCCAGCGCTTGTGCTCCAATATGGAGCGGAGAATCCGTTATTAGCGTTGCCGGAATCAACCGTAACGACATGATCAATTGTGAGGCTCCCATCATCAATGATGATTGTCTTATGTGGCTCTTTCTGCGTTATATTCCCTTCGAACTTGACCGCATCCGCGCGTGTAAGGATCGTGTTTGTGGTGCCGGTAGAACGGGTCAATTGAACGAATTCTTCACCAACTCCAGAAAAATAGTACTCTCCCAAATCAACCCACCCTGCTGGAGCGCCAGATGAGGGTCTTAGATCCATAAAGACTACATCCGTTGTTCCATTATGAACAATTTCGATTTTTACATTGCTATCAGCCTTATCCGCCCAATCCAGCTTATAGAACGATATTTTCGCCGTTCCTGCTTCCAAGCGTGGATTCCATGTTATCGTTCTGCCTGCTGTACTCGTATATTTGGTGCTGGAAAGATCATACCCCTTCACCCCTGTGCTTGTAGTCCAATTCGGAGCCGCATATCCATTGTTCTCGTTACCCGCATCAGGTGTCACAACATCATTGATCTTGATACTCCCGTCATCGATGATAATCGTCTGATAAGGTAAGGTCTCCGCATAAGCGGTCCTTATTCCGATCAGGCTGGAAGGAACTACGACCGTCAACATGAAAACGATGAAGAAAAACAGCTTCCTTTTGACCATACAATTCACAGCCTCTCCTTAAAATGATAACGCTTCCATAAATGCATTGCCTTCTGCTCTAATGATCGTAAAAAAGCACTTAACCTTCCCCTTCTGCCTAATCCCGCTCTGTCGTTTTTATCTTAGCATGTTAGATTACGGTGAAATTTCTTTCATTTTAAGAATTTCTTATACGATTTTAAGTAAAAAAAGAAACCTACATCCTAATTGATTGCTCAGTTGCAGTCAGATAGAATATAGGTCTTCCAAGTGTTCCAAGTGAACCCATCAATTATAATGGCGGCTGTACCAATAACAACTTTCCAAGCTGAATGACCGTTTGATCATACCAAGCAGGATGCTGCCGAATATGTTCCATACTTCGTTCATTGCCACTTGCCTCAAACACGGCCGCTTTGTCAGTTTTCTCGTGATCGATCTCGAAGCGAACGGTATGTTTCCCATTTGGTAGCTCCGGCAAGAAAACATATTGATTTCGATTATGATCGTTATAGGGTGTGAATCGATCAATAAGGAAGGGTTCCCCTCCATCCACCGACACCTTCAATCGGCCAGAATCCGGCCCCCCGATATCAAATAAGCCGATGTGGGTTCCCTCAAACTCCACTGTGATCGCCTCTCCGGGATCAACTGCTCGCCATAGACCAGGGAACAACCAATCATACTCACGCACTAAAGGAAAATCATCAGGGGTCATGTAAGACCACCCTGCGGAAAAATGAGTAAGACGATCCAGTGGCAGCATGGTTGCATACTCCCAAGGATTGGACGGGACCAAGGGGTCCTGCGGCAAGTGATGTTCGACTTTTCCCACGTGATCTCGAAGTTCTCTGATTTTCTCAAACGACCGAATGATGGTGTCTGTGTAGATCTGGTGTCCTTCGGGAATCGTTGGATGGATCGAATCATGCGTGAAAATAACGGCTCCGGGGATGGACACATCTGCTCTTGAAGTAAAAATAAGCTTTCCATCCGAAACCAATTGACTGACCGCTACGCCCAGATGGATGGAAGGAATGCCGTAATAGTCGGCGACTTCCTCTTGCATAAGAGCGCCCTTCTGGTATTCGCCGGATTGAAATGAGGTCAAATCCCGCTCCTTAACCGTATATACAAACAGGATATCGGTAAACCGGCTCCGCTTGCGAATCTGTCGGACAATGCCTTCGATCCGCGCCTTGGATTCGGGAACTCCGCCATCGTTGCCAACGAATTCAACAAATACGAGATCAGGCTGATGACGCAGTACATCTGTCTCCAAACGGGCGCAGCCAAGGTCCGATCCTGTCCCATCAATGCCTGCATTCACAGAGCGGATATCCGCATTGGGATATTGCCCCCGCAGCCAATCCGCCGTCATGACCCTGTATCCTTCAGAACGTGTATTACTGCCGCCAAAATAAACGATTGTTACTGTTTCCCCATTTTCCAACTTCTGAATGACATTAGGTAGCCCTCTTCGTGGGAAAAATTCCTTCATCACGACTTCACCCGCCCTCACTTAGTGTTTTTAGGAGCAAAAAATTTCACAGCAAACACTTCATAATAAGGCGAACCATACGTTGCACAGAAATCAAACCGGATTTGGGTTACACCTTGTGCATGCACCAGATGTTTATTTAACGAAAGATAATTCCCGCGGATATTAATTTCACTCTGGGTTCCGTCTTCTAAGGTTAAGGTCACATCATAGTCTTGAATCAATGGCTCGATCGGATCGTCGAAATGCTCCAAATTCAGCTGTGAATTAAAAACAAGATTGATTTCATCCAGATTCTTGGGGCTTGCAAAACCAAATTCCAACCATTCCTGTCCTTCTGTACGTTCTGAAATCCAGCTGTTCGGCAGACCATAAGGTCTGGAGAAGCCGTTGACGACATTCGCAGGATTATACATATCCTGGGATGGTATCAGGTCTTTGAAGCAAATGCTCTTATTAAGTTTCTTCAGCCTGGACGGCTCTTCCGGTCTATAAAGGAAGCTAACCGCTCCAGTCATATTTTCTTCATTGCCATATACAGCAAGGTCCGACGTACCTTCCAATACGATGTAGATTTTGTCGTCTTCTGGCTTCTTGCAACTGAGGTTCAGTGTAATCCAGTCATCGTGACCCGCTGAAATCACCAAGTTGTAGCCCTTCAGTTCGTTGGCGGGAATATAGTTTTCCTTCCGCTCCCCGCCAAACAGCTTCACTTGCAACGTTTCCAAATGCTCGGCTCTATTTTTAATTTTGATCTTCACGCTTTCAGCCACGGATGTCATAATCGGCAAGACCAAACATAACGCTTTCTCCAAGGAGATCTCTTCGGTTGGATAAAGTTGTTCATAGCTTCGCTGAGACGAGGCACGAATCGTTAATCCGTCTGTGAAATAAGGATCTAACGGCTCTTGAAGCCCTACAATCGTTTGCCCGTCGCGAAGCAGCTGCGTCTGAAGCTCATCCATATGTGCTTTGACGATGTCCCCAGGGTCTGTATCATATTTTACGCATAACGCAGCAGCCGTTCCTACCGCCTGCCCCATACAACCACAGGTTGCCATGACCCTTGTAGATCCAAAAGCCACATGAGTAGCGCTTATATTGCGGCCAGCGAACATGAGATTAGGAATATTGCATGAAAATAAGCTGCGAAAAGGGATATTATACAATCCCGGCACAAAGTTCCACGCGGTGGCCGGCCCTTCATCGTAGATGCCTTTATTTGCATGCAGATCCATGTACCAACCTCCGACGGATACCGCATCTTCGAAATGAGTCTTTTCTGTAAGATCGTTCTGAGACAGCATGTGTTCCCCTATAAAACGTCTCGACTCCCGCTTTCCCGGAATCGGGCATACATAATCCAGGATAAGGTTGTCTACATCATCAAACTCACCGCTATTTTTGATATAATCCCATATCCCGTATACCAATTTTCGCAGTTCCAATGCAATGTCTTCATTATTCTTGATAATATCCATATGTCCGCCGTATTCCAGCCACCACAATCCGCCAAGCCCGTTGATTTTCCTTGGAAAAGATCGATGGTTTAATCCTTTTCTGATACTATCAAAAAACTCCAGCTTCGTAATATCATACGCAAAGCCTGGCCTTTTGTAAGGAACGGAATAGTTTACGTCACGAGCTTGAAACAGAATCGTATCACCCATCGTGTAATGATCTGCCACTTCTGGAGCGAGCTCCTCCTGGTATTCATACTTCGCCTCTCTTCCCCATCGGAAGTGAGCACCTGCTTGGTATCCAACAATTCCATCACCGGAGCAATCGATATAGGTTGGGCTTTCAAAACGAAATTTTCTTTCGGAAGCCAATTGAAGGCCCTCCACCCATTGAATTCTGCCGTTCTCCATGCCCGTTTCATGCACACATGTATTCAGAAATAGAGAAATGTTGGGTTCATCATAAACCATGTCAAGCAAGACCGTATCCGAAAGTGAAAGCATAAGCTTTTTGTTGTATAACGGATTATAATGAAAGATCTTCAGTTTGAGTTCTTCCAGCAACCCGCCTTCGCGAGCATAATAGGATGGACTGTTTCCGAGATATGCCGACCCGTTAATGTGAACTCTGACCTCGCTGCTCGCATTTCCACCCAGAACTGGCCGATCATTGATAAGTGAAACCAGCAACCCTTGGCGTGCGGCAGCAATGGCAGCGCATATCCCGGCAATTCCTCCACCTATGACGGTTACATCTGATTTCATAAGCTCCATTTTGATAACCTCCATGATTAGATGCTCCTATCATGGTAATGGTTTTGACCCCTTTTTTTTTACAGGATTTCGCGAAAAAATCATACATTTTTTTGTATCCTTATTTGAATTCCTACCGTGTCATTTTTATCCGATATTGCTTAGGTGTATCCCCCGTATATTCTTTAAAAAGTTTGCAAAAGTACCCTTCATTGACGATGCCTACTTCCTCGCACAATTCCAATAAAGAATAATCTCGAACGTTTAACAACTCGAGGGCGAGATGGATTTTTTTACGGTTAATGTAGCTGATCACGCCTTCGTTCATTGTTTTTTTGAATAAGCTGCTAAAATACGATGGCGCTAGATTCACTTCCTCCGCAATTGCCTCCAGCGTTAAACGTTGTTTCAAGTTTGTCTCTATATAATGCATAGCACTCATGATCTCTGCACGATGCAAGAGTTGGCCCGCATGCACGTATTCGAATGTGAAGTCGCCAATATAAGCGAGCTGCTCCTGAAAAGCCATAAAATCCATGGGGAAGTCTGGAACTTCCGTGGCCACCGTATTCCCCGATTTAAATTTCACGGTAATGTCTCTGTACAAATCTCTAATCATTGGCGCCATGATGGACTTGTGGATTTTATGGTCCGTAGCAAATTGCGACAGATCGGCAAGTGCATTGTCCAGCTCTTCCTTGGAAATCTTCCTCTTCAGCCGTATAAGAAAATCAGCCAGCTTCTGTTGAAAATCTGCTTTTTTGTCATTATGGTATTGGAACCGATGCATCGGTGTTTTTACGACTTTTTCGGTATGATAATAGAAATCCTCACTCACATTTTCAGCTTGCGTGTACGCCTGTTTGATCGATTCCCAGCCTCGGTGCGGACCACCAAAAGCGACAGATACCCTTTTATTCAAATATTGATGCAAATGAGAGATGATCTGCCCTCCCAAAGATAAACAAGCATATTCCGTTTCCATATCACTGCGGTTATTTTCCCAAGATAAAAAGCCAATAAAACGATTATCGGACAGATCCGCAGCTACGCCACTGCTACCATTCATCACCGTTTCTTCGATGATATTTGTAATCGCATACTTCAAGATGTTTTGATCTGCGGCCGCGTATTCATTTCGGAAACTTTCATACGTATTCATCTCTACGATGAAACAGCAATAGTTGGCTTGAAAGAAATGAAACTGCATGCGATTGGCAAAATCCGATGCCCGATGAGAAGGAATTTCACCTCGGATCAATTCGTTAAAAAATTGCTTGCGGACTCTGTATTTATTTTCAAGCACGGATACGTTTAACGAGTGAAACTCCGCCTCTTTTTTCTCAAACTCATTTAAAATTCCGGCTGCCTTATCCAACGCTCGATTCAAATCCGCTTCCCTCAGCGGAACCTTTACAATGTACTCCAATACGTTGGCTTGAATCGCCCGCTGAGCGTATTCGAAGGATGAATAGGCGGTCAGAAGTATGTACTGGGTATGGGGGAGCTCCGCCTTGAGCTGCTCAATCATGGAGATTCCGTCCATTCGCGGCATTACAATATCGGATATGACGATATCCGGTTTAAGTTTTATGATCTCCTCGATCCCATTCAGCCCATTATTCGCTTTGCCCACCAGAACAAATCGTCGATCCCTATGAGAGAGTTCATTAAAAAACAATTCCAATCGTTGAATGATCAGGTCTTCATCGTCAACAATGAAGCAGGTATAGTCTCTCCCCATTATGCATCTCCTTTTGGCAATTCTGCCGGGAATACAGCGCGTATACGGGTTATTTCCTTAGGTATGCTAATGATATCCAGCCCGAATTGATCTCCGTAGTGGAGTCTTATTCGCCCATGAATATTATTCAGTCCGATTCTTTTCCTTTTTACTTCCTCTTCACTCGGTTCTGAGATTAAAATATGTTTTATTTTATCAGCTGGAATTCCCTCTCCTTGATCAATAACTTCGATGATGACGATGCTGTCCTCCCTGTACGCATGAATCGTAATTGGCCCCTCAATTCCCCCTCCGTTATAACCATGGAAGATACTATTCTCCACAAGGGGCTGTAGCAGCATTCGGAAAACTGGGAAATCCATCAGTCCTGCTTCGATATTTTCAATCAAGTGGAAGTTTCGGTTATACCGAATGTTCTGGATCTCAATATAGTCTGCTACATTGCGTAATTCCTGGCGTAGGGAAACCTTCTCTGAAGCGTCGTCTATCCCGTACTCCAATAATGAAATGAGCGACCCGATCACCACATCTACTTTCTCTATTTGTCCGAGACGTATCACATTGCTGATTGAACCAAGTGTGTTATACAGAAAATGTGGGTTTATTTGAGACTGTAACACTTGGATTTCCAGCTTCCGCTCAAGTTCATTATGAAGCTCGGCCCGGCGAATCAGTTCCACAATTTGCTGTAACATACGATCGAATGCTCGTGAAAGATCTCCAAACTCATCGTTTCGATTAATGGTTATTGTTGTTGTGAGGATGCCTTGCTCTACCTGCTTCATTTTTGTTTTGAGCGTATAAAGTGGTTTTCTTATATATTTGGCAACCAAAAAAGAAATGAACAAACTTAAAAGAAGACCTGCAGCGAGCAACTCGAGGTAATAGGTTTCCAATCTGGACAACGCTGCTTTTAAGCGTGATTCATCGTTGATCGAGATGATGGTCCAGTTGAATTTCTCCGTTGGTTTTTTCAAAAGGGAGACCGGAATACCATCGTTGGTAAACAGTTGAAGGTTTGTTTCTGTCGTATCCAGAATTTCTTCCGCTGACGTCTCTCCGATCGAAAAAGAATGATCTTGAATATTCAGAGGTCCTTTATTTTCAGAAAATCCGGCAATGATCTTACCTGACGCAGTGATCAGAGCCAGATTCATTTGTTCCTGTTTATTAATCTTGAACAAGGTTTCTTCAATGGCATTTAGATCCAAATCAACCGCAATGGCCATAGGAAACGGAGCACCGTTCAGATATCGAACCATCGTAACGGTCCAGCCAGAATACTTCGATTTGTAAGGTTCACTAACAAAGGTAGTCCTTCTATTTTTGTCAGCCGCATCAAATAAAGGTGCTCTTTCAGATAAAGGTTCATCGAATATTCGAGTAGGTGTACTTCCACCCAGAATGGATAAATCACTTTTGATCAAATAAATATTACTGACATAAATACTGTTGAGTTCATACAGCTCTCTTAATTGCTTTTTAATCACTTCGGTATTGTTAATGTTGGCTTTCACTGATGTTTCAACTGAGAAGAGAATCGTCTGGAAGGAGGAAAAATTAACGGTAAAATACTGGTCAACCTTGTCTAATATTTGATTGGTGTAAAAAATGTCATTGGTTCTTATTTCCTTTTGGACATAGCGATAAGACAATTGGCTTATCAAGATGATGCAGCCTAATACAAAGGCAAACACGATAAAAAATAATTTTAAAGGCAAGCTGATTCTTCTTCGCATCCATCATCTTCCTTTTAGTCCCGTTTTAAACTAAGAATAGCATATGCTAATAAAGAGAGGGGCTACGAATAGCCACTCTCTCTTCGTTTATTTTTACTTGATAAGGCCGGCTTCTTTAAATTGCTGGATTGCTGTTTCCTTATATTTCTGCATGTCAAACTTGGTATCCAGCGTCTGGAGGAAATTGTCCCAGTTGGAAAGAGGCTCTTTGCCCGTCATAAATTTAACCAAGCTTTCATTAATGAAACGTGTGCGGTCAGCATCCAAGGTATCGCTAGGGTCAGGGGTCAATAAATTTCCGGGCAGCGTTGGCCCCACATATTGCTGATTGTCCTTGAAAGCTTCCGCTGTCTTCGGATTCTGGAAGCTGAAGTACTCCGCATCATCACCACGGCGCGGCATTCTATAATGATCAACCCACAGGTACTTTTCTTTCATTTCCTTTGATAACTCGGAGGTTTTATTTTTGATCTTGCCGTCTACGACATCCCAATGGATGCCTTTGATTCCGTATGCAAAGTTTGGATAAGCTTCTTCATCCGTAAAGAGATAATTCAGCATGGACAAGATCCGAATGATTTTATCCTCGTCCGCTTTTGCGGATATGGCCCATGAATTGCCTTGGAATGATTTTCTCTCTACAATTTGATCACCGTAAGGACCTTTCATCGGAGGAATAACGATCCATTCCGGCACCTCGCCACTAATTTCTTTCATTTTCTGCTGATAATCCGGCTCCAGTCTGCGAGCATCTCTGATCATGAAGCCAACTCTACCCTTAAACATCTTTTGGTCCAACAGATCAGGCGAATTCATCGTCACCCAGTCCGGGTCAACCACCTTGGCTGCCATCATTTTATTAATGTAAGCAAGCGCCTCTTTCATTTTGGGATCGATAAACAGAAATACCGGTTCATTATCTTTTATCTCAACGGCTGAAGGAGGATTGACGCCAAACATCCACATCAAGCTATCAAAGCCATAGGTTTGCAGATTACCTTCTTTATTCATACCGCCGATGAATCCGTACGTATCGTTTTTGCCATTCCCGTCCGGGTCTTTCTCTGTAAAGGCTTTCATAACTTCGAACAACTCATCAGGTGTCGTTGGTACCTCCATATTCAGCTTTTTCAGCCAATCGTTACGGATAAAGAAGCTTCGACTGATACCGTTTACATTATCATAGCCTGGAACTCCAATGGTTTTTCCTTGATAGGACATTGCCTCCCATGAGTCGGTGCCAAACCGTTTCTGTAGTTCAGGGAATTGGTCCATATACGGTGTTAAATCCGCAAGAACTCCTTGGTCGTAATATTGCGCAAGATCAGCACGACTTTTCAAGAAGATCAAGTCTGGAATATCCCCGCCTGCAATGAGTGTATTCAGTTTGGTTGTTGCTTGCCCAGCCTGAGGAATCATCATCTCCAAGTCGATGTTCATCTCTTCTTCCAACATTTGGCGTTGAATATCTTCATCACGTGGAGGTACCGGAGCAGCAGCATTAAAAGTGCCTTGGTTAAACATTGAGATTTTCATTTTGGTTGCAAACTGGCCAGACTGGCCTTGCGAATTACTCGAAGTTGTCGATGTAACTTCTTCATTCCCCCCACATCCTGACAAAAGCGTTCCAAGTCCTAAGATTGCCGATAGAATAGCAAATGAAATCTTTTTACGCTGCATATTGACCTCTCCTTTGCTTGTATATTATCACGGTTTCCCCGTAATAAGTTAGGTTGGAACACCTTTTATCCTTTAACGGATCCCAGGAGTACACCTTTGGTAAAATGCTTTTGCAAAAATGGATAAACGATCAATATCGGGACTGTAGTTACAACAACTGTAGCCATCTGCACAGCGAACGTACTGACAGCCCCGGAATTGGCGAGCGAATCAGCGCTTTGAGTTGCAACGTTAAGCAGAATGTTGCGCAAAATCACTTGAAGTGGCATGTAGTTGGAATCATTGATATATACAATAGCATCAAAATAACTGTTCCAATGCCCGACTGCGTAAAATAAGGAAATGGTGGACAGGACGGGTAAGGACAGGGGTAAAATGATCCGCCATAACGTCTGAAGTTCACTGGCACCGTCTACCCTCGCTGATTCCTCAATTTCACCAGGTAATTGTTCAAAAAAACCTTTGATGATCACCAGATTAAATGCACTAATGAGATTTGGAATGATCAATACCCAAGGACTGTTTAACAATCCCAAAGAGCGGATTAGTAAATAAGTCGGAATTAATCCCCCACTGAACATCATGGTAAACACAATGAAGAGTAAAAATGGACTTCTTCCGGGCAAATATTTTTTGGATAACGGGTAGGCCGCGATTACCGTAAAAAACACGTTTAACGCAGTCCCTACAATCGTTCGGAACAACGTAATTTTATACGCCTGCCAGATCCCATGAGAAATGAATACTTCTTTATAGGCCAGAAAGGTAAAGGATTCTGGTATAATCACAATCCCTCTTCTTAATACTTCCGATTCTGGTGTTACGGAGACAGCAACCACATATAGAAAGGGCAGCACGCACAGTAGGGATAATATAATAAGAACTACATAAACGACGGTTTGCCAGACTTTTTCCCCGATTGTCATATGGATCATTCTAAAGACCACCTCACCAGATTTGCCCATCGAATTTTTTGGCGAGCTTATTCGCTGCCAACACTAAAGCAAATCCGATGACAGCTTTAAACAATCCTACAGCAGTAGCCAAGCCAATCTTAAGACGCTCCAACCCTTCCCGGTATACCCATGTGTCGATAATATCGATCTTCTCCTGGTTAAAGGTGTTGGCAAACATGAATATTTGGTCAAAACCCGCATCCAGAATATGGCTTAATTTAAGAATCAGCATCAGAATAATGACTCCTCGAATACCGGGTAACGTGATATGCCAGAGCTGTCTCCATTTGGATGCGCCATCCATTCGAGCCGCTTCATATAAGCTTGGATCGATTCCTGCCAAGGCGGCAAGGTACAAAATCGCCCCCCATCCAATATCCTTCCATACTTCAGATAAGATGATCAGCATTCTGCCCCAGGCAGGTTCCGTTAGAAACGAGATGGGTTCAACACCAAAATCTTTCAAAATCATGTTAAAGAGACCGTCGCCTGGGGCTAGTAAGGCTACCATAATTCCATACACAATGACCCATGATAGAAAATGAGGCAAATAAGTGATCGTCTGTACGATTTTCTTAAACCATTGGCTGTACACTTCATTGAGGAGTAAAGCAAGTACAATGGGCGCGGAGAAACCGAACAATAGCTTATACAGAGATATAACAATCGTATTTTTCATGATGTCCCAGAAATAAACGCCGTTCATAAAATCGGTAAAATTTTTGAATCCCACCCATGGGCTGTCCCATAGTCCCAAAGCCAGGTTGTAGTTTTTAAAAGCAATCATAATTCCCGCCATAGGAATGTATTTGAATACCGCAAAGTAAATTAAGGCTGGTAATAAGAGAGCATACATCACTTTGTGCTTTTGTATCGTCCTTATCCATGTCTTTCGCTTTTTGGAGATGGGAATGGCGTCCGCTGCCAACTTTGCTTGCATTTCATCACCTCGTCTTTGTTTGTATTTGTATAATAGCACCCACCTATCGGATAAATTTCTGAAATATCAAGAATTTCTTATAAGATTTTAAGGAAGTGTGCCTGGCTCGTTCCAACAGCTAATCCCGGCAGGTGAGACAAGAACTTGTTCTACTAAAATAAAAAAAAGCCGCTATAATAGCGACTTTCAAATGGCGTATTTATACTTCTCCCCAAAAAATCTCAGTTTCATAATCGAATTCAACAATACCCTCTTGATTATTTTTATCAAATAAATTCCGTAGTTCTGTCATCATTGGATCGTAATTTGCATGCCCGGGTACAGGGCTGTAAGAAGATGATAACAACCGGCCTTTCAATCCCTCGAAATCGAACTCCTGACTCATTTTGAATCGCATTTCATTCATTGAACCTTCCTTGAAAAAAGAGAGCAATATCGCCTGAGAAATATTTTTATGATTAACTTTTCCGTAGTCGGTTCCATATGTATGGAGCAGTTGATTGTACTCTTCACGAAATGGAGTACCGTTAGTAAGACGTGAATTCCAGATGAGTATTACTTTCCCACCCGGCTGTAGAATTCTGCGAAACTCGATTTGGGCTGCGGAGCGATCAAACCAGTGAAATGCCTGAGCGCAGACAATAAAATCAACCGACTGATCAGGTAATCCTGTAGATTCTGCAGAACCTGATGTACTCTGAAATTTCGGATTACTTTCTAACATTTGCTCGGCGGCTTCCCGCATTGCCTGATTTGGCTCCACCGCGATTACATGGCTTCCGCGTTCCAGAAGTAGTTTTGAAATGATGCCAGTACCTGAACCGATGTCTGCTATATTACTGTTCACATGTAAACCAACGACGTCGTACAAATAGTCAATAGCCTCTTTTGGATAACTCGGGCGGTATTTCAAATACGAATCGACCCGGCTCGAAAACCGTTCTCTATTGTTCATCGATCGTCACGCTCCCATCACTATTTTGACATCCTATATACTGGCTTCAGTAATAGCTTCAAAATCTTACTGCCCCAAAAAGCAAATACCGTCGTTCCGGTCCATGAGCTGCGCTTATCTTGGCTGTATTGATCGTTGATCATATAGGTTCGAGTCGAAATAGGACTCTTCAGACCGAACTGTTCCCATTTCTCGGGATCATTCGAACCTCCAAGTTTTCTAAGCATATTTGCCGACTCATGATCTATTTTAGCCGGAATTTGCTCGAATGCTTGGGTGATTTGCGTATGAAACTCGTCGATTGGGTTACGACTGGTAATGCTCTCGAGATGAATGCTTTCACGAATGTAAGAAACGTATGCCAGATGGTCAGCCCAGAACTCGTCGATATAAAAAAGCCGTACACGCCGCTCCGATGGACTCATCAGTCTCTCAGCTTTCAAAATTCCGAACCGTTCTTCATATAGAATTCGCCTCTGATCCTCCACCATATCCGAATAACAGTTCAATTCCCGCTGAATATCGAAGTTTTGACCTATAATAACGCGCTGAATATGCTCGATTTTGCTACGGAGCGCCGGATCATCAAGAACCTCGTCCTGATTTGGGGCGCGAAACAGTCTATGAATGCCAAAGCGAAGCATCAACTCGTCCTCCAGGCTAATATAAAATACGGAAGACCCAGGGTCACCTTGGCGGCCGCAACGTCCGCGCAACTGGTCGTCAATCCGCATGCTTTCGTTCACATATGTACCTATCACGTATAATCCGCCCAGTTTGGCAACCACTTCTGCTTGTGCGGGATTACCGCCACCGAGACGAATGTCGACGCCGCGCCCTGCCATATTCGTAGATACCGTTACCGCGCCTATTTCTCCCGCTTTAGCGATGATTTCGGCTTCTTTTGCATCGTTTTTGGCATTCAGAACCTGACAAGGTACGCTAGCAGCGGCAAGCGCCTCCGCCAGCATATCAGATTCCTCGACGCTTGACGTACCAATAAGAATGGGGCGTCCTACCCTATGGACGGAAGAGATTTCTTGTACAAGCGCCTTATATTTGGCTTCTTTATGGGTGTAAATTCGGTGTTTGTGGTCGATCCGTATGTTTGGCTGGTTTGGCGGTATTTGCACGACTTGCAGCGCATAGATATCCTCAAATTCCATTGCTGAAGCATGCGCCGTAGCCGTCATTCCGCAAATTCCCGAATACAGGCTAATAAAATGTTGAATAGTGATCATGCCGAGAATTCTCCCACCTGCCTTCCACTGCAACCCTTCTTTTGCCACCAGCGCAGCTTGCAGCCCGTCCGGCAAATACCTGTCCTCGGCCACACGTCCGGTGTGTTCTTCGATTAGCTCGATTACACCGTCCCTGACGATGTAATCAACGTCTTTTTTTAATAACGATTCCACATGCAGCGCACAATTCAATGACGTTAACCAATGACTGTTATGGCTATCGTACAAATTGCCACATCCCAGCAGCAACTCTGCTTTTGCAGCACCCGCTTCATTCAAGTAAACGTTCCGCTGGAACTCGTCAAAATCGTAATGCTCTCCTGGCTGCAGCTGCCGGGCCACTTCTGCGAAAAGAACGCCATCACTTTTGGAAGCACTCGAATCGCCACTAATGACTAGTGGCACCCGCGCTTCATCAAGAAGCAGCGAATCTGCTTCGTCAACGATGACGTAATGGAAAGGACGATGCACGGTATCAGCTTCATTGAATGCTATTGTGTCGCGCAAATAATCGAACCCTGCTTCTTTAGCTGTAACATAGGTTATGTCCTTGGCGTAAGCTTCCCGTTTCTCGAATAGGCTCATGCCCGATTGAACCGAGCTTACCGTTAACCCGAGGAAGCGATAGATCGGGCCCATCCACGCCGCATCTCGATTTGCCAAGTAGTCGTTAAAAGTAAGCACATGAACGCCTTTGCCTGTCAAAGCGTTGAGATAAACAGGCATAACGGCAGAGAGTGTTTTTCCTTCACCGGTATGCTGCTCGATCAAAAATCTCTCGTGCAAAGCGATAGCAGCCATAATCTGGACATCATAAGGCTGTAATCCGAGTGTTCTCTTCGCAACCTCGCAGACTAGAGCATAAGCATCAACAAGCAGATCATCCAAAGGCTTGCCTGATCTTGCTTCTTCTTGCAGCCGAAGAGATTCCGCTTGCAGGTGCTGATCATCCCAAACTTCCAAGTTCCGTTTCCTGATAAGCTCCACTTTGTCTCGATAATCCTTCAACAAACGCCGGTTATCTCGCTCTTTGAATTCACGTATCAACTTGACGACTACATTCATCGGAATTTGATTCCTCCTTAGTAGAAATAAGTTGTGAAAAGAAAAGACTCCATATGGAGTCTTTTTTGTCGATGATTAAAGTGCCACCAAACCATTCGTTATAAGAGAAACCTACATTACTTCTCCGATGGGAGTGGTGTAAAGAGCAGATTGACCGGCAGGTTGCTTCCTGGTGCGGCAGAGAATAGAATGGTCACGCTCTCTCCAGTTGAACCGGTGCGGTAAAGCACGCTTTGTTCACTTGAATTGGCAACCGCAACGTTACCTTCGGCAATCGATACCAACTGATTGTTCACTAGAGCTACTCCGGAGTACTTCCCTCCACGAGGGTTAAAGGAGATAAGCGTACGCGGTGCAACATTGGTCAGCGTGATTTTGTACAATACGCCAAAATTACCCGCATTGGATGCGTCTGTGTATGCCATCGGATCTGTTCCTACCAGATTGGGATCGCTTGAATTGTCACCAAGTGGCAGACGGGCAGGTTTGATTCCCACGTGCTCATCGTACTTTATAACGCGAGTCGCATTCGGGTACGTACCACGGTTGTGCACTCCGTCACGATCAAGCACAGGTAGCAATGGCAGAGCCTCGAACGGATCTTTATTTTCTTCCACCAGGATAACGTTATAGTCTAAGGAATAATCGCTATAAGCGTCCGAATAGAGAGAGATGACTTGTCCTTCTTTCATCGGCGTTTTATTAAGTTCGGTCAAAATCAGTTTGCTTTCCCCAGGTTGAAGGTACTCTTTCTTTTGATCCGCTCCAGTCTGAATCGACTTGAACCATTTATCAATAGACAATTTCCCAGCTACGGTAGCATACGGTGTAGGTCCGGCAAAGCCCATATTCTGTTGTTCAAATACTGCCGGATTCGGATTGTTATTGGTTGCAATCACATACATTTTTACTCTTTTGCCTGTATTGTTCACGTGGTGAATCATGAAACGGGTCTGCCCCGAAGATGATTCTTTATATACAATGCCTTCCGTATTCACAGTTTCCGGACTGTTACTGCGGATCAGCAAACTTGGCTCATCCATGTAAGTATAAGGCACTTTCTCCATCGTAGTCACTTCGCCGCCGTTAAAGGTGAATTTCTGTCCTACCGGCGTGAAGAGTAAATTAAAATCGGTAAATGAATATAAGGTCTCATTGGTTATGGTGATGACTTTGGAGTACGTGTTCGTAGCACCGTGATTGTCAGTTACCGTAAGAGTCACGGTTTTTGGACCCGGTTCAAAGAACGCAAGTGAATTGTTCTCCCACGCCGCTTTAACAATATTATTTTCATCATCTGTACTTTGGTCTGTGTATGTTATTTTTTCGCCCATTTTATACTCTTCTTTATCCGTGGCGAACATGGCTACAGGAGGAAGATTAGGAGCCAAAACTTCAATCGTAGTTGAATAGGGATCGCTCCATTGACCATTGGAATCCTGTACTTGATATGAAATCGTATATGTACCTGCTTGATCAAATGAATCCTGGCGACCAGTCCAGCGTTCGTCAACGATATCCATTCCATTAGGTGAACTGGAAGAAGTCACGTAGTCTACTTGATCACCCGCAAAAATTTCCTTTTGGGAAATGGTAAAGCTTGCAACAGGTTTTGTATTAAGATTCAACACAACCGTTTTAGCCGACTGATTCACTTTATAGGTGATGTTCAGAGCTTGAGTAATGGAAGTTAACGGCACCATGAATGTACTTTTTTGCTGATAAGCAGGGCCTTTCATCGTTCTGGTCTCTCCATTTACCGTATAGTCCTTGCTGTTAGTTTTGAATCGGAGTTCATCTTCACCACTAATAATGATGGTTTCCTTGGTTTTGTTATCATATTTGACGCCATATCCCACACGGTCAACCAGCGCACGGATTGCAACATAGGATACACCGTTTTTTACAGCCATTGGCTGTCCAGCAAGATACGTTTTTCCATCCTGCTCCATTTTGTTGCTATTCATGTACAACGTCAGATTTCCACCTGCTACTGCAGGAGACGTCCCATCAACGGATGGTTGCTCTATCTGAGCAGGCGTAGCTGGCGTTTCAACCTTCTCAGGGGTTTCCTCTTGAACTACAGTTTTTGTACCCGTTTCGTTTGCAGGGGTCTCTCCCCCATCCAATGCAGGTTTCTCGCTATCTGTTTTAGGTGTTGCCTCAGTGCCGGTTGAGGTTTGAGTGTCCTTGGCTTCAGTGGGCGGAGTATTGATAGATTTGTTATTGCTCTCCGTCTTCACTTCACGCTCTGCAATCGGCTGCTCTTGCTGTAACACCTCAACTGATTCTACATTGGCTGTGTTTACTGACGCGGTGTCACCTTGCGGTGCTGATTGCGCACTCACAGAACCGACTGCAAATGCTTGAAAAACGGCTAAAGCGGTAAAAATGGATAATTTCTTCTTCATATTCATGTGTTGTCTTTGGCTCCTTCTACTCTCTAGTAATGTATAACCCCTCAAAAAGTCATAGTATTAGACGCTAGATTTAGGAAAAAGTTTCTAATTGAATTGTAAATTATGGATTTATGTGCAACTATTTTTTCAATGTTTGGTTATAAGTTCTTTGAATAAGAAGCGCCTGTTGCATAATAGTCTTGATTTTGCACAAGATAATTCATGTCGCATTTTATAAAGAGGTGGATCAATGACCCCAACCAATCAGGCTTTCTCTGTATTAAAAATGAATATTTCTTATGTGGAACAGTCCCTCTACTGTACTGACGATTTGAAACAACAACAGCTTCTACTTAATGGTGTACAGAGTGTGCTTCTCTATATCGATTCACTTGTAGATCAGGAGATCATTCAAACACATGTCTTAACAGCACTGAATGGCCAAGCTCATTCGGAAATCTACCCATCGTTCACCACTTTCGAAAGTCGAAAAGATACGGATCTGCAACGTGGAATAGATTCACTTATTCAAGGGAAATGTCTTTACATAATCGATGGGTACCCGGAGTTTTACATTCTTTCTACCGAGAAAATGTATGTCCGAAGCACAACCGAACCGGAGAATGAAGGCGTTATTCGAGGGCCGCACAATGGATTCGTAGAGCAGCTTTCGGTTAATTTGAATCTGATCCGTAGACAAATTATTAGTCCATCCTTAATCGTTCGATATTTTAACGTCGGCGAGAAGACACATACCAAAATTGCAGTTGTATATCTCCAGGACTTGGCCAATCCGGAGTTAGTGAACGAAGTAAAAGAGCGAATCACGTCCATATCTTCAGATATGGTGCTCGCTCCAGGTTTTATTGAAGAGTTTATGGAGGATAACCCCTTCTCTCTGTTTCCCCAGCAGCTCAATACAGAAAGGCCTGACCGGGTTATTGCCAACTTGATGGAAGGACGTGTCGCCATACTTGCGGAAGGAAGTCCTTCAGCTCTTATCGCTCCAGTTACGTTTTTTGCTTTTTATCAAAGTCCGGATGATTATCATGGTCGCTGGATTGTCAGTTCCTTTTTACGTTTAATTCGCATGATGAGTTTTGTCATTGCTTTTACATTACCTGCTGTTTATATTGCAACCATCTCTTTTCACTCCGCTATTTTACCGATCGAACTGGCGCACACAATCAAGAAATCATTGCAGAACATCCCCTTTCCTGCACTTGTAGAGGCAATGTTGCTTGAACTGATCTTTGAAGTATTAAGAGAAGCCGGGGTCCGACTTCCCAGCCGAGTGGGCCAGACCATCGGCATCGTTGGCGGTTTGGTTATCGGAGATGCTATCGTTCGTGCGGGGCTTGTATCCTATACAATGATTATTGTGGTTTCACTAACCGCTATCTCGTCGTTTTTGGTGCCTTCGCATGAGATGAGTTCGGCAGTCCGTATTCTCCGCTTTCCAATGATGATTGGAGCGGCGCTTTTTGGATATATCGGCATCGCATTTGGTCTGGTGATTCTAACCATTCACCTCTGTAAGATGGAAAACTTCGGATCGCCTTATTTTGCTCCAGTGGCCCCTTTCAGATTAGCCGACATGAAGGATGTATGGATTCGATTTCCCATCTGGGCGCTTCGCGGGCGTCCTCATGATGCCCGCCCGCAGCGGCTGAATCAGCAGAAGTTCTCTAGGAGTTGGAAAAAACGTGAATAAGGAAACAACAATTACTCGGGGACAATTATTCTTGCTCATTTTGAAATTTGAAATTGGTGTAGATATCTTGTCCCTCCCTTACCGTATACACCTTCTCTCTAAAGGCGGTGGGTGGATCTCTGTATTCCTTGGAGGGTTCCTGATCCAACTTGTCATATTGTTGTGCTGGCTTTTGATGCGAAGATTCCCGAGTTCATCCATTTATGACATTGTAACGCTGATCACGGGGAAATGGATTGGCAAGTTGCTGATCATTGCCTACGTTGGATATTTCCTGTTAATGGGTACTTCTGTTCTGGTGAACGCCTACAGTGTGATTAACCGCTGGATGCTGCAGGATACGCCTCGATGGGCTATATTAGCCCTCTTCTTGTTCAGCAGTATCTATTTGGTTCGGCAAAAATTACGAATCATTGCCCGAGTACTGGTACTCATCTCCTTTTTGGTCTTGCCCATGATGGTATTGATCAGTTATGGACTCAAGGAAGTCAATCTGTTATATCTTTTGCCTTTAACCGAAGCAGGATGGCCCAATATCATTAGTGGATCAACCGAAACATTAATGGCTATGTTTGGATTCGAGTTTTTTCTCGTTGTGTTTCCTATGGTTGAAGGTAGCAGCGGTGGCAAACTCAAGTCTGTTGCTTTAGCAAGTGCTGTAGTTGTGGTGTTGTATGCATTCACCGTGTTCATTTGTTCAACGGCGTTCAGCCCCCAGCAACTTGACTTAATGCCTGAACCGGTTATTTATCTGCTCCGCTCTATCCCACTCGGGACAATGGATCGGGCCGATTTCCTGTTCCTCCCTATCTGGTTAATTTCAATTTTCGGGGCCATATGTGGCTATTACTATACAGCATCTTATGGTATAAGTTATCTCTTCAAACAAAAACACCATAAAAAAGCGGTGCCTTATGTCGTTCTTGCTTCTTGCATAATTGCGTATCTGCCACAACAGAAGGAAAAACTTGAGTTAATTAGTACGATAGCCAACAGATCGGCATACTTTTTTCTCATGATCCTGCCTCTGCTCCTGTTGGTTCTATCTTATATAATGAAACGAAAAGAGAAGATGATATGAGTAAACGGGGGAAAATCCTCATCCTGCTGACCCTGCTCATGGTGATGACGGGATGTTGGGATCAGGATAGTTTAAAAGATGCAAGACTGGCTAATGCTTCGGCGTTTGACATCACCTCAGAGGGTGAAATTAAACAGACGCTTGAAATTGTCGATGATTCTGAGAGTCAACAAGGGAGCAGCGGTAATGAAGTCCACTCAGGCACCGGGAGATCCGTCCGTCAAAGTACAGATAGAATTCGTGCTAAAGTGACTGGTGATATCCGGTTTTTCAAATATGGGATGATCTTATACGGCAACAAACTCGCACAAAATGATATCTATCCCTACCTGGACGTCTTATATCGGGAACCCGATTACCCAACCTCACATGTGAAAATTGCGATTGTGGATGGCGATGCCGGAGATCTGTTACACCAAAAAAAAGTTGGCAGCATATTAATTGGTGATTTTATTACCAAAAAAATTAAGAGTCTGGAGGAATTATGTATTTTTCCGGAAATGACGTTAGAGACCCTTCTCCCTCCCATGCTGGATCCGGGACAGGATTTTACACTGCCTTATCTATATAAGGATGGAGAGGAGATTGATGCTCGGGGAATCGCCCTGTTTCATGGGCAAAGGTTCAGTGGCAGTCTCAATACCGAACAGGCTCCCCTATACATTATTATGAGTGGTAAATGGAATAAAGCGGCGCGCTTTGTCAAAAAAGTTCACCCAGGGCCTTCCAACAACCCACGGAACTATGTCACTTATGAAGCGAATATCGCACAAATTAAGCGCAAACTTGCGGTAAAGGTGGCAAGTGATAGCCAAATTGATGTGAACCTCCGTATCGAACTTCCAGTAACGATCGTTGAGTATGCAATGAATCATCTTCAGGAAAAGGACACGATTGAACGTCTGAACAGCCAGTTATCCGATGACATGACTCAGGACGCAGAACAAATTATCAAGACACTTCAGCAAAGTGGTTGTGATTCCTTCGGTATTGGCAGACATTTAATTGCCCATTACCCGGACTTATGGAAAAGCCTAAACTGGAATAAAGAATATGCCCAAGTTCGTTTTCACCCGGAAGTAAAGGTTACAATAGTCGGCAGTGGCGTTTTAAATTAATAACATGCTGTCGTGCAATTGGGAAAGCTCTCTTCCATTTGGGAGAGAGCTTTTGACTGTTGACTTAAAAAGAAGGATTTGCTAATACTCTAGTCGTTAAGAAGCACTTCAGTGAAAAGTTTTATCGTGCCTGGTTGAGTATAACATCGGCAGCGAAGCTGAGCTATAAAATAGGTGAAAGAAGACGTGATATTCCTTCTTTAAATTTTATAATAAGGGACCTATTTCTATAACGATCAGAAGTAAGTTCTGTACTTAACTGGCTATCTTGATGAAACAATTCTTGAAGTTGTTTCGCAACTCGCTCGTCATATACAATTGCATTCACCTCAAAATTCAACCTAAAGCTCCGGGAATCAATATTCATCGTCCCTACTGAAGCGACTTCTTCGTCTACTACAATGGTCTTTGCGTGTAAGAATCCATTATCATATAACAGAATCTTGGCTCCATAGTCCAATAATTCACCAGCATACGCCCAAGTCGCCCAATATACAAACGGGTGATCGGGCTTATTGGGAATCATAATGCGCAGATCCACCCCGGATAGGAGTGCGATTTTACATGCATCCATAAAAGTGCTGTCAGGAATAAAGTAAGGCGTTTGAATATACAGACTCTTTTTGGCATTTACTATAAGCTTGATGTACATATTCTTCAGGTGTTCCACCTGTGAGTTAGGACCACTAGACACAATCTGAACTGGACTTGAACCATCAAGCTTTGCTGTGTTGAAGGAGAATTGTTCGTAACTTACTTGATGGGATTTGCTGGCGTGTTTCCAATCCAAAATAAACCTTCCTTGAATATGATTAACGGCATCTCCGTGCATTTTAAAATGTGTATCACGCCAGTATCCAAACTTTTTATCCATGCCTAGATACTCATTCCCCAGATTAAATCCGCCAATATAAGCAATCTCCCCATCAATAATACAAAGTTTTCGATGATTTCGATTATTCATACGGAAATTTAATGGCCTAATCAGTGACGGGAAAAAGACCTCTACTTCTCCACCGGCAGAGATCAGTTCTCTGAAAAACTTCAATGAAAGTTTCTTTGAACCAATTTCGTCATAGAGAACTCGCACTTTTACGCCTTCTTTAGCTTTTATGGTTAATTCATCTCGTAATTTCTTCCCTAAGGAATCCGGTTGAATAATGTAATATTGGATGTTAATCTCTTTCTTGGCATCCTTGATATCAGCAAATAAAGAATCAAATTTCTCTTGTCCATCATCGAAGATGAATATCTCATTGTCATTGGTTAGGATTGCATTGGATGATGTGAGATTCAATTGAATCAGGTCAGCATATTTCATGAGCAGGGGGTTGTTTTCCTTACGTTGCTCCTTCAATGTCACTAACTGGTTCTCGACAATTAACTTTAGGGAGTTTCTCTCTTCAGCTGAGAGTCCGTAGAAATTTTTCTTTTTGAGGTTACGTCCCAGAAAGAGATAAACGATAAAACCTAAAATAGGAATGAAGTAAAATATCATGAGCCAGGCCCAAGTATAACCAATGTCTCTCCTTTCAAAAAACAAAAATACCGCTGAGAGTAATATGTTTATAATCATAACGAGTGAAAGTATCAGCGTGACCATACTGTTATATCTCCTGCCTTCCATTGACTTTATGTAAATAATAAAAAGTGCTTATTACTTAGCTATTCTCGAATGAAGCCGTCATCACAAAGAATATGATAACATACTTGAGGAATACTAAATCTATTAAATGATAATCACTAGACATTGAACTAAAAAAGAATCCACTTCCTATAAAAGAAGGGATTCTTTCACATTGAATATCCTATACTTAGAATCTGTAATTCAAAGAGAACGCAATTTTGATACTTGTTGTTCCCGCACCGGCTCCAATGAGACTTATAGAATTAATTGTTGGTGCAGTATAAGATCTACTGCTACCTGGGGCTACGACAAAACCAGGAATTTGAACACCGTCAATAAGCAAAGCAGCGGTGGGTGAAGCCCCCACTCCGTTATTCTCAATTAGAATAGTTCCGTTTATCAGAAACGTTGAGGAATTTTCGTATATAATTGTTGGTGTCCCTCCCGTATCTGACAAACTTATCGTAGTACATACGGCATCGTTTACCACCGCTGGAGAAACCGTATTATTACAATTACCAATTTGAGCCATTAATGAACCTCCTTAAAAATACTCTTTCTATAAATATATGTGGGGAGATAGTAGTGGTTCGGGCTAATCCAACTTTGTTTCCATCTATTCCTCATCCTCTTCTCCATTTAGAACCTGATAGTATATATCTATTCCAAATGTACCGCTTGCAATATTGTTTAAGCTCTTTTCAATCTCCACTTCAATATGATGCATTCCGGCACAGCTAAAAGCACAGGTGTTACCCGGTAGAACAGGAAGCGAACACGTTCCTTCATTATGTATTATGTTCAAAAATACAGATGAATTACTTTGTTTATGATTATAAATACTTACTGTACCATGTACGTTTAAGGTTGAAGATGCTGACCACAGGGTTAAAACCTCTGTTATGGTTGCTGAATTTATATGGAACTCCCCACAAATAGTTGTTTCAGCGAGACGAGTATTCACTCAGACTGCTCCCTTCCATAATTCTTCCTTTCATTTATTTTATTAGTGATCTGCTGTTTTCATGTATGATTATGCTCCTAATGAACAACAAAAAAACCGCTACATTAGCGGCTTTTAATAGTACTATGTTCGTGACTTTAAACGATATACGACCGACTATCCAAACTCCCCTGCTCGTTAGTTCCTTACAACAGGAATCCACATTTCACCATATACCAAACCGTTTTTCTCTCCCATTTCAACTGTAGTATTCGGACCGCCAACATAGGCATAATCTTTTTCTACGGGGAGGGCTTGACCAAAGGCAATGCCAGTAAGCATATTATTGAGCGCATCAGCCGTTTCAGCTTCGCCCTTCACAACCAGGTATTCTCCCTTAGGAAATTGGATTACTCTCGTTGCTTCTGGCAGAGATTGTTCTGTCATGACACCAGCATAATGCATCATCTGGTTATTCACTGCTTCGTTTACGGCAAAAATGTAGTCGTTTGTTGCCAGAGACTTTAGTTTGTCCAGGCTTCCATCCTCTTTCACCGTGGACCAAAAATCCGCCTTCTCCTTGCTGATGCCAACATAGTCTGTATAGTCGCTCTTAAGATCCGTTCCAATACCTAATACGATAAAGCTCTCTTTTTCTTCGAAATGATAATTACTCATGGTTTACACCGTCCTCTTTAAATTTTCAATTGATTTGTGTTTTCACTTGATAGGTTTATAATAACCTTAAATCATGTCAGAATATGATACTGTTTAGGGGGCCCAATGAAAAAAGTTGAACGCATTAATACCATCACGCGTTATATCAATAACCGTGCCCACTTTACTATCTCTGAAATCATGCGAGAATTTAATATTTCTCGTTCAACAGCCATTCGAGATATCAGAGAAATTGAAGCCATGGGAATGCCACTTGTCGCTGAAGTTGGGCGGGACGGGGGTTATTTTGTCATGAACAACTCCCTCCTGCCCACGGTACGGTTTACCGATAATGAAATCAAAGCGTTATTCATTGCTTTTATGGCGACAAGAAATCAACAGCTTCCTTATCTGAAGAGTCGTCAATCTTTGGCTGAAAAATTATTGGGCCTTATCTCAGAAAATCAGCAAGATGACCTTGTACATTTGAATCAAATATTGCTTTTTGAAGGAACCAATCCCCATAATCCAGACTTGCTTGATCTATCAGACCTGCCTCACCCTACTTTGGAGAAACTCATCCAAATTCTTCTTATAGAACGTTATTTGTTAGTTACTGTGCAAGAAGAGAAGAAAACAAAGTCCTATCCCATCGTTCTCTTGCACCTTCATCATCAAAAAGGCCATTGGATCATTGAAGGTTTTGACTTGGAGGAAGAAAAAAGACGAATCGTATCCGTTGACAACCTCATCCATGTCGAAGCATACCCGGCGAAAAAAAGACTGAGTACAAAAAAGATTGTAGAACAATTCAAACGAAATACACAGGAAGAAGTTATCAACCTTGTCCTGGAACTTGGTCCAAAGGCGATTGCGCAATTCAAAAAATACCATCCTTTAAAGTTTTCCATTGCCTATACAAATCCATACCAGACTACGGCTCTCCTAAAGGCATTTATGAATGTTCATAACTCAGAAGAGTTAACCGAAATCACCAATTGGTTGCTTTTTCTAGGAGAAGATATCAAGGTGAAGGAGATTCCGGAAGAAGTCCTGAATGCTGTACAAGATAGATTAAGCTTATATCAAATGAAGCAGTGAGCATCCCCCTCCTACCTAGTCTCTCCATTATCTAACAATGCCTTACCTGAATTCAGGCTGAGGATTCAGTACGGAAAACCAAAAAAAGCCGCTGTGTTAGCGACTTGTAATGGAATCATATTCA
Organism: Paenibacillus sp. FSL R5-192; assembly: GCF_000517845.1. Taxonomy (NCBI): domain Bacteria; kingdom Bacillati; phylum Bacillota; class Bacilli; order Caryophanales; family Paenibacillaceae; genus Paenibacillus; species Paenibacillus sp. FSL R5-192. The sequence continues at coordinate 178,457 of NZ_ASPR01000015.1, read as the reverse complement.
TTCATGTCTCACGCCAATGCTTGGCGAGCTGTTCCTTCTATACTAGAAGTCAGCATTAGACTGGGCATGATTAGGTGTATGCTGCGGGACGTTTTTAACGAGTAGGAAATAAGTAACAATCGCAATGATACTGGTCATTAATAACGTGAGTCCTAACGGGACGGCAGTGTCCTCACCCGCGATGCCGACCAGAGGAGCAACCAGTGCACCCAGAAGAAAAGGAACAACGCCGAGCAGTGCTGCTGCACTTCCGGCCATCTTAGCTTGACTCTCCATGGCAAGTGGGAATGCCGCTGTAGACGTAATGCCGATCGAGCATACGAAGAAGAACAATGGAATCACCAATGCGAAAAGTGGACCATGAGCCAGGGTTACGACCAAAGCAGCCACACTTGCTATTATAGCAAGCCATAGTCCCGATAATAGCAGCGTCTGCTCAGGGATACGTTTAGCTAGTCGACCCACGATTTGAGATCCGATGATCAAGCTGATGCCGTTCGAAGCAAATAATATAGCAAATACAGTGGGTGTGACGCCATATATATTTTGGTAAATAAATGGTGTTCCCGCCACATAAGCAAAGACCCCTGCTGTCATAATTCCCTGTGCCAGCATGTAGCCTACAAACTTACGGTCACGCAGAAGCATTCTGTAATTACCCAATTGCTGTTTGAAGTCAGGAACTATACGTCTTTCGACGGGATGTGTTTCTTTTAAGCTCCACTTTGTCATGATTAATAAGAAAATTCCCAAGAATGAAAGGCAGATAAACACGCCAATCCAGGTTGTGAATGAAAGAACCCCACTTCCCGCGATGGGTGCTGCCAGAGGCCCCAAATTCCCTACAAGCAACAGCAAAGAGAAAAATTTAGTGAGTTCATGTCCACTGTATAGATCTCTGGCTATCGCACGGGAAATGACAATTCCAGCTGAAGCTGCAAATCCTTGCGTGAAACGAAACAAAATTAATAGTCCGATATTCGGAGCAAAAGCACATGCCAAGGAACAAATAATATAGGCTGCCATACAGATCAACAATGGTCTACGTCTACCGTACGCGTCACTCAAAGGACCCATAACAAGTTGTCCTACACCGAGTCCTAATAAACAAGCAGTAAGGCTAAATTGTACAAGTGATGCCGTTGTATTCATATTTTGTGCAATCTCCGGAAAAGCCGGTAAATACATATCAATCGTAAATGGACCTAATGTAGAAAATAAACCTAGTAGTATTGCCAGTCCAAAAACATTCCAATTCGTGCTCTTCGCCATAATAAATAAAATATCCAATTCCTTATATAATTTGCAAGCCTAATCGAGTATAAGACATAGAGTTAACTGTAGGTCAAGTCTTAAGACTATTAAAACCAAAAAAAGCCGCTTATTAAGCGACTTTGAATGGAAAACTATTTAAATTGTGTAACTCCCCCGGCCTGAACCCATATGACTCATGATCATTTCGGCAGCTCGCTTGTAACCGCCAGCCTGCCTTAGAGATTCACCAATGAGGTAAGCCTGCCGTCTATAAAGTGAATTGTGTAGCACTTCTGTTAATGCCTCTCTCAAATTAGTTGCACTGAGGTTATGTTTATTTAAAGTAATACCCGCGCCGAGCTCCTGTACCCGATTGGCGACAAGAGGCTGATCCGATGTTAATGGAATCATCACCATTGGAACGTTATAATATAACGCCTCACTTGTGCTGTTCATTCCAGCGTGTGTAATAAAAACATCGGTATGCTGCAGCATGTCCAACTGGGCAATGTATGGCTTGACGATAAAATTAGGTGGTATTTGATCAGCCAGCGGCTCCATATCCGTGTATTTTCCTGAAGATAAAACAACATTCACGGGTAGATCCCCTAATGCTTCAAAACAAAGCTGATAGAAATCCAAATTTTTATTTAAAATCGTACCCATAGCAATGTACACGGTTTGCGGGTACCGTTCACGAAGCAACTCAAACGAGAAGGTCGGAGCATCTTGGCGTGTTATGATCGAAGGACCCGTGAAAATAAAACGATCATCCAGCTTTTCTGCCTGCGGCTGAAAATAACGGCTGGTGTACACGAGCTTTAACTGACCTGTATGTGCCGGAATCTCTTCCATAGCTGGAATACTCACTTGAAGCTCTTCAGCTAACTCCGTTGTGATCTTCATCGTAGCCTCATAAAGCTCCTTCGTCTCCGTCTCATTCAGAACTGAGCTAGATCCCAGAGGCTCCACAAAAGCAAAGGACGCAATCGAGCACACCGCAGGAATTCCCAGTTTTTCTGCAAGAATAGTCCCTCCCCATCCCATCAGGGAATCAAAGATCATATAATCGAACTTTTGATCCTCGATCACCTGTAGCACATTGGGGATGATCCTCCGGATAATACCGCTTACCATCATATAAATGAACTGATAAGAATGCTTGTATTCCTGGGGTTTCAACACCGGATCATGAGAGAAGGCATCTTGTGGAAACGGATAGGTAATGATCTGGGCACCGGTTTGTTCAATTCGGGAACGATACTCCTCCGTGCACACATAGATGACTTCCTCACCATTGTCTATCAACTGAGTAACTAATCCTAACGATGGATTCACATGTCCTTCAGCTGGAGTAATGACTACTAATACACGTGCCATCTTACCCACCTCCCAATGCAATTAGTCCCCCCGTTCTTCGTGATGTATTTAACGACGCGGTCGTCATCCGTTACATGGAGATGTTATCCTTCACTTGGTTGATTGGATGATGTTCTTGATGAACGAGTTTGGTAATTCGTAGTGATGCCAAGAAACTTAACAAGACCCATAATAATTGCAGTGTTAACACGATCAAAACACCTGTCGATATGCCCCACTGTAACGTTTCGGACAAGGCAATCAGAGCGCCACCAACTCCAATGCTTACGCCCATGTAGAAGGAATCCACAAATTGCAGATTCGCGGACATTTCTCCCTCTTTCCTGGGCAAGGCATGTTGTAAAGCAATGGCTGCTGTTGTAGGGTTGGCCAATCCAACACCGAACCCTGTAATCATTTGTGAGAGAAGGATGAGTATAATCCCACCGTCCGTCAAAATAAGAGCCAGGATCACAAGCGCAGTTCCAACGATCATAATCCCAATGCCCGTCATGACCCTACCCTTTCGGGCCCGACCTTGATCTCGTGCATCAAGCTTGGCTTGTAACCACGCTGCGGCGGACCAGCTCAGAGAACCTGCTGCTACGATGAGGCCAGCAAGGTCAGCTGATAACCCCTTCACTTCGGTTAGTGCCAAGATCACAAAACTTTCCGTTGTAAAATAACAAGCAACATATAGACCCCTCGATACCAAAGTAGCAGGCAATCCTTTTTTTACCGAAAAAGTGCCCACAGGCAGCAATTTACGCATTGGTTGGATCATGACGACTAATCCAGCCAAAGTGAGTACTATGCCTTTCCAATCGGTTATCATACCAAGTCCTGTGAGTAACAGCCCCGTTCCAACCGCAAGCAGAATCGCATACATAATCTTTGAGTCAGTTGCTCGCGCTGGACCTGACAGATCTTGCTGAAGCTGCAAATTACGGAAAGAACGGAATGTGAGACTCAACGCTATTCCAATCAAGGGTAGAACGATCCAGAAAACATATCGCCACGAGATGTAGGAAGCAATAAGGCCTGCTGCATAAGGTCCGATTAAGGTTGGTAGGACAAATGCCATAGAGAATGCGGCCAGGATTTGAGTACGAAGTGTATCTGGATAATGTAACGTCACACAGGTATAAACACATGTGATCAGGGCCCCCGCTCCAAAACCTTGAAGGGCTCTTCCGGCAATAAGCATGTGCATATCGAAAGAAATAGCGGAGACCACAGTTCCTAACACAAAAACACTAAAAGATATCAGCATGGATGTAAAAACGCCGCGCTTGTCAATCTGCTGACCCATAACCAAAGTTCCAATAAGCTGAGATAACAAAAATGCGCTAAAAATCCAACCGTATAAATGAATACCCTCTAAACTTTGTGCCATTTTCGCGGCAATCGTTGTGATAGCCAGTCCTTCAAAAGCTACGGTTGCCAGAACCAGCATAATCCCAATTGTAGGCGCCCTGTACTGAGCATCAAAAATCCCAATCTGATTGTTGTTTGTCTTCCACACCTCCATAATTTGATGGGTATTATGGTAAAATAAACCTTTTTACTTCCTGAATATACATGAAGTGTTATACTTTGTAAAGTTAAATGTTTAAAAAGTAAGATTATGGTCTAGAATAGGGTTCCCCATGTTCAATAGGAGATTTTGCTTGAAAATATGCCATGTTCATTACAGTCAATTTGGAGAAGTTCATCCTCCAGGATCCAGGCATCTGTTTTTTCAACAAAGAAATGAAATCCTCCAATGGATTGAACCAATGCGGGATCGACCGGTGTAGCACTCGCATTTATGCCAATTGTAAAAGCATCGGAGCCTCCTCCGACATATTTTGCGTAAATCCTTACATATTGGTCCTCTTCCAATTCCCATTCATTCTTAAATGAATCGATTGCTTGGTCAGATATTACAAATGAGATCATTGCTCTGCACTCCTTCCTTCAGTTCAGTCACATTTTTTCACTTCGCCACGATAATTGGCCATTCTGAAACTGGCCCCGCATCCACACGAAACTTTGGCATTTGGATTATTCATGGTGAATCCACCTAACATTCCGCTCTCTTCATAGTCAATCTCAAGACCATCAATATATGGAATACTGTTTGCGTGAACCAATATTTTAAATTGCTTTTTATTTAACACAATGTCTTCTTCTGCCTGCTGTTCATCCACGATAAGAGTATAAGACAAACCACTGCATCCCCCTTCATCAACGCCTACTCTAAGAAAGGCATTTTGGATATCCGCACTTGATAAGATCTCAACGATTTTGTCCGATGCTGTATCACTGACCTCAATGATCATCTTTATTCCTCCCGGTGGTATCATTTTGAAATTTGGTATCCCAGTCCATTAGACAGGGTATGAATGCTGCAAGAGCAGCTCCTTTTGGCGTAAGTTCATAAATAATTTGTGTAGGGCGTGTCCGTATTGTTCTTTTGACCAAATGATCATGTTGAAGACCCTTTAAACGTCTGGAGAGGATCATTTCGGAAATGGAAGGAATGTTATCGAATATTTCACCGAATCTCTTCGGGCCTTGAGACAGAGCACATAAAATATGGATCGTCCATTTCGTTCCGATGATGCGATAAGCTGTAAATAGTTTATTCGGATCCTCAGTGAGCAATGGTCTGTACACCCACTTTCTTATTCATCTGCGTGGTGAGATCCGAGTACTGGCAATGATACTCGTGACGATCAACAAGAGATGGAAACCCATGGCTACAATTAAGCCGGATTGAAGTGACATACCGCCAGCCTGACACACGACAAGTATGGAACCACCAATGCCAATCACTACACCAGGTGTAAAAGAATCTGCAAATTGCAGATTTGCCGAGGTTTGGCCCACGCCTTCTTCCCCCGTTTGGGAGAATGCGACAACACCACTAATCGGATGCGCCAATCCAATACCAACTCCTGCAATGATCTGCCCAATAACTGCGATGGTAACGGTCACAACAGGTACCCAAAATACGATGGCAATCCCTATGGCAAGTAACAATACGCCAAGAATAATTCTCATATGACGTCCACTGCCCTGATCTGCCGCATCCCACCGTCCTTGCAGATACGCAATGATACACCAACTTAATGCAGCACTCGCCACAATTAATCCGGCCTGAGAAGGTGTAATTCCTTTCACATCGATTAGAGCCAATACCAAGAAATTCTGTGTACTAGTATAGGCAGCGAAGAACAATCCACGTGTTGCCAAAATAGCTGGCATTCCTCTGCGCAACGTAAGTGTTCCCTTCGGTAGCAATTTACGCAGAGGAAATATCATCAATACTAGGCCAATCACGACTAAAACAAATCCCATAATGCTCGGAAGCCTACTTAGACCAACCAGGAAAATCCCTGTACCTAACGTTAAGAGTAACGCCATCCAAGTGGATGAAGATCCGCTATCCCCTCCTGTCTTCTGCACTTTCAATTTCCTAAAGGCAGGTAAACTAAGCAATGCTGAAACCACCAGCACAGGTAAGATCCCCCAGAAAACAAAGCGCCAGGACCACTGATCTGCGATAACTCCTGCTACATATGGACCGAGCATGGACGGAAGAACATAGGCAGTACCAAATGCTCCAAGAATTTTGGCACGCAACTCATCCGGGTAACTTAACGATATAGCTGTATACACACAAGTCATCATAGCTCCGGCACCCAAACCCTGTAGAGCCCGTGATCCTATCATGGTATACATGTCGCCTGCGGTTGCGGCAGCGATCAGCCCTACGATAAATAACAGAAGTGCAAAAGTGAACGGTGTTGCAGGTCCTCTTTTATCAATGATCCGACCGACGACCAGCGTTCCGATAATCTGCGCAAGCAGATAGGTACTGAATATCCATCCGAACAGGCTAAGGCCGTTCAAGTCTCCAGCAATCGAAGGAGCAATGGTGGTGACGGATAGACCTTCGAATCCAACGGCCATCACTGATAAAATAATCCCTATGGTTAGTGCAAAATAACGCGGACTGAAAATACTTTGATGATTAGACGACATGAAATGTGACCTCCAAGAAAATTGGTATGTATACATCGTATCCGGATACTTAGTAAACATTTTTGTTTATAATGTCTAAGCTACAGTCCGGCTTTGACTTTGTCAACATTTTTGTTTAAAATGTAGTTAGTCATGTAGACTCAGTTGCGTCACAAGGAGGTGCACCATGAGCGGAAATCAAACTAAAAAGGATGTCTCGACCAGTACCCGGAGAGCAATTATTAATCTGTTAAAAGAGCGCGGGGGAATGGATGTTGTCACTCTCTCCTCTCAGTTTTCGTTATCCGGAATGGCTATTCGTCAACATCTGAATGCGCTAAAAGGAGAAGGATTGGTCACCACTGTGGAAGAGGCCCGTCCCATGGGTCGTCCCACCAAGTTATGGATATTAACTCCCGCGGCTAATCGTTTTTTTCCAAGTGGATATTCGGATCTATCCGTCAGCCTCATCAATTCGATGAAAGAGGCTTTTGGTACTGAAGGGCTGGACAAGCTGCTGGATGTTCGAAATAAAAATATGCAAGAACAATATCTTCAGCATCTTGGCGATTCATCAGGAGTTAGAGAGAGATTGGAGAAATTGGCCGAAATTCGTACGAATGAAGGTTATATGGCCGAGGTTAAGGAGCAGGATGATGGCAGTCTCCTATTCATTGAGAAGCATTGTCCGATCTGTGAAGCGGCCGCGGTATGTACCGGGTTATGCAAGAATGAGTTACATTTATTCAAAACAGTTCTAGGCGATAATGTTCATATTGAACGGGGAGAATACATTCTAGCCGGAGGAAGAAACTGCGTATACACCGTTAGGCATAATAAGCCATGACCAAAAGAGCAACCTCATTGGAGATTGCTCTTTTGGTTTGGATTTTGAACTGATTAGTACGATTCGGATTTCTCTAAATCATCCTTCATTATACCGGTTATTTCTAACGCTTTCATAATCGTATGTACCCGATTATGTAATTTTGAATTGAGGTAGAGTATAGTAAGAGTGTCGAAAATATACTCTAGGAGGCTACTGCCATGTCACAAAAAATCTGGATGAACCTGCCGGTGAAAGATGTTGTGCAATCCACTACCTTTTTCAATGAGATTGGATTCCATGGGGAGAATGTTGGCAACGAGAGAGCCCAGCTTGTCATAGGCTCAACAACGATTCTACTGTTTCCAGATGCAACGTTTGAGAAATTTACGGGTGCCAAAACTGCAGATACTTCCCATAGCGCAGAAGTGATATTTTCCATTGGTGCTGACAGCAGAGAAGAAGTTGATGCTTTTATTAAAAAAGTCGAGTTAGCTGGAGGAACCATCTTTGGCAAGCCGGGTGAAATAGACGGCTGGATGTACGGCGCGGGATTTGCCGACCTGGACGGTCACCGCTGGAACCTATTGTATATGGATGAGAGCAAAATGCCGAAACGGTAATGTATAACGGCTATCACTACATCCGCCTCTTATCCTTCAACTTTGGAGCCCTCGAATCGGCCAGTCATGGAGATTCTGAAGTAATTCGTTACGATACTAAAGATAAGGAACACCATTCCTCCAACTACAATATATTGTGTACTTATTCCAGTTACGATTAGTCCACATACACTAGCACCAAGTGTTGTTCCCAGGTTGGAAGAGGTTAGAAAGATCCCATTCGACAATTCGGGTGCCTCTGGTGCTGCCGATACCACCCAATATTGAGTGATATTGCCCCCTATGCCTCCTGTGATCCCCCAAATGAAAATAAGGAAGGCTGTTGGCACACTGAATTGTCCGAAGGTGAACAACAAGATGTATACCGTTATTAATGCAATGGGATACATCTTGATCGTTCTCAAAGGGAAAGTAGCGAGCAGTTTCCCTGCTATCATGTTCCCAACCATATTGGCCAAGCCATATAGAAATAACAACACACTGACGGTGTTCCAGTCATATCCTGTCACGGTTTTCAGAAACTCGGCAAGGTAACTATAGACCCCAAATACAGCTCCGTTCATGAAAATCACGCCAGCAATGGATAGCCACATCACGGATCTTCTCAATACATACAGATGAGTACCCATAGAGATTCTTTTCGTAACTGGCATTGAGGGCACAAAAAGAAGTGTTGCTACAAATGCAACGATCGTTACGGCGGCAAAGAACAACATCGCATAGAACAACGATGTGCTGGTGGCAATCAAGCTCGAAAGGGGTACTCCAAGTACCATGCCTGCCGACACGCCTACAAATACTTTAGCGACTGCCTTCGGCGCTTTTTCCTTGGGGACTGACGCCGCTGCGACCGTAAATGCCAATGAGCAATAGACCGGATGGAAAAAAGCCGGAACGACACGTGCAATGACCAATACCGTAAAGTTTGATGTGATGGCGGAGACCAGGCTGCCCACAATAAAAATGCCAAGTACAAACAACATGACATGCTTGCGGTTTATGCCCGAAAATAATAAGGGCAAAATGGGGCCAGATATAGCAACCGCAAGCGCAAAAAGACTCACGATCAAACCAGCGGTTGAGATACTGACCTCGTAATGTTCTGCAATCAAAGGCAAGATTCCGATTACGCCCATCTCCGTATTTAAAATACTGAATACACCAAAGGTCAGAATGAATACAAGCAGGTGATTTCGTTTAGTTGTCATATGCCATGGATTTAGAGAGATCCCGGTAAGCATTGATCTCTGTCTGAAGGTTGGCAATTTTCTGCTCTGCATCAGCAGTTAAAGCAGCCTTAGCAATAGTTGTGCCCATACCTCGACCAGCGCCATTGATAAACCATACTTTTGTCTTATCCATATCATTCATTCCTTTCAATTTCTTCTCCAGTTGCCTTGCTTTTTAGTTTAGCGTTTATACACCACATAGCAAATACTCATATCTTATAACAAGTTATGCTTGAAAGGCATTTCTGTAAGGTTTATTGTAGAATATAAGGGATAAAGGAGGAGTTACGATGGAGATTAGAGTATTGCGTTATTTTCTTACGGTCGCCAGAGAAGGAAGCATTACACGCGCTGCTGATTTCTTGCATGTTACGCAGCCCACCTTGTCCAGACAATTGAAAGACCTTGAACAAGAGTTGGGAAAGAAATTATTTATTCGCAGTAGTTACAGTATTATTCTCACAGATGAAGGTATGCTTTTAAGGAATAGAGCTGAAGAAATTGTAGGTATGGTTGATAAATTAGAGGCAGAATTTGAATCCATGGAAGAAACCATAAGTGGAGATATTTATATTGGCGGTGGAGAAACGGAAGCCATGAAACAGATTGCAAGAGTGGCAAAAGAAGTTCAGAATAAATATCCCGATATACGCTATCACCTATACAGCGGTAACGAAGATGATGTAACTGAGCGGCTTGACAAGGGACTCCTTGACTTCGGTATTCTAATCCAGCCAGCGGATGTCTCCAAATATAACTATATCAATTTCTCGGACAAAGATGTTTGGGGAGTGGTGATGAGAAAAGAAAGTCCGCTCGCCTCCAAAGATACGATTCGATCTACAGACTTATTACATGTTCCACTGATCTGTTCACGACAGTCGATGAAGCAAACATTTTCGAAAAATGAGTTTGCGGATTGGTTTGGTGAAGATTTTGACAAATTAAACGTCGTAACTACATACAATCTTGCATATAATGCTGCCATTATGGTTGAAGAAGGCATTGGTTATGCATTAACACTTGATAAAATAGTGAATACGTCCAGTGAAAGCGATCTTTGTTTCAGACCTCTAGAGCCAAGACTTGAATCTGGGTTAAATATCGTTTGGAAAAAACATCAGGTCTTTTCGACCGCTGCGGATTTGTTTTTAAAAGAAATTCAGGCTAAATTTTAGACTGATAAAGGGATTAACGTTAGTATAAGAAGAAACCCACCGGAGTTTAATTCTCGGTGGGTTTCTTTATGACTTGTTCAATCCCGAGCAAAATAAGCTTCAAGCCGAACTCGAAAGCTCCGTCGGTTCCCATCACCTCAAACAGACCGTTCTTATACATCCTGCTGAAAAGTCCCGCTTCCTTCTCACTCATAGAGTCCAGAAGATGTATCATCTCTTCACCCTGAAGTGCTTCCTGGTCCTTAATAACAGCAGAGATATTGCGCTGATGCTGATAATCGTCGAGTACGAAATAGAATACATAGTTGACCAGTGTAAGAACGGCCTGTAATTTCTGCTCTTGCTCTAGCGGTGTTGATTCCATGCAGAGCAACATGCGGTTGGTGAAGCGGATCATGTCCGGTTCATGGGGCAACGTCATCATCATGAGCTGTGTGGAGCACGGGTATCTGCTGAGCACACTCCGTACCGTCACCGCAAGCCCCTCCATCTGCTCCTTCCAGTCCCCTTCAGTATGAAACTCGTCCAGAATAATTTTCGATATCTGGTTGGCCAGACGCTGGTAGAGCGTCTGCTTGCTCTTGAAGTACCAGTATAGAGATGGAGCCTGAATCCCCAACTTGTCTGCCAAGCGTCTCATGCTGAATTTCTCGATGCCCTCTTCCCCGAGAAGCTCCCACGAAATTTCCAAAATCTTATCTTCCGAAATCTGAGGCTGTTGTTTTTTCATCAGTATCCGCCCTTTTATCTAACAGTGTAAGTTTATGCTTTACAGGTTCATAAGTTCATGATAACATCTAACACTGTAAGGTTCAATCTAACGGTGTTAGATTAGATCAATATTAACGAAGAAAGTAGTGACCCACATGGATGCAGAAAACCTCCATTACTTTGAAAAAGCACCAATCGCCAAAGCCGTAGCTCATTTTGCTGTCCCAATGATGCTAGGCACGTCAATGAGTGTTATTTACTCCATCTTGAATGCCTATTTCCTTGGCACACTGGGTAATACGGCAATGTTAACCGCACTCGCATTAACTTTACCTTTATTCGCGGTTATCATGGCCCTTGGTAATTTAATTGGTATAGGCAGCGGCACATTCATCTCCCGTTTGCTGGGAGAGAAAAAAGTAGATGATCTGAAGCATGTATCTTCATTTGCCTTTTACAGCAGTTTAGTTCTCGGAATTATTGTGATGGCCGTTGGGCTCCCGCTGATTGAACCAATCGTTCATGGGCTGGGGGCAACGCCAGAGTCCTTCGGATTTACGAAAGAGTATGTCACGATTATGCTTATGGGTTCACCCTTCGTCATCTTATTCTTCACCCTGGAGAATATCGTGCGCTCAGAAGGTTCAGCAATGACTTCTATGACCGGTATGATTCTCAGTGTTGTTATAAATATTATCCTTGATGCATTATTCATTTTTGTCTTCCATTGGGGTGTGATTGGCGTTGCATCTGCTACCGTCATCTCCAACTTGGTTGCGAGTGCATTTTACGCTTACCATATGAGTTATAAGAGCCAATTCTTAACCGTCTCCCTGAAATGGTTCAAGGTGACCAAGGACATCCTGAGCAATGTGTTCAAAATCGGTGTTCCCGTCTTTGTTATGAGTGTCTTCTTGGGTGCAATGTCGCTTATTCTTAACCTTTTTCTTGTCGAATATGGGGATCAGGCCGTTGCGGGGTATGGAATATCATCACGTTTACTGCAATTTCCTGAATTTATTCTGATGGGCTTGTGCGAGGGAGTTGTGCCGTTGATTGCCTTCTCATTCACAGCGAACAAATTACGTATGAAACAAACGATTGGATTCACGATCAAAGCTATTTTGGGCTTAGCCGTCATGTTCGGTGTTATCGTTTATCTGATCTCTGACCACTTGATTGGTTTATTTACGACTGACCCGCAATTAATTGAAATGGGTAGCTACATTCTGCATGTAACCTTCTTATCCTTGTTTATTACAGGAATGACTTCTTTGTTTATGGGGATCTTCCAAGCAACAGCCCAAGGAACCGCCGCGTTTGTTATGTCCATAATTCAAGGGATTACACTAATTCCTATATTGTATATCGCTAATCAAATGAATGGCTTTCATGGAGTGATCTGGTCGCTCGTTATTGCGGATGCCGTGGCTTTCCTAGTTGGGGCCATTATGTTATATGTTTTGCGGACCAAATTGCAGCCGGATCTGGAACATTTGGCACAGTAGTTAACATATAACACGCAAAAAGGCAGGATAAGGGCGCTCCCTGACCCTGCTCTTTCATTTCGAAATGAAAATTATCTATCTGGTGATACGAAGAGATCGTAAACCCTCTGTTATAAGGAAAAAGCGGTCAGCATATGTTCTATTTCATCCATATACCCATCCACTGTAATGCTTCTCGGAGCAAGCAGAAATCGTAGTGATTGTTTCCATTCCGAGCCTGCAATAGAGGTTGGTAACATCGAATGTTCTGTATTAGAGAAGATTTTCACATGAAGCAAGGAAGATGGCTGAATTCCTTTACGGTATGCTTGCTCTGTATCAACAATGTCCACATTCACATCATCTTCTCCAAGCAGAAGTAGCACCGGGGTTTTGAAATGATGCAAATCCGCCGTGGCATCTGAAGCAAAATTTTTCTTTATGAAGTTCCAGCGTTCTTTGGAAATCAGATCATGCTCTCGAGCAATCTTGGTGTACTCTTCATATGTGCCATGTTTCTTTAAAATCTCTTTAATCTGGTTTTCATAATCGACCTGATTTTGAATCTCCTCCGTGGAATGACCGTCTTTCGCCATTTGGCTACGTGTGTTGTATTCTCCCTGTTCCAACCAGTTTATCGCTGGTGATACCAAGATACTGAAGGCGAGATGTTCTTGCCCAGCAAGCTTAGGAATCACCCAGCCTGCTTGGCTGGCACCCCATACGCCTATTTTGGAATCATCAATGATGGATTGTTCTTTCGCCCATGCAATTGCGTGTTGTGCCTCCACAACACGATCATCCATGCTTTGATCTAGCCAGTTTCCCTCTGAACCCCCGATTCCCCGTTTATCTAGCGACAAGGATGCATACCCGATCGATGCCAGTCGCTCCCACAACGGTTTGTATCCCTCACCATGAGTAGAGTCTATCGGACCGTCACCGTGAATAAACAGTACTAGACCTAGCTTGCCTGAATGGTTTCTGGGTAACGTGAGCGTACCTGTTAACTTACCCTGTGGAGATTGAATTTCAATGGTTTGTTCCTCCATGTCAAAATCACTTTGATCGACTATGTACAGTCCTGCACCAACCATCAGTAAGATTGCCACAATAACTGAGATGTATCGTTTTTTCCAATTAAACATAACTATCTCCTTTGTAAATCATGTAATGCCATTGGTTTTCGCCTAAGAGCAGGCCGGTCAGAAAGCTGTTTGTGCTATACTGCTTGCGAAATTGATAGCGTTCATATAACTGTATCGCTTGATGATTCTGACTTGCCACATGCAAGCTAAGAGATGACATTGATTTGGATTGCAACATATATTTCTGTGCCCATTGAAGCAACTGCGTACCAATTCCCTTGCCTTGGTGCTGTGGATGTACAACCAGATCTTCCACATAACATTCGCCTAATGTAGGAGTATGCTTCAGCAGATGTAAACCAGTTATTAACTGAAGCAGTTTCCACATGCCAACTCTATTGCACTGGCTCCACCAATGAGGATTGGCACGAACGCTTGTTATTGCTGCTCTGTTATCTGCTTCCTTCCATTTCAAGCACATGGTGCCAACAATCTCCTCATTTTCACGAGCAATGATACGAAGAGTACTTTGTTCCATGGGCGGATGATTGAGCAACTGTTCAAATACGTAAGCCAGATCAGTTATGGACAATGAAGTGATCTTTTGAAATTTGTGTCCAAAACCATAAGCCATGAGTTCAGCAACAGCTTGATGAAACTGGGGACAAACGGGTTCTATCTGAATGGAAGTTGTCACTGTGTGCCTCCCCTAATCGATCATTTGTAACAACAGCTCATAATGAAGCTTTTCTGGTGTAAATAAAGATAAATAAGATTTTTCTACCATAATAAGTGGACCGTGATAGGGATAGCCCTGGTGTTCTGCATAAGCATAGAATTCGTTGATATGTTCTTTGAGTTCAGCTTCAATTTGTACATATACATGACGAGAAAGGTATTTTCCTCTAGGCAAAACTAAATCGTTTGCTCCCTCCTTTTGTGTATAAATTCCTACGGTGTCCGTCTCATCGTACGCATAATGGATGTCGGCTTCAAATAAATTGGGAATGTTTTCTTTAAGTTGGATCAGTTGCCTTGCTTGCAAGTACTCTTGCGCTTCCATATGGAACCACAGGGATAAGTGAATCTCCTCACGAGTATCAATATAATAAGTCACTTGATCCTCAAGCGGAATATGCTCTTGCTCATGCAACAACTTGCTGATAAGGTGCTTTGTTTGCTGAAGCTGAGTGATGGCTGCTTCCGTGTCTGCCAACGCTTGGCGAAATAATGATGTGATTTGAACGGTTGTCAGATTACTCAAACATTCCTTGATCATTTGAACAGACAGTCCCATTTTGCGAAGCAACAAAATATGAGATAGACGGTAAATTTCATCTACCCCATACATCCTGTATTGGTTTTCTGCAATATAAGCAGGGGCCAACACCCCTTTTTCTTCGAAGTATCGAATTTGATGTACAGAGACTTTCATCAGCTTTGCCAGCTCACTAATCGTAATTTCATCACTCAACCAATTCACCACCTTTGCTGTTTTTCATATTACAAGCATAAACCTTAGGTCTGACCTAAGGTCAAGTTTTTATTTTAGCCTCTCCTGATAACAAAAAAACCACGGCACCAGATTCGGTACCGCAGTTTATTAATCAATCATGCTATTGGATTTGTTTCATGTAAGATTTGAATTCCTCGGCAATTTCTTTGTATTTCGTATGATGCAGGTAATGTGAACCTTCCATTGGGATCATTTTGCCCTGCGCGGATTGTTTGGCTTGTGCTTCATGTAACGGAATCCACTGCGGGTTTTTCTCGTTATTGGATTGAACAAAGAGAAGCACTGGCAGATCACTAGGATACGTGAGTTTTTCTCCATTTTTGAAATTGGAACCCAGATGTTTAAGCTCATTTACTAATGTCGGATTTGTTGAGACTTGATTCGAAATCAACTTCATCTGTTCTTTGGTATGTTCATCATAGTCAAGTGATGCATATGAATCACCACTCACTTTATTGAGTACTCTCATTAAGCCTGATTTTTGAAAGAATTTCATTAAGTTCAAAGGTAATTTAACATCCATGCCAGGTTGATTCGGAACACTGCTATCGATCCCGACAAAAGCAGAGACTTCATCCGGATACGTGTTCACATAAGTCGCCGCGTACAGTCCCGTGATGGAATGCCCCATCAGAATATAACGATCTATACCGAGCTGCTGTACAGCTTCATGAATTTCACTAACAATATTCTCGGTGGTTCTCTCCGTTTCGGTTTGGTCACTTAACCCATAACCGAAAGGCTCAATCGCCACAACTTTGTAATCGGAAGTTAATTCATCGATTAACAATTTGAAATCAAGTACTGGTGACGGTGTTCCTTGTCCGGGAAGTAACACGATGGTTTGTTCGCCGCTACCTTGAATGGATACATTCATATTCTTCCCATCAACATTGACATGTTGGCCGTACGATTCGATTTTCTTTTTCTCGGCCCCATTACTTATCGTATGAACGACAAACGTGATGCCCATGAACAGCACCAGCGCGCCGACAATACCACCTATTATTTTCAACCATAAGTACCGTTTTTTACGGCCCTTAGTCCCCGTTGTTGTTACATCCACTGCTTCTGCCATTTCCATCTTCTCCTGTCGTTTATATCTGTAGAGCCGCTCTTGCGACATAGGTATAGTGTAACCATGGAAGATGTCCCCTTCGTGACGGGAATATGAACGGAGTATGAACTACATAAAAAAAGAGAGCTGCTTGTTGAGAGCAGTTCTCCATAGGATAAGACAGTTTTAGTGGTCCAGGAACACAAGCTGAATGAAGAACAATACCGCAAAAATGTAGAAGATTGGATGAACATCTTTACCTTTTCCACGAAGCAGCTTGAGTACCGGATAAAAGATGAAACCTACGCCGATGCCTGTTGCAATACTATGCGTCAATGGAGTAAGAATGATAATCAGGAAGGCAGGAAATGCTTCTTCGAGATCATCCCATTTGATTTTGCTGATAACGTTAATCATAAAGTATCCAACAATAATCAGTGCCGGAGAAGTAATCGCCGGAATGCTTGATATTACACTTACGATTGGTGTGAAGAACAAGGTCAGCGCAAGCAGCACACTTACCGTTACCGCTGTCAGTCCCGTTCTTCCTCCTGCAGCTACCCCTGTGCTGGATTCGATGTAAGCCGATGTTGGACTTGTTCCGAGCAAAGCACCTGAGGTTGTTCCTACGGCATCTGCCAATAATGCGCCACGCGAGCGTGGGAATTTACCATCCTTAAGCAATCCTGCTTGTTCAGCAACGCCGAGCATCGTGCCTGTCGTATCAAACAGCGTGATCAACAAGAAGGTAAATATGATTGTATATAAACCATTCGAGAATACACCTGCCAGATCCAGTTGCAAAGCCGTTGACGCGAGGCCTTGCGGCATGGATACAATCGATTCCGGCATTTGGAATAGTCCCATGATCCAGGCAAGTATCGCTGTTACCACCATTCCGATGAACAGGTAACCTTTCACATTATAAGCCATCAGCACAACGGTAATAATCAATCCGATAATGGTCAGATAAGCCATTGGCTCAGCCAAGTTTCCGATCGTAATCAAATTCGATTCTGAATCGGCAATAATCCCGGCATTTTGCAAACCTACCGTTGTAATAAACAATCCGATCCCTGCGGTTATGGCATGTTTTAAGCTAGCAGGAATTGCATCTAGCAACATGTAACGGAATGAAGTCAGTGATAAAATAATAAACAAAATCCCTGCTATAAATACGGCTCCCAATGCAACCTGCCAAGATACGCCATACCCGGCAACTACGCTATAGGCAAAGAATGCATTCAGGCCCATACCCGGCGCAATGACGATTGGATAATTGGACCATATTCCCATAATCAGAGTTCCCACAATACTTGCAAGTACCGTTGCTATGAATACTCCGTTAAAGTCCATGCCTGTGCTGCTGAGTATTCCTGGGTTTACGATAACTATGTATACCATTGTGAAAAATGTTGTAACCCCTGCAATAATTTCTGTGGGGATAGTCGTGCCTCGTTCTTTAAGTTTGAACCATTTGTCCATGGTAAAGCCAGCCTCCAACTTTCAAATTATACTCCAAAGCTAAAAACAAAAAATCCTAATCTTCATATAGGATTGTAATATTCGCGCTCCTATATTCGTTGTTAGGATTTAAAGATTCAACAGCTAAGCTCTAAACTAAACATAAAGATACTCATATCTGTTTTCAACCTGAAGTCCATTTCGTATTCTAATTAAAATTACATGCAATGTCAATGAATTAACGATTTGTTCACAGTTATTTACGAACTATACAGACATTATCTCTTTTGTTCATTCGTTTTTAGGATAGAGTAAGTACGTATCGCTCAATGTCTGCGATATATGAAGAAAAGACTGCCAGCAATGTTCACTGACAGTCTCTTGCTTAATTCGTAGTAGGTTTCTCTTCATATTCGCTGGATAATTTTTTTAGCGATTTGATTTTGCCATGGGGATGCTGTTCTTGCTTTCGTGACTTCCAGGCAGCTTCTTTTCTTTTCTTCTGGTCAGCCATACAAGATATCCTCCTCTGGAAACTGAGATGTATACTACTTCTTTATGATGTCATTCCTGAACAACTTTATTCTGCTTGTATAGGTAATAAGAGAATTAGGCAAGCATATAAGACAAATTATAGAGAATTCAAAAGCTAATTGGCAGGACCCAGATTAATCAAGCTGACCTCGGATAATGAGACGGTTGTGTTGCCATCTTGCTCACCATCAATGTTACCCAGATCAAATGAAATTCGAGTATTCGCATAGCTGTCTTCTGTTGCATCAAATGTAAACGTGAACTCCTGTTCTTCTGGGGTCAAATCAACTCGTGCCCCAAAGAACCCATGCCATTCATAGTTGGCAGCTGCATCGACCCATCCAATCCCCAAACCCAATTTCCTGGACTTCTCCGCTTTGGCTTTAAACGTTAATTTATATTTAAAACCTTGCTGTATGCCGAATCCTTCATTGATGACTTGACGATCCCATGGATGCTGTCCTGCATGACCAATCTTGGCTTGAAGCTGTTGATTGCTAACTTGCATCTCAAGGTCCGCTGCATTACCGTCCGCATGGGTAAACCAACCTTCCTTACCTTTGGAGAAGTCTCCATTAGGAATAAGATTAACATGAGCAGGCTGCCCTCCTTGATCTGCATTCGGATTAACTTCATATAATTGGACGTTATTGATGTGAATCGAGTGTTCACCTGTAGAAAGCGGATATCCTAATCCAAATGCAAGCATAGCTGCCGAATCTGAGGTATCTCCCATGGTGAAGGTATAACTATACGACTTTTGATCTGCGGTTAATTCCACTTCTTCTTCAAAATACTTCACAAAATCCCCTGCATTCTGAGAAAGAACCGCTTGCATGGATTTAGGACTGGAAGCAGATCCCTCGAAGGTAAGTCGGTACGTTTTGTTTGCATCCAGTTTGATCTGACCTTGTTGCAACAAAGCATCCCACCAATGTTCACTTGTACCAGGCAATTTAACCATTAATCCTTCACCCTCGTCATGTGAGGCTGTCAGATCATTAGGAGTTAGCTCCCAATGATTCAGATCAGCTGTTAGCTCACTGTTCTGAATTTTGTTTTGTGAAATATCCACCCAACGTGTATTATAATCTGCTCCTTCAAAATTCACATAATAGGGTTTGCCTGCTGTCAAGTTGACCCCTGGAAAATACACCGTTTTATATGCTTGCCATCCACCCGTGTCTCCGAGACTCAGGTCTGATTGTGCAACGGTTGTACCTTGTTCATCCTGAATGCTGAACTGAACCTTGGAATCACTTTTTCCACTGGCCATTCGGGCAGACAGAACATATACTCCGTCGTGAGCTACATCGATTTTATATTGCAGCAGATCTCCCTGATCCATGTAACTGACATGTTTTCCTCCTTCTACGGAGTCCTCCAGTTGTAAGCCCTGCATCATCCAGGCTTCGGTTGCAGGAACATGTGCGTAGCCATTCACTGACAGAGGTTTGCCGCGTTTCGTCAGACGAACATTGTCCACATATACCTTACCTTTAGAACTGCCGAATAACAGTTTTAGCTCGGATTGTGCGATTGATGCTCCATCTCCAATGATGATTTCTCCGGTGTATGTTTTCATTTCTTGGTTCAAGGAGAGGTTTTGTCCTTGATGAACCTGTACCGTATGCCCATTACTGCTGACAACATCAATGTCGATACTTCGCGGTGTGTCTGCCTTGGCATCTAAGGAGAAACCATACGTTGTATTCGCTTCCAGTTTCAAATCCGGTTGGTTCACCGAAACTTGTTGTGGGTCATTATTCGTTTGAGTAACATCAACAACCAGCTGACGCTCCATAATTGGGAATTTCGAAAAGTTATTTACACTTATATTGGCTGCCGCACTGTCCTGAATGCTGCTTGACCAGAATCCCAGACGCTCCTTGCCTTGATCGAATGTGCCATTGTAAATAAAGTTGCCATCAGGTAGCGCGTTTCGTTCGACAGTTAACGGATCAGCTTCACCCACCTCGATCAGCCTGACATTGGCAAACCAAACGGTTGTATCATCCAACCCCAGATTAAATTCGAATCTGGCATTGTTATCCGTGCCATCCCGCATATTGAAGGTATAGTCATAGGATTGCCAATCTGTCGTGAGTGCAAAGGTGTTATCACCCGAATAATTGGTCCAACTTTTTTCGAATTGGTTCAGTTTGGACATGATCGTACGGTTAGCAGATGCTTTCGCATCAAATTGTATCTTGTACTTTTTGTTTTTCTTGATGTACATCGGCATCTGAGTGAGTTGAACCGAGTAGTTTTCAGTACCCGATGCATCAATGGTAACTTCTGCTGCTTTCCCTTTCTGCTCATCCGTTACAACTTTGACACTGCCAGCTCCATCAGCATTTGTGATGAATTTCCACTGAAGAGGCACTCCATTGTCTTCAGACCCTTCCGCAAAACGTTCATTGTATATTTGATTGCCATCGGCTTGTGGGTCACGCTGTTGCACAGGCTCGATGGGATTTGTTGTTACATCAGGCCATGTGTCTAGATTTTTGTAAGAATATACTCGCACAAAATCAACATTCATCTTTTCGGAAGTGAAGTTGCTTTCAGGTGCCCCCGGCCAGTCTCCTCCAACTGCCAGATTCAGAATCAGATAGAATGGACGATCAAATGGTGCAGGGAACGTATAATACTCGGGTTGGCCGGCGGCCTTCGTTTGCCAGTTGGTCACTTCATGATGCAGCTTTCCATCCACATAGAAACGAATCATACCCGGCAACCATTCCACCTGGAAATCGTGATAATCGTCAGCGAAAGTTTCTCCCTTCGGAAGAGTAAGACTTCCCTGATCATGTCCATGGGAGCCGTCAGGCTTCACACTGTCATAATGCAATGTGCTATATACCTTGTTATTACTCTCTTTGCCACCAATTAGCTCCATAATATCGATTTCTCCAGAGGCAGGCCATCCACCATAATGTGCTTCATCTGTTGGCATCATCCATATGGCAGGCCACATGCCTTTTTCAATAGGAAGCTTCGCACGTACAACTACTTTACCGTAGGTCCAGTCGCCTTTTCCCATGGAGATCAGTTTGCCAGAGCTGTAATCTTTACCGTTTTTCGGACCCTTTTTTGCTTCAATCTGCAACACGCTTCGATTCTGATCTTTTGTAATGCGAGTGTTATCAGGGCTATAATATTGCATTTCATTGTTATAAACGAGTCCTGTATCCTGCACGGTCCATTTGGAAGCATCAATCGAAGGCCCGTTAAACTCATCATTCCAGACCAGCTCCCATTGATCATGCGGAATCGTTGTTGCTGGAACCGGTTTTTCGCCAGCCGGATTGCTTGGTGTTGATGGTGTAGACGGTGATTGCCCGTCTGGAGAAGATGGTGTGGGTGTACTTGTCACATTTGTTGAACCACCAGGCTGCGATGAAGCAGGTTGTTGGGCTTCACCCACCATGGATGTGCGCAATCCTTGTTTTACTTTCTCTCCGTTGATCACAACATCATCGGCATCTACACTCAATTTTTGGATCGTACCTTTGGTATCCATTCGAGTCTGACTCGCTTCTGCATGAATATTCATGGAATCAATCAGGCTGTTTGAAGAGATCTCCAGAATGGATTTCTGCTTTACATGCATCTCCTGAATGTTGCTTTCTTCCGTAATGGCAATTCTGACGGGTTCCCCACGTTTGTCAACGACTACTCGCTTCAGCTTGGAGTTGTTAATGTTGATGGAATGACTGCCTCCGCCTTTAATGATGACACTTCCTGTAACAGTTACGCCCTGAAGAACAACAGATCCCTCGCCTATGCCTTCTGCCAGCAGCAGATTTCCATTAACAATCATATTTTTCAACGTGACATCCGTCGATTTAATAATCAAGTTGCCATCTACCCGGGACTCATATGTTCCAGGAGTGCTTTTTACATCTGCAATCATCGCTGACAGTAACTCTGCCGTCTCCGCTCGTGTAATCGGGGCTTTGGGATTTAATTTGCCTTGGAAACCTTTAAGAATATTTTCGTTCACCAGATAGGTAAGCGCTTTCTTTGCATAACCGGAAATATCATCTGCATCCTGAAATTTCAATTGTTCACTATCTTCATTTGTAACCGCTGAAAGTTGAAAAGCTCGATCTACCATAACCGCTGCATCTTGGCGTGTAATCGGTTGTTGTGGTGACAGATGTTCACGGTCTGTCCCTTCGATGATGCCAGAACCATTCGCTCGTACCATCACGTCATAGTACCAATCGTCTGAAGTCATATCCGCATATGAACCAGTCGCCGCATTACCGGTGAAACCAAAGGCCCGATCCAGAATCATCACGAATTCAGCTCGGCTAATGACCTGACTGGGCTTGAATGTACCGTCCGTATAACCTTTCAATAAATTCAAGTCTTGCAACCGTGTAACTGCAGATTGTGACCAATGCCCCGTCAGGTCTGTATAGGGAACAGAGAAGTGCAGGCTTTTCGCCTGCACATTTCCCACCTCCGCTTGACCCTGTACACTTTCTGCTCCAGCAGTTGCTGGATAAACGAGAGAAGCCATTAAACTCCATGCCACCATACATGCCAGTCCTTTTCTCATCCTTCTTCCTCCCTCAGCTCAGTTATCCTTGCATTTGCATAGCCTATTCCTTAACTGCTCCAATAACGATCCCCTTAACGAAGAAACGTTGTAAAAACGGGTATACCATCAGGATCGGAAGCGCGCCGATAAAGATCTGTGCTGCGCGTACGGTTCGCTGCGAGATATTCTCCAACATGGAAGGATCGACATTGATTTTGCTGAGATCTTGCTGAACAATAATGGTCTGTAATAGAGAAGCAAGTGGATAATTTTTAATATCAGACATATAGATCATGCCGTCGAACCAGGAGTTCCACTGATACACCATCGTAAATAAGGACAAGGTTGCGATAGCTGGAAGTGAAAGCGGCACGTAGACCAGAATCAACGTTTTGATATGACCTGCTCCATCCAAATAAGCTGCTTCCTCAAGTTCTTTGGGCAGACCGCGGAAGAAGTTCATCATGAGAATAACGTTCCACACGGACAGTGCGCCAGGCAGAATAAGCGCCCAGATTGTATTCATCAAGCCAAGCTTCTGGATCAGAATGTAACTTGGAATCAAACCGCCGCTGAACAAAATGGTAAATACGAAAAACCACGTATATAAGGAGCGACCTTTAAAACTGATGTCTTCCTTCGACAACGGAAATGCGGTTAAGAGCATGATGACCATACCAATGATCGTCGCAATTACAGTCCGTTTAAGTGATACGATTAAGGAGTTGATGAAGTTTGAATTCCCGAATGTTTTTACATATGCGTCGGTTGTGAACCCGATGGGCCAGAAGGTAACCAGGTTTGATGATGCTGGCGCCATACTGCTGAATGACACAGCCAATATATGAATAATTGGTAAAATGCAGAGTATCGATAATATCCCAAGAAAAGTATAGTTAGCGATGCTGAATATGCGGTATCCTTTTGTTTTATAATACAAGCCCTTTTCTCCTCTCTAGAAAACTCGATAATTAGCTAGTTTGTAAGCCATTCTGTAAGATATAACAATCAAAATGGTAGCAACCACAGATTTGAACAACCCTACTGCTGTGGCAAAACTCATCTTCCCGTTCAGAATCCCGAGTCGATATACAAAGGTGTCAATGATGTCGCCTTTGTCATACACAAGCGGATTGTACAAGTTGAACACCTGATCAAAACCGGCGTTCAGGATATTGCCGATAGAGAGTGTCATCAGTACGATTGTAATCGGCATTAATGCCGGAATCGTAATGTGCAGCGTCTGTTTAAATCGGTTGGCCCCATCCACCTCTGCAGCCTCGTAGAGCGCAGGATTAATTCCTGAGAGAGAAGCCAGAAATACGATCGTACCAAAACCAAATTCTTTCCACACATCACTGAGGATCAGCGTTATCCGGAACCATGTACCGTCTCCCAGGAAGAAGATCGGTTCTCCTCCAAAGGCTACGACAAGCTGGTTGACCATGCCGCCCTGAGGAGACAGGATATCGAGCAGAATACCACCGAGAATAACCCATGATAGGAAATGCGGTAGATACACAAGCGTTTGACTTACTCTCTTGAATGCCGTCAAGCGTACTTCATTGAGCAAAATGGCAAACAGGAATGGAGCGAATAGTCCTGCGATGATTTTGAAAAATGCAATGACCAGCGTATTCCAGATCACCTGACCTACGTCCGGATATAAGAATAAATATCGGAAATTGTCCCAACCCACCCATTTGGATTCAGAAAATCCCAAGTATGGTTTGAAATCCTGAAAAGCAATTACAATGCCGCCCATCGGTATGTACTGAAACACCAGTGCCAGCAATACAGCTGGAATGAGCATCATATGCAAGGTCCAGTTCCGTTGCATATTCCAGCGCTGTTTAACCCTGGTGGAGCGCCGTTTATGCGGCGTTTCTAACGTATGTTCCTTCACTCCTGCATCCCCCATGTTCTAAATTTTGTATTTTACAAGTCATCGTGAACTTGTATATTAAAATTATAGCAATGGAAATTTGTGATCTATATCCTAATATTGCAACAACGATATCAATATTTTAATAAGATTAAGGAGGTTGGACTTTGTTCACACGCTTGAATGTCTTTACCAAAATTACACTGTTGTTTGTGATGCTGCTTATTCTGGTGCTGTTTCTCTATACATACTCGAACCGGGAAAGCGTGCGTGTTATCGAACACGAGATTCAGAACAATACGATGAATCATCTCTCGACATTTGCTGATTCAGTAGAATCCAATATTTACCAACTGTCATTGTATGGGATGTCTATTGGGCAAGATTCGAGTATTCAGGAATATCAACGTCCCGACTATAAGGACATTCCCTATGAACGTGTGAAAGTTGGAAGCGCCATTCTGGAGAAAATGAATCTGTACAACGCAGCAAGCAAATGGCATTCGACCATCACACTATACTTCCCAAGGATGCAAAAAGTGATATCAACGGATTATTATGCTTACATTCCGTACATGGATGATGAATTTAAGGAGCCTCTCTCGCAATCCTGGACCTATGCTGACAATCAGTTTATCTGGTACACTACCGATCCAACGACAGCGATGGCGAGACCTGGCAAAGCCAGATTGATTACCAAAATCAGTTTTCCAGTTCATCACTTAACTGCACTTCTTAATCAAAACAAGTTAAATAATAAAGGTGACCCGTTCATGTTCCATCCCGATTATGGATTAATTAGCAATAGTTCTGGAAAGGAAACCTTGAACGCAATCCTGCCTTCCCTGAAAGAAGCAAAACTGCAGGCCAGCGGTGGATTCAGTACAACGTTGAACAAAACGGAATATTACGTCTCTTATATTCAATCCAAGAGCCTCGGCTGGTATTATGTTGACTATGTGCCTATGCAACAAATTTTGAAACCGATTACGAGCAGCCGGAATCTCTTTTACGCTTCAATTGCCGTTCTGATCGTGATGAGCGTTGTTGTATTATATACACTCTACCGAAGTGTGCAGCTTCCACTTTTACAGTTGGTTAAGGGGACAAATCGCTTGTCCACCGGAGACTTTTCCGTTCGGCTTCATCATTCTGCACGCAATGAGTTCAGCCTGTTATTTGCACGTTTCAACATCATGGCTCAACGAATTCAAGAGTTAATCGAGAATGTATATGAGGAGAAATTACGAAGTCGGGAAGCCACGCTCAAACAGTTGCAATCGCAGATTAATCCGCATTTTTTATATAACTGCCTGTTCTATATCAAGAACATGGCCCGAATGAAAAATGAAAAGGCCGTGGTAGCCATGGCACTGAATCTGGGGGAGTATTACCGATACATAACCAGGTCCGAAAAGGATCAAGCCACGCTTCGTGAAGAACTGACGATGGTCAAAAATTATTTGGAAATCCAGTCACTTCGTCTGGAACGAATGCATTTTACAATCGACGTGCCCCATGATATTTTAGATAAAACAGTTCCCAGACTAACCCTCCAGCCTATTATTGAGAACGCTATTATTCATGGTCTGGAGCCCAAATCGGTAGATGGTGAGATTAAAATCTATGCGGACTGCGAGGATGATGTGTACACAATTATCGTGGAGGACAGCGGGCTTGGCATGTCTGAGAAACAACTTGATCATCTGAGAGATAATCTTCTTAAACCGCTGGATGAGAATATGGGATGTGGTACATGGAATGTCCATCAGCGTTTATCTTTTCTGTACGGTGAAGGATCTGGACTATCTTATGATCATTCTTCAATGGGTGGGATTAAAGTTAACATCACGTGGCACGACAATACAGACAAGTAGGTGAACAACCCATGCTGCAAATATTATTAGTTGACGATGAACGTTCCGTCGTGGAAACGCTGGCAGAGACCATTCCGTGGGAAAGCTGCGGGATCGGTACAGTTCATGAAGCATTATCCGGTGCAGTAGCGCTGGAAATTATGGACAACCACGACATTGACATTGTAATTACGGATATACGTATGCCCGAAATGTCAGGCATTGCACTGATTACAGCGATTCATGAAAAGTGGCCTCATGTGCAGACGATTCTGTTATCAGGTCACGCCGACTTTGAATATGCGAAACAGGCCATTGCGCAGGAAAGCTTTGATTACTTACTGAAACCCGTTAGTGATGAAGATCTGATCGAATCCGTGCAACGTCTTGTTCATCGAATTAAAGAAAAGTGGGAAACCGCAGCATCTCATCAAAGAGCCTTACACGCCTTTCAGGATCATCTGCCATTGCTTCAATCCACGATGCTGCATGAGTTGCTGACTGGAAAAGTCTATGATCAGAAGACGCTGGCAGACAAGCTTGATCTGCTGGAGCTTCCCTACTCCGTAGGAGAAGATCTCGGCATGTTGATTATCCGTATGGAGAAACATCTATCCGATATGGCGCACGGCGACCTGGCCCTAATGGAATATGCGATATGTAATATCATAAGTGAAGTGATGCATAATCATTTTCATATCTGGCACACACGAGACGTTCATGATTACATTGTTGTTCTGGTAAGCATGAAACATTCCACAACGATGAGTTATAGCAGGAGTGAGACGCCTCAGACATTGCTTGAGCAGTATGCTGCCCAGATTCAAACCAATGTTCAGTTATACCTGAAAGGTGCAATCTCCATTTCCGTCTCCAGTTGGGGCAAGTTTCCCCATGAAATTGGAGAACTCTATGAGCGAACGGTTATGTCCATGCGTAAACGGATGGGTCAGGTGCAAGGTTTGTTTGTCACCGCTTCCGATGAAACGGATGCCAACCCTCTACATACGATCAGGTCGCTGTATCAGCCACCAACGTTGATTAGCCTGCTCGAAGCTGGTCGCTTTGAGGATGTGGAACAGAAAATCGAACACATTTTTGCGGAACTGCTGCATTCCAATGAACATCATGATATTGCCGAGTCAACCTTTGAGGTGTATTTTGCTATAGCGGGTGCGTTTGCGTACATCATTCATAAAAATGGCAAACAAATCTCTTCTTTGATACCAGCAGAGTCCTATCGTTACTTTCAAGCTCCCAGCTATTCCACTGCACAGCAGCTACAGGACTGGTCCGTGCGTACACTTCATTACATACGAGATGATGCTGAACAAGAGCTTAGAGACAATCACAGCACCATTGTGCGTAGCGTCAAAAGTTTTGTCGACCTTCATCTGGCTGGAGATGTATCACTGCCTGCAATTGCCGACCATGTGCATCTGCACCCAGTCTACTTGTCCAAGGTATACAAGGCGGAGACAGGTGAAGCACTTACTGCCTATGTGTACCGGTTAAGAATGGAGAAAGCAGCCTATCATTTGCGAACATCAACCGCCAAAGTGTTTGAGATTGCAGAACTTGTCGGTTACAACAATACCGCATATTTCATTCGAGTTTTCAAGAAATTTTATGATCTTACACCGCAAGAATATCGGGAAAATCTGCCGGTTTAAGATACTCAGGCCAGACTTGACGTTCTAGTAATCTCTCCGGTTTCCTCTACTCTATATCAATTACAAAAAGGCATTGCCGGAGATTTTCTCCTGCAATGCCTTTTTGGTGCTTATGTGGCCGGGATGAATCATTTCAGCCAGCCCTTTGTCATCCTATTTTCCGCTTTTCACGGAATCATACCACTCGTTAACTTCTTTCGTAATCTGATCTCCGCCTGAAGATTTCCATTTCTCAACAAATGAGTCGAACGCATCAACAGAGGTTTTGCCATATACAATTTGAGAGAATGTATCTTTCTCCATCTTTGTCAAAATATCATTGTTCATCTGCATTGTCATTGAAGGTGCTCCAGTAAACATCTGATTGAACACGATATCTTTTTGATCCAAAACAATCTTGGCTGCATCAAGCATAGGTACTGGTACACCTGATTTGATTTTCTTCTCAAACGGTGTAGTTGCTTCTTCACCGCTCGCGAGCTTGGCAAGTGTTGTCATGCTTAGATTTGGAATACGCGCTCCATCAAACGTTAAGGTGTACTTCTCTGGAGCATAACCACCCGTAAGACTTGCATCAGTTGATGGTTTCCCATCGACCATTACCCAATCGTACCCTTCGGCAAATCCATGCTCAAACTCATCGCCCTCTTTAGGATTTGCATAGTGATCAAAGAGATAGTTCTGATAGGTGAAAAAGGCTTCCGGATTCTTCATGTCTTTGTTAATCAGAACTACGCCATTTCCGTTTGACGTACCATGTCTTCCTGCTTGACCATTTGGACCGGAAGGAATTGGATACGCCTTGTACTCAGCCTCAGGATTGTTTTTCTTCACATCCTCCAGCGGCCAGGATGGCATCCAGTGAGGACCAACCACAATACCTGCTTTTCCGGCAGTAAATTCTTCAGCTGCTTTTGTCTCGTCATACACGCCGGCTTCTTCCGGGATATACCCTTTGCTCATCCAGCTCTGTAATTTGGCCAAAGCCTGTTTTGCACCAGGTGTAACGGAACCGTATTCAAGTTTTCCGTCTGCCGTCAGATTCCATTGGTTTGGCATTGTACCATAAGCGCCAAATACCCACCCAGCTTCAGACATCCATGTGTTCAGCCAGTTCTTGAAGCCAATGGTGAGTCCGTAAGTGTCCTGCTTCCCATTGCCATCCGGATCTTGATTCGTAAACGTTTCCATAATGACTTCAAGATCATCTATCGTTTTAGGTGCTTCCAGATTGAATTTCTTCATCCAGTCTTCACGGATCCACATGACAGGATCACCATTATAGGAATAGTCCAGAATCGGAATACCGATCTTTTTGCCATCTTGCATGTATGGATACCATACGGAAGGATCTTCGTTTACGGCTGCTTTCCATGTGTCGCTGGCATATTTGTCAAACAACTCCCCCGCATCGACAAATTTTCCGGACTCAATCAATTCACGCACTAGATTGAATTCGCCGCGATACGAAATAATGTCTGGCATGTCTGCATTGGAAGCCAGTGACAGGCGCAGTTTCGTCTCAAATGCATTATTGGTGGATGGAGATATCCACTGGTTTTTCAACTCAATCCCGAGTTTCTCCTTGGCCCATTTTGTATGGACGTTGTTATCCTGATCCTCGCCTGACTTAAACTTCACGTCTGGACCCCATGGTCGTAAATACGTAATGGATACTGGTGGATCATACTTCCCATTTTTGAGCTCCAACGTTGTCGCTGGTGTACTTGATTCTGTTTTCTTGTCGCTCCCGTTACTACACCCACTCAGGGCTACAGATAGGGCCAATACTCCGATCATGACCAAACTGCCTACTCGTCTCTTTTTACTTGTGTCCAACTTCGTTCCCCCAGTCTATGTAATGTTGCTTACAGGTTAATCATAATGAATTTTTGATATTTATGCCCATACTAATATTGCAACATTTATTGCATTAATTTAGGATATTGGATATTGAATACATATATTGAATAAATACAATGCCTGAATATAGAAAAAAGCAGCCACTAACGGCTGCTTCAGTCTGCTTAATTACTCGTATATTTGACCCAATCGTACTCTGCATAGAGCGGATTGGCCCCGTTGTAAGGACCGAGCCAGCTATCTACTCCTGTTCCATTCCACAGGTTCATCATGATTTTTCCGGGTGTTTTAGGAATATTGCTGGTTGCCGTATGTTTCAATACACCATCAACATACCATTTGATATGTCCCGGCTGCCAGTCAAATGCGTACGTATGGAAGCCCTGGGATGCATCAAACCCTAGATTGATAATCTTCTCATGATTACCAACCCCATTGGTGTAATAATTAAACTGCACTTTGGTTGTGTCTTTTCCTAAAAATTCGATATCAATCTCATCCCATTGGGTGCCATGTGCAGGGCCTGTGTATGTGAAAAATGAGGAAACTACACCTGTGTTCTTGGCAGGTTTCATACTGACTTCATACAAGCCGTACCCATACGTATTCGTGGTACGATACTCTCCGCAATCAAACTTGTTCTGTGCAGAGCTGGTCAAACCAAGCTTAAGCTTGCCGTCACTTGTGAAATTAACATTGTTAGCCCTCCACGTACAGTTAAACATGTTCCCATTGGAATACCCATCCGCTTTTTGCCACGTACTTGCGTTAAAATAGGTTAGAGGTTCCCAGAACACATAACCCGCGAAAGCGCTTACCGAAAAAAACAAAGAGACGACACCAGTTACCGCCAAAGTATACCAAGACTTCCTTTTCATCATACACCTCCATGAATGATTCCAACATGTATAAGCAGCGCAATAATAGATAACGCTTACATGGTTGGTATTTCCATTTTATCTGGAAGTATAGTGGTACACTATAGCAAACTTCAAAGCAGAGATATTCAATTTTTAAGATCCTCGTTCTCGTATCTAATCATGTCATGTTAAGACTATGCCAGTTTCATACACGTAAGATGGATTGAATGAAGCGCCTGCCCTTCAGCATAGAAGGAATCAGGCGCTCCATGAAAACCATTTTTACATATATCTCAACATGTTTGTTAATTTATTCACCCTAAAAGGGTTTTATTTCGCACCAGCTTGTACCAAAATGTCTTCAATTTCTTTAAAACCATTATTCTTCGCATGACTGAGCGGTGATACGCCATCACGATCCGGTATGTTCACGTCTGCTCCATGATCAATGAGTAATTGTATCGTCTCCTGCTGCCGAGCATTGCCGTCGTTAAGAATGATCGCTTCGAGTAGTGCTGTCCATCCCAATTGATTCACATGGTCCACATCCACTGAAGTTTGAGTGAGTAGTTCTTGCACTACATCCACATATCCATGCTCCGAAGCTGGAATAAGTGCTGTCCCTCCATATCGATTTGTTATCGCTGGGTCCGCTCCCGCCTCGATTGTCAGCTTCAAAATATCCAAGTATCCTTCAGCACCAGCATACAGAAACGGGGTATTTTTCATATCGTCCTGTATATTCACATCTGCCCCCGCTTCAATTAACACTTTAGCCGATGTTAGATCATTATTGTAAGTTGCAAACATTGTAGCGGTTCGTCCACTCTGATCTTGAGCATTGATATTGGCACCTGCTTGAATCATTTGTTCGATGCGTTCAGTATCGCTGTCCTCTACTGCCTTGAACAGCTGTTCATCTGCTGAAGTCATGGCCTTTACCTCCTCGTTAGAGTCGTTTCTCATTTCAGGCACGCAACCTTGAACGATCAACATACTGCTTATCAGGACAACGATGATCAGCGTTTTACTCATACTGCCTCCTTTACTTCAGTGTCAAGGTGACCGAAGAAGCGATACTCCAATCCCCAACTGGATTTATTGTATACGTAGTACCTGCAGTCAACTTCCCATCATTTGTTAGGTCAAATACACCCGTCGCACCTTTTCGACTTGAATATTTATAAGTGGCCGTCAGAACATCCCCGCTAGGTGAAGTTAACGTTACACTTCGACCAGAGAACAGTTCATCCCCAGGGTCCTGGTCAAGTGTAACTTCAATGGAGGTTTCGCTCACTGCTTGAGCACTTGCAACCACTAGTGGATCAAACGATTTCGCCGTAAATGAAGCATTTTCGATGTTGGCCCAATCCGAAGAAACCGTATATGTGACACCTGATTTCAGCGTTTGTCCCTCAGGCAAACGGAACTTCGGTTCTTGTTTACCGTCTGTGGATTGCGTGAACGGAACATATCTGGCAACGATAGGCTCGCCACCTTCTGGCGTAATTACAACTTGTCTTGCCTGCATGGAAGAGATGATCTGATACGTTTTGCCTCCTGCTTGCTCTTGATCATTCAGCACAAATGCATTAGCTCCTCGACCACCACTGTAAGCCGAAATGATGTAACCATAATCCACGACACTGTTCACTTGCAATGCTTTAATCTCGAATGTATCATTCGTTACTTGACTAACCGTTGTCATGTTTATTTTCGTACCACTGCCTTCAAAGGAACCAGCGTCTTGGCCTTTGTAAGTCAGGTTGTACACTTCACCAGCATCTTGTACGGACGTTGGAACGATGTAAGTCGCGATTGACCCTGTTTTCAAACGGGGCATATTGGTTAACGTCAACCCGCCACTAAACGCAAAGTCCGTTTGTGCCTTGGCAAAAGCTTCATTCGCTGCTGTCAGCGGCTTGTCAAAAGTTACAATTAACGTAATGGCATTCAGTGATCTAACGCTCTTGATTTGAGCTTGCTCCGAAGGAATAGCTTGGTGTGCAGTTTGCAACAGCACTGCTGTTTCGCCGCGCGTTGCTGTACCGTTCTCGGAGTAGAACTCGCTCATCCAATGGTGAACGGACTTTACATCACGTTGCATCGCTTTGGATACGACCTGTTCGAGTTCAGCATCCGACACTTGAGTTTGCGGATTGAATTGTCCATCGTTAGCCTGCATGATGCCAAGTTCAACAAGCTTTGACGCATATGGCGCATACCATGCATTCGGATTCACATCCGTCAATTCTACGGTTTCTCCCGTCTTGCTCTCCAAATTAAACGTTTTGAAAACCAATGAAGCTAACTCCGCACGGGTAATTGCTCGATGTTCACCCATAGATTGATCTGCATACCCGTTCATGATCCCCAAGCTATTCAGATCCTTGATAGCAGCTTCAATCTGTTGTTGATTAAGCTGTGTGGTTGTTGCCGCAATGTTAGTAACGTATGTAGCTGCATGTACTTGATTCGCAGTTAACGGGAACACTGCTGTACCTAATGCAGTTATGGTTAGAAATGTAGCGATTTTGCGGGTTGTAGAATTCATGGTTGAATTCCTCCTCTATAGGTTGTAATTGCCTGTATCTATAGAATAGAGGACAAAAAGAAACTCCCAAGGCTAAAGTTATTAACAAAATATAAACTGGCTCTAAATTTTCACGAAACTTATGCAGTAAACCGGTAGCCTGCACCCCAGACGGTTTCAATATACTCCGGATTTTTGGGGTCTGTCTCCAGTTTGCCGCGCAGTTTGCGAATATGGACAGTAACCGTTGCAATGTCTCCGGTGGAATCCATGCCCCAGATCCGCTCGAACAGATCGGATTTGCTAAATACACGGTTGGGATGACTCGCAAGAAATACAAGTAACTCGAACTCCTTGGTTGTAATCGCCACCTCTTCTCCATTAACAAAAACGCGCCGTGATCCTTTATCAATGTGAAGCCCGCGAATGTGGATTTCATCCTGCTCAGCTGGTTTGTTTTTGCCAAGTAGTCTCTCGTATCGGGTCAAATGAGCCTTTGCTCGTGCAACCAACTCACTTGGGCTAAACGGTTTTGTAATAAAATCATCCACTCCCAGATTAAATGTCCGGATCTTATCGATTTCTTCCTTTTTTGCGGAAACGACAAGGATGGGCACCTCTTTTACCTCGCGAATACGCCTGCAACATTCGAAGCCGTCGAGTCCCGGAAGCATCAGATCAACAATGATCAGTTTATAGTCCCCCTCCAGTGCCTGCTTCAGACCATCATCTCCAGTATGGCAGAGATCCACGGAAAATCCGTTGAGCTCAAAATAATCCCGTTCCAGTTCCGCAATCGTTGTTTCGTCTTCAATGATCAAAATGTTTGCCATTACTCATTAGTTCCTCTCTTCATTCAGCCGTTTCAGCTTGATATATATGCTCGTGCCATCATTGGGCTGGCTTTCTGCCCAGATAAAGCCCCCATGTCCATCAATGATTTGGCGGGCAATTGCTAGCCCGAGCCCACTTCCGCCCGTTGAGGAATTCCGAGATTGTTCTGCACGATAGAAGCGTTCAAATATATAAGGCAGTGCCTCTTCAGGTATTCCCCTGCCATTATCTTTAAACGCCATCGTAATCCAGTTCTCATCAGCTTGAAGTGTAATCTCGAATCGTTTATGTTCATTCTCCATGTATTTGAGTGCATTATCCACCACATTAACAACGGTACGTTTTAACTTCTCCGGATCCACAGCAGCCATAGCGGGACCAGACACCTGGTTATTCCAATCCAGGGCAACACCTTTATCCTCCAGATCATATCTCAGCTCTTCAATGCTATCTTCAAGGAAATCAGCGAGATCAACTGTCTTGAACAGGAAAGGCTCTTGGTTCAAGTCGAGCTTGGAATACAAAAACAGTTCATCCACCAGCTTATCCATGCTAACTGCTTTGGAGTGAATGATATTAACATAACTCTCCATTTTCTCCGGAGTATTAGCGACACCGTCACGAATACCCTCAATATAGCCTTTGATATTGGTAATCGGCGTACGGAGATCATGCGAAATGTTGGAGATAAGCTCTTTGCGGTTCACTTCGTCCTGCTGACGTAACGCATAAGAGAGCTGTAATTGATTCCGCATGCTCTCAAACGCTTCGCTGAGTTGACCAACCTCGTCATTGGAGTTTAGCTGAAGTTTAAAGGATAGATTGCCATCCTTAATATGTTCGGCTGAACTTCGTAGTTGATTCAATGGTTTAATGAAGCTGCGCGTGATCCAGCGGAACAAGAGCAGATTTGCAATGATGAGGACGCCAATAAGCAGGAATGACATCACAGGCAGCAACTTGCGAGTAAGCTCCGCAAAGGGACTTCTCTCACGAATGACAAAGATACTCCCCCGTTCCCCGTCTGAATATTGAAAATCAAATTTTGCATACGCGTAAAATCGCTCACCAATATTGAAGGTGCTCCGAATCTGATAATTGTTAAGATCATAGGCAGGAAGTGCTTGCTTCAGTTCTGGCTGGTTGAAGGTCAGTGATTCGAAGATCTGACTATTCTCTCGTCTGATGTAGAGCCCTGACTTCTCAGCTCGAAGCTTCATGTCATATTCACGCAGCAAAACCTTGTTCTGCAGGTCGTCGGGGTCATTTTTGGCCAGGAACTTCATTTCTTGAAAGATCGATTCTCCCTGCTCAGTCAGGGGGTTGATCTGATAATGTACCTTGTATATATCACGGAAACTCTGTAGATCCCCCGTAGCCGCAATCGTATACAGACTTGCCGTAAGCAGGATGAACAGTAGACTTATAACAAGCATGCCCGTGAAGGACAGCAGCATTTTTATTCGAATTGACATGGGTTCCCCTTCTCAAGCAAACAATTGGATTAGTTAGTGCACATGTTAACACAAGATGGATTCTATTGCCCATATGTAAAAAAGAGCTTTCTTTTTCATTATATATGTTGACAGTGATAATCGTTATCAATAATGTTGGAGTAAGGACCATAACGATTTATCTTAGAATGACCGGCAAACACTTTTGAAATGAGGTACGTAATGTGAAAGTAGACGTTAATCAGTTAGCAGCGCATTTTGCACACATTCCTTTTCAAGTTGAAGGCGTATATCGATATGCTAGAAATCCAGGGGTTCCCCAGGCTGACTATACCGATTCTTTTCCTGGATTTGTATTTCCTCTTACAGGAAAAATACAATTTCAATTTGATGGTACACCCTATATTTTTTCACCAGGAAAAGTTGTACATGGGGGCGCGAAAATGAAACTGGATCAAACCGTGTTTCATAGAACGGACTGGGAATATATCCTCGTTTTATACCGGATATGTAGTTCGGACCTCGAAGAGACAAGCTTTTCCCATCAGCATTTTGAATTATCAACGGGTCAGTCCCCACGTCTGATCGAATTAATCACGCGTCTTTGGCATGTGTATAATCAGCACGGAGGTATTTCAAAGTTTCAGACCGAGATGTTGTTTCGCGATGTACTGAATGAGACTTTAATATGTGTTGATCATAGGCAAAATAGTTGTGAATCAGATGTTTTATTCGAACGGGTCTCTACCTATATCCAAGAATACTATGATCAAAGTCTGACTGTCGCATCGCTTGCAGAACAAAATAATGTTAATCGAAATCGACTTTCCTACGTGTTTAGAAGACATGCAGGTATGGGGCCAGCAGAATATGTATTGAAATATCGTATAAACATGGCACAGCAAATGTTATTGGCAAGTGATGCGTCTGTACAACAGATTGCTGAGAGCGTTGGCATTGCTGACCCCTTTTATTTTAGCAGAGTGTTCAAGAAACAATGTGGTATTTCTCCTACGGAGTATCGTCTGAAGTTCATCAATAATCCATCCTGATTTCAATAGGCATCCATGTTATACCAGTGCTTAGATCAGTATACTGAACATATAGGATTAATACACAGGAGGAATGACGATGCACTATCAAGCTATTAAATTAAATGAGGAATTTTCGAAATTAAACGATCTTTGGTCTCCGAAACTCATTGGTGAAATGAATGATTATCAATTTAAGATCGTTAAGATTGCTGGAGATTTTGAGTGGCATGTTCATGAGGAGACCGATAAGTTATTTTTTGTGCTCGAGGGGGAAATGATAATTGATTTTCGTGATGGGCAAGTGAAGATTTCCAAGGGCGAGATGTATATTGTGCCTAAAGGAGTCGAGATCAAGCCTTCCGCCGAAAAGGAATGTCATATCATGTTGATGGAGCCTGGAAGCAAGTAAACACTGGCGGGACTAAGGCCGAATAAGCGTCAATTATTTGAACCAGGAAGTTAATTTGCAATATCAGAGAGCCGATAACCGCGTAATAGGGGTTATCGGCTCTGCGTTTGTACGGCTAGCTCATTGATATAAATTAATTGACATATATTAATCAGTAGTCTCTCGGTTATGTCACTTGTTGCTAGTCTTCCTGATCAATTCCACACCATCGTATGCCAGACTTTCCACACTTGTTGCCTTCTGCAGTATGTAATGATCAAAAAAGTTCTTCGCATAGTCTGTAACAAGATTTCGCATCTCCATAGCATCCCGTTCGCCTCTGTGTTCCTTATTAACACTGGTAAACACGATGTCACAGTAATCCAAATGTGCAACACGATCAACTGAGAAATAATAGGTTTCCATGCTATTGTTAGCGCCAATAACCGCATTCATATTATAGTTAGGTTCACAAAACAGGAACAAGAAGGGTTTCTTAAGATCGCTGTCAAGAAGTCCAAACGCACTGCTATCCAAGCCAATCCCGCAGGCGAACCGGTCGTCATCCCGGCAAACCATCGCCGTCGTAGGCCCTCCATAAGAATGTCCGACTATACCCATGCCGATGTCAAGCAGTAATCTGCCCTTAAAGATGGAATTCAGCTCTCCAGAGTCCAGTTTGTAAAGATAATCGGCTACATACCTTACATCTTCTGCCTGTGATTCACTATACTCTGTTATCTTGGAAAGTATCGGTAGTGCAAGCACGTTACGGCACATCTCAATGGCAGTTTCATCGTCAGGACGCATCTCCATCTTACCAGCCAACGCCAGCATCTCCGGATCTTCACCAAACGCTGTAATGACATCCGAAAAATCCTTGGATACATTAAACAGGCGCCCATCTTTACGTTTATACATCGTGCTATTCTGATGGCCGATGCTTACCACAACATACCCCATGCTTGCCAAGTCTGTACAAAGCACTGTACCCCATTCTGGAGATCCGCCCCCGCCGCAAATATAGAATAACACTGGATAGCGCTTTTCCTTCCCGGAAAGAGCAAGGTCGTCGTAACACTGGGTCTTGATATCTATAGAGAAAACATCCTTCAACGCGGTGACAAGTGGCTGCTCATTAAACATCTCGTAGACTTCAGGAAACATGTACGTTGATGTAGTCTTACCTTCGCTACTGTCAGACGGATAGTACACAAAAGCGGTCAGTTCTCTTTTGGAGTAATCTGATGCCGTGTACTCAAAATCCATCTGGGTTCGACCGACAGTATGGCCGCCAATTGGTTCTGGAAATGCATTATAGGTTTTCATTTTCTTTCCCCCTTGAGATCGCTAACCATTTCAGAATATTTATGATCTTCAAGCAGCCCATGACCCATAAATTCAGCAAAGTACTTGCTGATCTTATGTTGCAGCTCAGAGTCCTTAATATCGAATTCCCTAAAAAACAAGATTAAATTAAGCTGCATTGACTCAAACATAAAAGAAATCAGGTCGTCGTCAACATCCGGTCGGAGATATCCATCAACCCTCATTCGGCGTAAAATGTCTTTGATCATGGGGAATGACTCGCCCTTTAAGACATTCACATATACTTTCAGCAAAATGTCCTCAGGAATATATGAAAATGTTTTAGTCAGTTTGATTTCCAACTCATTCAGTGGCTCGGTCACCATGCCATTAACGTTACCAAATAAGCCAGTAAGGAAATAGCTGTAAAGGGAATCTTCATTACTGTTACTGAAGTATGCAGCTCTTTTCTGGGTCACATTACGTATTAAGTGACAATAAAGGTCATCTTTGTCTTCAAAATACCGATAAAATGTTCCGGGGTGCATGGACAAACTATCCAAAACCATCTTCATAGTTATATCCTCGTAAAGATTATCAACAAAAAGATGCATTGCGCTATTCGATATTTCCTCGCGCCTTGCTTCGTCTAAACGAAAGAAAGTATTTTTTGGCATAGACTACTCCTTAATGTATAGTGTGAACTGATTCACACTATACTGATAATTCATTCACAAGTCAAGCTATCTTGTTAGTTTAATATCATTATAAAAATTTAAAACCACTGTATTTAGATTTACAAAAGTTAGCCTAACTATTTTTGGTTTTGAAAAGATTCGGGAAGAAATATGCAAGAGCCGCTGATCACTCTGATCAGCGGCTCTTTGAGATGTTTGTATTAAAATCAGTTGGTGAGGGATGTAATTCATGAATATCGGATCAGATATCTATTCAACGAGAAAGGACTTCAAGTACTTTACCACTTTCATCTTCAAT
This sequence comes from Paenibacillus sp. FSL R5-192, assembly GCF_000517845.1. Classification (NCBI taxonomy): domain Bacteria; kingdom Bacillati; phylum Bacillota; class Bacilli; order Caryophanales; family Paenibacillaceae; genus Paenibacillus; species Paenibacillus sp. FSL R5-192. The sequence goes on along the minus strand of NZ_ASPR01000015.1, from coordinate 138,881 downwards.
AATACGTATACTGTTGTCATCGATGAGTTGAATGGTACTATCTGAATTCAAAATTTCCTGCTGGCCCGTTACCCCGTGAGCAATGGATTTGCGAATCAGACCTTTATTTTTGAATACCAAGGTGTAAAGATCGTAGTCTTCCGTTTTTCGATTAGTGTGTTCAATGATGACAATAAGTAGATTTTGGGGACTCCTCTTAAAATTTATTTTAAGATCATGAGTATTCACATTCATGTCCTTTATCCCTAAGGGAATCGAACTCTTTTGTCCAGTAGAAGCATTCGTAATCTCAAGATCTCCTTTTGCAGTGCGAATGACATAGGTGTAACCCATGTTGCTGCCATAAAAAGTATCAGTATAATTGCTCAATCCAGTCACGGTTACCTTGTTCGTTTTCATATCTTGATGAGTCACTTCCCCGTCCAAAGCAGATGCAAGAAATCCTATAGGTACATAAAGGTGACTAATATACCACACAGGTTCTCTGCCCATATCTACTTTTTGACCATCAACCTCGGCAATGCTGCTTCCCAAGTGCACAACAATATGCTTCTGACTGCTCTTCAGTACGGCGGTATTATCATCTTCCATCCCCCACACTAGGCCTGCCTTAATACCCAGTGAGAAAAAACTTCCGTAAGTGACTCCATCCTTGATTAACGTCTGAACATGGTTAATTCGACCGTCTGCCCACTGAATTTCCAAATCAACATATTTGGATGCTGCTTCAGATTTTTGAGCCCCCAATGGTAATAACACCGACATCACTAATGCAACGACAACTACTTTTTTTAAGTGCTTCATTCTCACAGCGACTCACCCACTTCATGTAATTTTTAATCTTACAATAATAACGTTATATCCCAATAAAAGTTTGATCAGCTTTAGAAAGGAATTTGGTCCCTGATAAACAAAAAAAGCCGCTAAAATAGCGACTTTCATTGGTACTATGCTCTTGGCCCATGAAACGATCTTGAGGCACGAATGGTCATTAAGCCGAAATTTTCATTACAAGCCTAGATCATCAGCAAGTCCTTCAACGCCTGTGAAGATGGAATCTCCGTATCCCCAGAAGTTGTTGAAATCAATAATGTAGATTTTCTTGTTTTTAACTGCGTTAATGTTTTGCACCTGCTTGTTGGCAAGCAGCTTTTTAATCGTTTCTTCTGGATCAATACCACCTGCATACCTCGAAATAATCATTGCATCCGGATTAATCTCGATTAACTTCTCCAGGCTGAGTGTGCCAGTTTCATTAATCAGCATATTATGCATATTGATTAATGACATTGCACTTTCAATAAACGTATCACCATTTCCGTTGTAGATTCCAATGGTTCCATCACCATTATCCGAAAAGGATGCATAGTTGATCGTTTCAGCGCTAGCTCGGGCCGACAAGGCATTCTCGCGTGCTTTAAGCGTCTCAATATATGCCGCTGCATTGGCTTGTACGTTAAATATCTCACCTAATTCAGTAATATCTTGATACAGACTATCTAACGATGCATCAGGAACACTGGTGCTTTGTACATATGTTTTGATCCCCATATCATTCAAGCTGCTTACTGTACCAACACCCCAGTCCGCATCCTCAAACAATCCACCACGACCAACAACCAGGTCAGGCGTAGCCCCTATTGTCACTTCCTTGCCTACATAGCCTTCAGCTAGCACAGGAATTTGTTTAAACTCGTCCGCAATATCTTCAGGTACACTACCAAACAACGCAGCTACACCTACAAGTTTGTCTGTCAAACCAAGGCGAATCATCAGCTCGGCTGCACCTTGGGTATTGGCAACTACTCGTTCAGGTGCCTTGTCAAACGTTTGATCCTTCTTCACCCATGTGCCGTTCTCTGTTGTATAATTTGAAACGGTTACCGGGTAGGTTGTTTCGGCAGGTGCTGAAGCGTCTGCGTCGGTTTGTTCCCCATTTGTTGCTTCATTCGTGGCACTGCTCTCCGCAGCCTGCTGTGAGCTGCCATTTGCATCTTTGCTGCCACCATTGTTGCTTGAACACGCTGCGAGCACCAAAATCATTGCAGTAATTAAACAAAGAAACATCCCTTTTTTAACGGATACCAACATGTAAATAATCTCTCCCTTTTCAATTCTCTCTTGTCTTTTATACCAATATGTAAAATAACTATTGTCAGTATACAGTAATTGTCGAAGCGTGTAAATGAGAACAATAATCAATATCATTAGTCTGATGAATAAAAGGAAACCCTCATATGGTGCCTCAATTCATCGGATTATCGTAAAATTCATCTGTGACAGGTTCAAAGGCCATTCAGGTGTACCTGCCGTGATCAAGATGTCTTCAAACCAACTGTCTTTTGCGGTATCTTGGTTCGAAGGTTACGTTTCCTAACGATATATCCCGAAACGTTAGAAAAACCAAGTTCATGTCCTTTGGTTAGGATTGAACTTGGCTTTTCTTTTACTTAACTATTCATTACGTGCCTGATTAACCTTGGCGATAAGTTCATTAATAATTTCATCAGGTGAACGTTCATTCATCCATTGTTGACCGAACATTTGGAATACTTTGATCATTGGGAAATCTGCCCAGAATCCCACAAACTCCTCGTTAAGATATACCTTGTCCGTAACGTGCTCGTTCATTTCATTCAGGCAATGCTCCAATTCCTTTTTCGCTACAGGATCACTCATCCACTCACTGAGCAGACTGAATTTGTGGAACGTGATTTCTTCCTTACCAAAGTTACAATGCAGACGTTCCGTAATTCGGATATCTTTGGACGAGCTGCCAAGTGAAATTTGGAAAAACCCGGTCTCAGCCACCCAACGGTTATACTTGGTGTTGTAGTATGAAAAGTCTCTCTCTTCCAGTTCAAAAGTAATCTTGCGTTTTTCACCCGGCTCTAGTTCAACTTTAGCAAAAGCTTTCAATTCTTTCTCTGGACGGGTCCATGTGCACTCTTCATCGTGAACATACAATTGAACAACTTCTTTCCCCTTGCGCTTTCCGGTATTTTTCAATTGGAAGGAGACAGTAACACCGGTGTGGGTCTGAGACACTTCCAGATCCGTATAGGAGAACGATGTGTAAGACAATCCGTGTCCAAACGGGAATTGAGGTGCCAGTTCTTTCCGGTCATAATATCGATAACCCACGAACAGGCCTTCGCGATAATACAGCTTGCCGTTCTCTCCGCGAATTCGCATATGTGAAGGGTTGTCCGACAGTTTGACAGGGAATGTCTCAGACAGTTTGCCCGAAGGATTCGTCTGTCCGAATAATACATCTGCAATCACTTTACCCATGCCTTGACCAGACAACCAAGAATGAATCACACCAGGTACATGCTGTACCCATGGGCGCATCGCCAGTGCGGAGCCGCTGCTCGTTACGACAATACACTTGGGTTGAACTGCGGCAACCGCGAGAATCAATTTCACTTGATGCTCGGGAAGATCAATGCCTTGCAAATCATGCATCTCCGATTCCGCATATTCCGGTTGGCCAACAAACAGTACAGCAACATCGGAATTCATCGCTAATGAGACGCTTTCCTTAATTAGCTCATCATTGATGGAGTCATCCTCCGGGTACCCTTCTGCATAATTCATGGTCATGGCATCGCCAGCCAGATTTTTTATCTCATCCCATGGAATATCGACATTTGTAGGCGTTACCTTTGCACTGCCCGCTCCCTGAATTCTTGGTTTTTTGGCAAACCGTCCGATCACGGCAATCGACGAAATGGACTCCTGCCCTAGCGGGAGAATCGCGTTCTCATTTTTCAGAAGCACAATACTCTCGGCCGCCGCTTTACGTGCGAGTGCATGATAGTCCGAACTTGGAGAAGAATCCATGTCTTTCTTGCCCGTTACGCGCTCTACCAGCTTCAAAATCCGTCCCACGCTGCGATCCAACTGTTCTTCGGAAAGGCTTCCGTTCTGAACCGCTTCAATGATCGCCTTCGCATTGTAATTGGCGGGACCCGGCATCTCCAGATCAAGCCCGGCCTTCAGACCGCGTATGCGATCATTGACAGCTGTCCAGTCGGATAGAACAACACCTTCATAACCCCACTCTTCTCTCAAAATGTCATGCAGCAAATGTTCGTTCTCACTTGTATACGTTCCATTCAATAAATTATAAGAACACATCACCGTCCAAGGGTCGGATTTCTTAATAATACGTTCAAAGGCGCTCAGGTAAATCTCGCGAAGCGTTCGCTCGTCGATTTCCGAACTGGTTACCATCTTTTCAAACTCCTGGTTATTTCCTGCAAAGTGTTTGACAGAAGCGCCCACGCCTTCGCTTTGGATCCCGTTTATAAACGCCGCCCCAAGTTCCCCTGTCAAGTATGGGTCTTCCGAGTAGTATTCGAAGTTTCTTCCGCCAAGCGGTGTTCTTTTCATATTGACACCCGGTCCAAGCAGCAGCTCAACGTCCATGGTTTTTGATTCACGTCCCAGTGCCACACCAACTTCATATAACAATTCCGTATTCCACGAAGAACCGATGGCTGAACCCGTAGGGTAACAGGTTGCGGGTACATTTTCCGTTGTAATCCCCATTTCTTCATCGCTGTTTGTTTTACGAATGCCGTTTGTCCCATCATACATATGAACTGGCGGAATGTTTAACCGCTCGATTCCTTTTGTCATCCACATATTCAATCCTGCGCAGAGTGAAGCTTTCTCGGCCAGCGTCAATGCCGACAACAATTCATTGATTGATTTATCCATAGTACTCACCCTTCTGATATCAATTTTGTTCTTGTTCTTTCTTCAGTTCCTGTGCATCGTACAGTTTGAAAAACGGAAACCAGACAATAAATACAATCACCAGGACGACTGCCAGCAAGATAAGCCCATTGAATCCGGACATAATGTAGGTGGACAGGCCGATCGGCGTGTACCATAGCTGGAAGATCTGGCTCGGAATCCGCACCCAACCCCAGTCGAGAGCCAAGTACACAATCACCGGCGTGATAAGTGAGTTAATCCACATCGGTACCATGAGTAATGGATTAAAGGCAATCGGTGCTCCGTACACGACGGGTTCATTGATGTTAAACAAGGATGGGATAATAGTCGCCTTGCCGACTGATTTCAGTTTTTTCGAACGTGCCATCAGGAACCAAACAACTAACGGCAAGGTCGCTCCCATTCCTCCAATACCCAGCCATCCGGAGAAAAAGGTTTCAAACGTGTTGATATTGACGGGATCTTGTCCCGCTGCCACAAGAGCTGCATTTTCTTCGATTGCAGGTATCCAGATCGCGTACCAGATCGGTGTCATAACCCACGGGCTTACGCCGAAAGAATACAGTACAACACCAATGAAATTGAACAATAAAAATCCGGTTAAACTTTGCCCTACGGCATTGATCGGCTCAAATACGTTCACGATCAGTCCAAAAATATCAAAATGAAGCTGATATACAAGTAACCATCCTGTTGTTAATACCAGGGCGATCGGGACGAGAAAATCGAACCAGTCCATAATGAATTCGGGAAGTGAAGACCCCTTTTTGAAGAACGAAAATTTGTTGCACATGATCATTACAAGAGCGACAAATACACCTACCAGGAGTGCTGTAATCATCCCCGAGGGTCCAAATCGTTCAAGGATGAACTGAATGGTACCGTCTTCGTTTACCGTCGGGTTAAGCAGCATGACGAACAGAGATATCCCTGTCATTCCCGCTAGCAACTTGATTTTGTGTCGTTCTCTTTTTTCCATCACGACATAAGGTGTCAGAAAAGCAATAAACAACCCAAGCAAACCAAAACTGAATGTCGTGATAGGTGTCAGGTCCGGCATTCCCGGAATGAAATCCTGCAAAATCGAAATCAATGTAATAATCGAACCGATGAAAATCATCGGAATGGCGACCATGATGGCTTCTTGAATCGAAGAAACCCAAATATTATTCGTAAACGCCTCCAATCTTGGCGCAAACGAATCTGTCATCCATTTCATGAAACGCTTCATCCAAAACTCCCCCTGTCTTCCTCTAAGCTGCCACAACCATAGTATATCGATTTGTGTTAACGCTTTCTTGTTGGAACTTGCCGCATCATGGTTCGTTTTTTGCCCAATCCATCGCTATAGTTCTAGCTTGCCAGCCTGAACAAGAAATAAACAACAAAAAACATCCCTTCAAACTGAAAGGATGTCTTAAATGCACTTTTTTTTAATATTGTCTATCCAAAATGAGCAGCATTACCCCATGCGGTGGAAGCAAAATCTCTCTGCGCCAACTTTCATCTCTTACCATCTCTGTCCCCATCACGGGTCCACTCCTGCCGTTTAGATAGGCGATTTCTTCTTCCGTCAAGGAATAGGGCGATCCCATGCGGGTCCACTCATCAAATACCGATCCATGCTCCCGATCCAGTTGATAACTGGTGCATTTATAAGGACCCTCGAGATTGCTCAGGGTAAGTTCATAAGCTTTGCTACCTTTTTCCTCAAATACGTCATAGCGGGTTGAGCTGGATAATTCCGACCAATCTCCACTTGCAAACAGCTGATCTACATGAACATAGTGATAGAACAAAAATTGCATGCTTCCATCCCTTTTTCGGGTTCCAACATAACCGTCTCCCTTGACCATCAGCTCATCCCCAAGCTTTTGCATAAGCTCAAATGCATAATAGCTGGGTTTCTTCAGCCCATCGCGGTTAATCAGGCCAAAACCTCCGTAGAAAGGAGAAGCGGGAACGATACTTTCTTCGAATACATCGGTAAAGGACCAGAAAGCCATCGCTTTCACGTCACCGAGTGTGTTCATGGTGTGGTAAATGACAAACGGAGCCATGAACATGGTATCGTGCAGTAAGTTCCGGTCATACAGCGAAAAGTTCCACTCAGTGACATGAAGTTCAACATGACCGTACGATGACGTATTCATTTTTTGCCGCATAAGCGCAATACTCTCTTTATAGAAAGCAGGCGGCATGATCCGGGTTAAACGATCGTCTTCAACTTTTAGCTTGGGATACTCCGAATAGATGTGAAACGAATAAAAGTCGAGAGCCACTTCACGCTTGCGGCAATAGGACAAAAATTCCTCAGCCCAGGTATCGTTCCAGAGAGAACCGTAACCCATAGCTGGCCCCCCCACCTTCAGTTCCGGCAAAATCGATTTGATGGCATGAACGGTCGATTCGTAAAACGCAAAGTATTCTTCCTTGCTTCCTGCCCAACAAACACCCGCCAGGTCAGGCTCGTTCCATACTTCGAAATACCACTGCCTCACTTCTTCCGCACCATAACGATTCAAACAATGGCGAACAAATTCACCAACAAGCGTCTGCCACTTGGCAGGGTCGGATGGCGGGCTAATATTCCCTCTCCACCAAAACAGCGTTTCTTTGGATCTCGCCAGCTGGCTCGGCATAAAGCTTAATTCCACAAATGGCCGAACGCCCTGATCCAGCAAGAAATCATATAATTTGTCCACATAAGACCAATTATAGAGGGGAGTGCCCTGCTCATTCTCGCTGTACACCATCATCTCGTCATTAAAGATGCCGTGAAATCGAATATATTGAAAAGGGATTTTTCCTTTCAGCGCGGAGAGCTGCTTCCGCCAATCTTCACGTAAACCTTCAATGGCTCTCCCTGCCGTCATGGTCATATTCCAGTGCTTTTCGTAGACAGACGACGTCTGATCCGCACGAATCTCAATATAAGTTTGGTCTGACAGATGTACAGACGGTACAGGAAGCGTGTCCTGATCGGCGTCAACCTTAACATCCAGATATCGATACAGTAAACCAATCGCATTCAGCGTTTCCATCTCGTAATAATCTCCGCTTGAAGATTCCTCATATGTTTTGGGTTTGCGGTTTACATTCATCTGATGGAGTTCCGGTGTACGAGAAGCTTCCCGATAGGAACCGGGCGTACAGCCGTACTTTTCCTTGAAGTATTTGTTAAACAGCTTCACATTGGCAAATCCGCAATCCAGCGCGATCTCCGAGATGTTTTTATCGTTGGCTGCCAGCTGAGCTTGAGCCTTCTCCAAACGAATGAGCGTCAAATACTTTTGGAAAGGTATCCCGATTTTGTCGGTGAAGAAGTGAGAAAAATAATGCAAACTTAAATGTTCGGAATGCGCCATATCCTGCAGTGTAATCTTTTCATTGTAGTGTAAATCAATATATGTGAGGACCCTGTTCAGTCTTTTATAGTCATAATCCCTGCTACCGTCTTCCAATGCGGAATTCGTTCCAATGGAAAAATACCTCTGCAGGCATCCGCATAACATCTGTAATCTGCCCATTGTGAAATTTTGATAACCTGGCGTTTTTTTGTTGATCTCCCATACCATTTGCGCAAGATATTGTTTAATAATTTGCAGGCGAGGAGCGTTTTGTTCCACGTTCATAGCAGAGTTACAGGAGATAAACGCATTATTGTTCATTAACTCGGGACCGAACTGCAATGTTAATAACACATTGTCCTGATTGGTTCGTTCGATCTTGTGGACGGACATACTGTTAACCACGATCACATCATCTTCATGCAGTGTATATTGCTGCTGGTCCAGATACATGATGATTGAACCGTGGAGAACATATACAACTTCCACTTCCTTGTGCCAATGAAAATCAATATGTTTTACCGAGTTCACGAAGAGTTTCATAGGCAGATCGTCCTGATGTTGAATAAACTCATATAGATAGCGAATTGTCTGCACCTTCCTTCATACCGATTATTATAGCCACAGCATTTTGAAGATATCAACAAGCTAAACAGTAAGAACAAAAAAGCCGATCAATTAAGGTTCAATTGATCGGCTCTTCTATATAAATGTTCAAACTACCTATTCAACTAAATGCACTGTTATCTTACCAACCGCGGTTGGACATGCGCTCTTCTGGAGCCAATTTAGAAATTTCAATCCCTTTCATCGGGGCGCCCAAGTTTTTGGATACTTCGGCAATCAGTTTGTAATCCGTGTAATGTGTTGTAGCTTCAACGATTGCACGAGCGAATTTCTCAGGGCTATCGGATTTGAAAATACCTGATCCTACAAACACACCGTCTGCTCCCAGGTGCATCATTAATGCTGCGTCCGCCGGAGTAGCTACACCGCCTGCTGCAAAGTTAACGACAGGAAGTTTTCCATTTTCATGAACTTCGCGCAGCAACTCATAAGCTACACCCAGATTTTTGGCTTCAGCGTACAGCTCGTCTTTGGACATGTTTTGCACTTTGCGGAGCTGGCTGTTAATTAGACGCATATGACGAACTGCCTCAACAATGTTGCCCGTTCCAGGCTCACCTTTTGTACGAATCATCGATGCACCCTCACCAATACGGCGAAGAGCTTCTCCCAAATCTTTGGCTCCACATACAAATGGTACAGTAAACTCATGTTTATCGATATGGAACACTTCGTCTGCAGGCGTAAGAACTTCACTTTCATCGAGATAGTCCACACCTAGGGATTCAAGCACTTTGGCTTCTATGTAATGACCGATACGTGCTTTGGCCATAACTGGGATAGATACAACCTTCATAACCTCTTCAACGATGGTTGGATCTGCCATACGAGCTACACCGCCAGCAGCGCGAATATCGGAAGGTACCCGTTCAAGAGCCATAACAGCTGTTGCCCCTGCCGCCTCAGCAATTTTAGCTTGCTCTGCATTCATAACGTCCATGATGACGCCACCTTTTTGCATTTCAGCCATTCCTCTTTTTACACGATCTGTACCTGTTTGCATGATTGTAGTCCTCCTAATTAACTTTTGGGTGATTTTCAATAAAGGCATCGCTCTAATCTATCATTTAGTATAGAATGAGAATGGTCATATAAAAAGATCCAATATTTTTGGTTTTTATTGTACCACTTCATTTATAAATCTGGAGGTCCTATGCAATTTCATGTAGCTTACAGTTCATATTTGAACCGAAAATATACGAAGATGAAGGCTCTCTATCATGCCATTCGTGATGCAATTCATGAAGGTAATCTTATACATGGCGAGAAGTTACCCTCTACTCGAGAGTTAGCCGCGACGTATCACATTTCCAGAGGAACCGTGAATCAGGTCTATGATACGTTGACTGCACAAGGTTACATTCATTCAGAGCATGGAAGAGGAACCTTTGTTGCTTACCAGTTGGATTTGAACAATAATGCGTCCACCGAGAAAGCTTGTACGCATCACTTATCCGCCTGGGGGAATCGTATTCAGCAGTTTGAACAGCAGTCGATTCAAAGAAATACACCAGCCAATGCTCATACACATGATTCCAGAATGAATAGCGACGAAGTGATCGACTTCAGCAAATATCAACCTGATTTCTCCAAGTTTCCTTACGATGAATGGAATAATCGATTGTATGCAGAGATAAGACACCGTGAGCATCACCTGAAAACAACCTCTGCCATGGTTAGTTCAACCGGGGATCCAAAATTGAGAGAAGCTATTGCTGCCTATCTGCGGAGGATGCGGGGCATTCAAGTCGATCCGGATCATATTGCAGTAACTGCAGGCTCCATGCAAGCTATAGCTCTACTCACTCAATTACTTGCAGATCCTGGGGATTATGTAGTGACAGAGAGTCCTTGTTATGTCGGGATTTCTAAAGCCATATTGGCTGCGGGTGCAAAGTTGATTGAAGCTAATCTCGATGGTCAGGGCGTTGTGCCCCAGGACTGGGAAGCACGTATGTTGTTTGTCACGCCGTCACGACAATTTCCTACTGGTGAAATGCTCAGTCTGGAACGCAGACAAACCTTGCTGGACTGGGCACAGCGAAATGATGCCATGATTGTTGAGGATGATTATGATAGTGAATTCCGATATCGCGGAATGCATGTTGAACCACTGAAAACACTCGATAAAGCAGGACGTGTAATCTACCTGGGTAGCTTTACCAAAACCTTGCCTTTAGAAGTACGACTTGGTTATGTGGTTCTTCCCCCTACCTTGGCTGACACCTTTAGAAAGGCACAAGCATTATACGAGCCAAGACCCGTCAACCTGATCGAACAACGGGCATTAGCCGCATTCATGACAAGTGGTCAATATGAACGTCATCTGCGCAGAATGAATCGATTATACAGTCGGAAATTCCATCTGTTACTCAAACTTTTGAACAAGCAGCTCTCTACATGGTTTGATTGGGTGGAGAATGAAGCGGGTCTACACGTGTTTGGTTGGTGGCGAGGTAATGTGACCACTTATGAGGCCTTTAGGGAATCAGCTCGGTCACAAGGTGTGGTATACTCAGAAGTCAGCAGTTCAACGTCTGTTGGTACGAAGTATGGTATCTATTTGTCTTTTGCACATTTGTCAGATGAACAATTACAGGAAGGCGTATCCAGATTAAAAAATGCCGTTACAACTACATTGTGAGGTAAATCGTCTCCAAAGTAAGTACAAGAAGATCATCATTCGGAAGAGAGGCGATCGTTATGAATTGGTTAAATGAACTGTACAAAATTAATAAACAGGAACCGGACAAGGAAATCGAACGTTCTTTGGTTAACGCCATCTTCCGAATATATGACCGGTTCCCCCGAATTGGCCTTAGAGAGCGAATTGGACAGCAAGAAATGTCTCTCGATATCGCCGATGCTTATATCCATGGGCATAATGCCATGATTGAAGCTGGTGTCGGAATCGGTAAGTCTTTTGCGTACCTGATCCCAAGTCTGCTCACGAATCAAATGTCTCAGAAACCAGTCATTATAGCGACATCCTCCATTCAGCTCTCGGAACAGATACATAAAGATTTAAGGATTATTGGTAGCCGGTTGGGATTCTCAACGGTTCGCTCCGTGGTGGGAAAAGGCATGGGGCAGTATGCCTGCCGAAGTAGAGCAGCGGAATGGATCAATCTTGATGATGCAAACTCCTCCGTATCTACCCTCGCACAGCGCATATTAGATTATGAAATTGATGAAAGAGCCGATATTAAAGCTGGAGTTAGTGATGCCGAATGGTCCCACGTTTCCGTGAATGATTGCAAATTTGAACGTTGTCATCACAAAACTGCATGTTTGTTTTACGATATGAGAGCGAAATTAAATGCAAAAGCTCACGAGATTGATTTTATTATCGTGAACCAGGACTTGCTCATACGGGATCTGATGAAGAAAAAAGAAGGAACCAAGAGCATCATCTCAGAACAGCCTGCTCTGATCGTCATTGATGAAGCGCATAATCTGGAAGCAAAAGTTCGGGATGCCAGAACACTTGAGTTCACTTATCGGGGAATTTGCCGCATTCTGGATACCACGGTGCAGCTTCTAACGAAGCAGTCCGGGGATAAAAGTCTCTTCTCACAATCCAAGTTCATCAAAAACTGCGCTGAGCGCATCTTCAAACAGGTAAACGCGGATCTGCTCCACCATGCCAAGCAGGATAACGACCGAATCAAAGTGTCGGAGATCAAAGGAATACCGTTAAACCAAGTCTTAAACAATTTAAAAGATCTCAGTCTGCGCCTTTCCATTTTGACCTCACGCCACGAGCGGGAGATCGATGACGCTTTTGAAGCCATCAACGGGCTAATTACCCTTATTAGTGTCTTATCTGAAATAGAGGACAACTATCTTTTATGGGCAAGCAGTCCCCTTAGAGTAACCACAATCAGCATCTGTCCCAAAGATATAAGCCAATTTCTGAAATACGCTTTATTTAATGGTAAGGTACCTGTAATCCTAACATCAGCAACGCTGTGCCAAGGCGGGGATACACTGGAGGAACAATATTCTTATATGACGCACTCCCTTGGTTATAAGGGAGGTTTCTTAGAGCGCCAACCCTCCCCTTTTGACTACACCAACCATGCCATGATGTATATTTCGAACAAAGTTCCCTATTACCACCACGATCAGGGCGAAAACTATCTTGAAGCAGCGTACAACGAAGTGGTTCAACTCTGTAATCTAACTCAGGGAAGAACAATCGTCCTTTTTTCAGCAAAAGAGGACATGAAGTACATTCACAAAAAGTTGATCTCAAAGGCTAATGAATACACATGGGCAGTCCATGTTCAAAAAGAAGGATCTTCCCAGGACAGTGTCATCGCTGATTTCAGGAAAAGCAAAGGTGTCCTCCTGGGTACTGGTGTATTCTGGGAAGGTGTGAATATCGAGGGGTCTGACCTGTCACAGGTCATTATTTTCCGGCTGCCCTTCCCTGTTCCATCGGATCCTGTTTATGAATATAAGGCATCTGTAACAGAGAATCCGTTCATGGAGGTGTTTGTACCGGACATGCTTCTTCGATTACGGCAAGGAACTGGACGCTTGATCCGCAGTGAAACGGACCTTGGCATACTCAGCATACTTGACTCCCGTCTCAGCACAACGGCTAAAAAGAGTTACCGGGAACAGGTGTTGGACACGTTGCCGTTCAAAAAAGTGACGGAGGATTTTGAGGTTTTAGAGAGATTTGTTCAAAATAAAAGGATACGACGTACGGATTAGAAGTGGTACACCCAAACGCTATAAACTGTTCAAATCAAATCACATGAAGAAGCCCTTCCACACATCAAGCGGAAGGGCCAATTTTAATGCTGGAAGTAAGATTTATGCTACAATATATTCCAGATCTACGAATCCCAAAGGAGGCATTACCATGGTTGAAAGACCAACTACAGAGGAATATGCAGCTTATTATGAAGGGTACATCCAGCTTGTTCCTGAAGGGAACATCATCGAACGCTTAGAGCTGCAAGCCAACATCGTACCAACTTTGCTCACTTCATTGACAGAGGAGCAAGCAAATTATCGGTACGCCGAAGGCAAATGGAGCGTGAAAGAGGTCATCGGTCACCTTTTGGATAACGAACGCATCATGAGTAGCCGATTGCTTCGCATCGCCAGAGGTGACCAAGCGAATCATCCCGGCTACGATCAGGACGTGCTTATGCAGACCCACCCTTTTAAAGCGTATACCCTGGCCGATTTGAGCGAAGAATATGCCGTCACACGCCGCTCAACCATTCTTATGCTTCGTCGCCTCACCCCGGAAGCATGGCTCTGTAGAGGGATCGTCAGTGATAACACTGCTTCAGCTCGATCGATTGCATTTGTTATGGCTGGACATGAGCTCCACCATTTATCAGTACTTCGCGATCGTTATTCGTTGGATTTGAAATTATAAATTTCATTCAAAAAGACTTTGAACCTGCATTCGCTGTAGGAACAAAGTCTTTTCTCATCAGTCGTTTTATCGTTCAAATTATCGTTCAAAATGAATCAGATGTGCGTCCTCTCGCAAAGATAATGTGGAATAATCATTTAGAATCAGAATGTGCCCATTGAATTCAATGGGCAGTACCACATAGCTGGACTGAAAATAATCCGATCCGTTCCAGCGATCCGAAAAGTATAGGTACTCCTCTTCTGATCGCTTAAGTACAAATGCTGGTTGCGTTTGGTACGTCGTTTCATCGCCAAAATCGCTTAGCATCCCCCATGGTCCCATCGCGTATTTCCCTTGATTTGGAGCCCAACCCGTGCAAAATGAGGTCACCATATAATACTTCCCTTTCCGTTTGAAGACGGCTGGCGCCTCCCGATATTCCCCCTGCCACAGCTTTCCGACAAGACTTTCAACATTAAGGTAATCTCCCTGCAGGCGATAGATGTGCAGGTCCGCATTGTCTCTGGCAGCTGAAATAAAATACGCTGTCCCGTCATCATCCTGAAAGAGCGTGCAGTCACGCGACATATACCCGTACGGATTAAAGCTGCCATGATACACGAAATGACTATCCGGAGAATCCGATGTGGCAATGGCGCATGCGGCATCGTTGTAATTGTTACCATTCTCATAGTGAGCCCAGAGTACAAACTTTTTGGTCACCGCGTTGAAAAGCACTTTAGGCCGTTCGAGATTTACTTTTCCACCTTTATCGTTCACTAATGCCAGATTTGTCCGAACTCGAATGGGTGCAGCTGGTGTAGAGGTGGTCAAGATATGGTTTCGAAACTCCCAGTTGAATAGATCTTTGGAACGGTAACAACTCACATATATATCGTCTCTCCGATCTTCGCCATACCAGTAATAATAGTCGTCATGGAATAACATATGTCCACCATGGGCATGGATCGGATTACCGCTTGAATCATTCCAGATGCCACCATTAGTTAATTGATTATTCACACCGTTACCTCTCTTCTTATAGGAACATCGTTAATTGGTGTCCGATCCAAATACCTTCACTTCCCATAGTCTTGGCGTGTACCAATTGTTGGGGTTGTTATGAAGTGCCGCATTTTGCATATTAATTCGTACATACCTGGCAGCAGTGCTCGATAGCGTATCTGATGTGAAACCGTAAGATGTATTATTGGTTCGATCCAATGCCACGGTCCAGTTTACATTATCCGTACTGGTCTCGATTTTGTATTTGTAATAACCTTCGGAGCCTTTTTGCATCCACCAGGAGATTTGCACATTATTCAACTGTTGAACAGAGCCGAGATCGACCTTCCACCAATGTGGCCAAGAACTGCCTGTGCCTACCCATTCGGTTTGATAGTTACCATCATTAGCATAACTTGCCGGGTTTGTTCCAGTAGCCGTTTGGGCTGTTGCAGGTTTACCTTGCGACAGCAGTTTTCCATTCTGAACGGGAACGACAACATCATCGCTTGTGTTGTACAGGACTTGATCAAAATAATCATAAAATGCGTAACCATCAGAGAACCAAACGGGAAGCAAACGTTCCTCCGTTGTTCCATTTTGCGTGCCTGCCCAGCCGAACATCCAGCGATACGCAACCATAACCACGTTGTTACCCGTATCTGGCTTCACCCGCATGACGGAACCCGACTGCGCCGAGAAGGTTGACGTGTTACCAATCGTCCGTAATTCAGACCAATCTCCGTCAATGCTTGTTGCTGATGAATACAAGGGTATGCTCGGGTACCAACCTGCCGCTTGGGAAGAGAACAAATAATAAATGCCATCTTTTTTGATCATCTTGGGCAGTTCCCTGTGTTGACTTTGATAAATAACTGAAACTTGATGATCCACATCCAACCAATCGGGGGTTAACTTATATAAGATGGTGTCCGAATTATTATTGGCCGTAGAGATCAGATACGCCGAATCATCATCATCTTTGAAAATGGAGATATCCCGGGATTGGTTCCCTTCCGGCCGAAAGCTTTTGTGAAAGGTAAAGTCTTCTCCAGGCGTGGCCGAAGCCACCGATACCCTCGCAAGTGTGTAGTCTGTACTGTTTTCATAGTGAGCCCAAAAAACAAATTTGTTCGTGGGTGCATGATAGAAGATATTGATCCCCTCAAATTTAGAATCCGCCAGATCGGGATGATCCGTGTAGGACAGGACCACTTTGTCGTTACCGTAGGAGATGTCATCCGTTGACGTCTGTTGAATCATTTCGCCAAAACCGCCTGATGACTTTTGCACAAAGTTAAATCTGTAGTAGGTGTCTCCAACTTTAAGCTCATTGGGGAGCATAAGCGTTGATTGCGTTGTGTTATCAAAAGTTGTGAGGTTCTCTGGAAGGCTGTAAGGGGTATATTCTGGTGAGACAGCGGAGGTTAACAAGGAAGTTCCGCCATATGCCTTCACTTGATACTTGTATGTGTTGCCTATATTGAGTTCATAATCATCCGTCGTTGTACCTGTTAAGGTCTGTAATAACGTATAAGGCGCATTGTTCTCTGATCTGTATAACTCGTATGCAGTCGCTCCCTGGACAGGTGCCCAATGAATTTTGGCATTGGATACTTCGGATTCATTCTTCAGCACAAACAGTGTTGCAGCAATATGGGTCTCTTCACCAGCAGCGTGAACGGTTTGAGCTGAGGACGTTAAATGCACTATTAACAACATCAATGCAATGACGATAGCCATCCACGATTTACCTTTGATCATGTCTCATCATCTCCTTTTTTAGAAGACCAACCTTCCTGTTGCCGGAAGGCTGGTTCAGGTGAAACTAGACTTTATTTCAAATTCATCAGTGTCATTACATCCGTCTCACTGGCTTGGTTGTACCATTCGTTAACTTCTTCGATCACGGTGTCTCCGCCTTTTTCATGCCACTGTTTCACAAAGGTATCAAATGCTTCAAGCGGCTCATTGCCATATATGATTTTGGTGAACGTCTCCTGTTCCATAGTGGTCAACTGTTCCCACACATTTTGCATCGTTGGCGTTGGTGGACCGTTAAACTCATTTGGCAGTAAAACATCTCTGTTTTCATACGAAATCCGGTATCCGTCCTGCGTCGTTTGATCCTTCGAGGCGCTCTGAATGAGGACACCCGTGTCGGCTTTAACTCCATTCGCCAGATCGTAGTAGGATTGGCCGGGACCATCAACACTCGGCGTATTTTTGGTAAATGCCATTTTCCCAACGCCCTGCACAGCCTCTAATGGCGTATTAAATTTCGTTGGATCAAAAGTGACTTCGTCGTTAACGATATCGTAATCGTATCCTTGAGCGTAGCCGTATTTGAACTCTCCCGTGCTGAACGCTGCGTCGTACATTTTATCGTAGTACAGGAAGAAGGCTTCCATGTTCTGAAAATCCTTGTTAAACATGAACACACCATCGTTCAACTGGGCGGATTGGTAGGTCTTATCACCGTTCACACCTTGAATGGTCGGATAAGCACTAATTTTTGCACCATCCACATTTTTCTCTACGTCCTTCACACTGTCGTACAGCCAAGGACGACCAATGATGATACCAGCTTTCCCCTCCGTAAAATCGGACAGAGCATCCCAGGCCCCTTGGGTGGCCAATTCTTTGTTCAAGTACCCTTGTGCATACCAATCGCGTAACTTGGCAAGTGCCTCTTTGTTGCCAGGAGCCACAGATCCATAGGTTAGTTTGCCATTGTCGTTATGCCATTGCCTTGGAAGATGTTTGCCCGTGTATGCGCTGAATATCATGACTGGATCGCTGACCCAGCCCGTGTTGTAGGAATCTTTCCCTGAAAAAGTAAAGCCGTATGTGTCTTTCTTGCCGTTCCCATCTGGGTCCTCATTAGTGAACGCCGCGATGACTTGTTCAAACTCATCAATCGTTGTTGGCGCTTTCAAATTTAACCTGTCTAACCAGTCCTGGCGGATCAACATGACTTCGCCTTCCGTCAGATTCGGCGCAATCGCCATCCCGTAGACCTTGCCCTCCCTAACCACTGGATTGAAGGTGGTTGGGTATTGTTTGTATATTTCTTTTATCCGGTCAGGCATGTAGGCTGAGATGTCTTCCGTTATCTCTTTGACTTGCCCCGAATCGATCAGATCATTGACCAGCATGGTGTCATAGACGGGCAGAACGTCGGGCAACTTCTCGGAACCTGTCAACGCCAACCGTAGCTTGGTATTATATTGTGAAGCATCACCTCCCAGCAGGGTGGTTTGGATTTTGATACCCAGATTTTGTTCGCCCCAGCGAGTCAATACATTGTCATTCAACGTCTCACCGTTGATGTACTTTCCAGCATTTTCATCCTGTTGTTTGGCGATGGTGATCGTAAACGGTGGATCATATTTTCCGTCTTTAAGCACCGATGCCGGTGCGGTCTCGGAAGCACTCTCCCCTTTGCTACAGCCAGCCACAAGAACAGCCGACAGCATAACCATACTTACCATTTTCCATAAATCAGTTCTTTTCTTCATGGAAACATGCTCCCTTCACTCATACTCAATTTGTTTTCTATATAAGTTCAACTAATTGCCTATTTACACTGGCACTCCGATGACAGAACAACCTTCCGATCGCTGTTATTCCCAGAATTTTTGATTCACTTTTACAAAGGTGAAATTCTGGAATAAAGGCGAACGCTCCGCTTCTTCAGGTCTCTTCTGTCCTCTACGTTATCGTGTAAATGTTTAGTTGAACATATATAGCGATCCAATTTTTCGTCATCCTAACTATTCTTTGACGGCTCCTAGTACAATTCCCTTCACGAAATATCTTTGTAAAAAAGGATAGACCAAAATGATCGGCAGCGTACTGACAAAAATTTGCGCTGCCTTGATGCTCTGTTCAGACATGGCTGCCACCTCAGACTGGCTCATCGCCATATTTTGCATATTGCTCTGCACGACAACGGTCTGTAAGAACGAAGCCAGCGGATACTTACTTGCATCCGACATGTACAATATCCCGTCAAACCAGGAGTTCCAGTGCCCCACCATAATGAACAAGGATACGGTCGCTATGCCAGGCAGAGATAATGGTAAATATATTTTGCTGAGAATTACGAAAAAGGAAGCTCCGTCAATGAAAGCTGCTTCTTCCAGGGCTTTTGGAATCGTTTTGAAAAAATTGACGAGAAGAATCAAATTATAAGCACCAAAAGCGCCCGGTAACACAAGAGCCCATATGGTATCCTTTAATCCAAGGGCTGTGATCAATATGTAAGAAGGTATCAATCCCCCCGAGAAGAGCATGGTAAAGATAAAAAACCACATGAGCACATTGCGTCCCCGGAATTCCTTGGACAAGGCATATCCTGCACAGGTAAGAATAAACATGCTGATGGTTGTACCCAATACGGTTCGAGTGATGGATGTCAGCATGGCACCGTTGAAATTAGAATTGTTGAACGTTTTTACATAGGCATCCACGTTGAACCCCACCGGCCAAAATGAAACCATATTACCGCTAATGGCCGCTTTGCTGCTTAGAGATTGCGCCAACAGATGAAGCAGTGGAAGAAAACACGCCAGACCCGCCAGTATCATGAACGCGTAATTAAAATAGGAGAATACTCTATAACCTGTCGTTTTATGGTACATGATCCCTCCCCCTCCTTGTTAGAATATTTTGTAATTGGCATACTTATAGGCCAGCCTGTAAGAGACAACGATCAAGATCAAGCTAATTCCCGATTTGAACAGTCCTACAGCGGTCCCGAAGCCGTATTGCCCGTTTAACAAGGATGAACGGTAGACATAGGTGTCAATGATATCTCCCGTACTGTAGACAAGCGGATTGTACAGATTGAAGACCTGATCAAAGCCCGCGTCCAGAATATTGCCCAGACTCAGCGTAGAAATGACGATAATCATAGGCAACATGCTAGGCAAGGTGACGTATCGAATTTGCTGCCGGCGTGTGGCACCATCGATCTCGGCCGCTTCGTAATAAGAAGGATTAATTCCCGCAATGGTCGCCAGATAAACAATCATGCCAAAGCCAAAGCTCTTCCACACATCGCTGATCACAACCGTGAATCGAAACAGATCAGGATCACCCAAGAAGTAAATGGGATCGTTCCCGAAAATACGTGTCAAGATGTGATTGATTCCTCCGTCTAATCCGAGAATGTCGATCATCAACCCTGCCACAGTAACCCAGGACAAGAAATGCGGCAGATACACCAGTGTCTGAACACTTTTCTTAATGCCCATATTTCGGATCTCGCTCAGCAGAATAGCCATGACGATTGGAACGATAATGCCAACGATAATTTTAGAAACGGCGATAATTAACGTATTAACAATCGCTTGTGTGGCTTCTTTGTACTGGAAAATTCGTTCGAAATTATCTAACCCGATCCACCGTGAACCTGTGATGCCCAGCCATGGTTTGTAGTCCTGAAATGCCATGAGCAAACCTACCATCGGGCCATAAGAAAAGATGCAGACAAACACAAATGCGGGAATACAAAGTACGTACAAAGGCCAGCTTTTCTTAATTTCCTTTTTGAATGAAGTCCGCTGGGAAAGCTTTGTTTTTGTTTTTTTAGCGGATCTGACGGGCACAATCTCGTTAATGTTGCATACCTCCTCTATGATGGCTTTTCGAAAGCGATCCTTGAAGATAAGCTTAACAAAAGCGCTTTCACTCCAAAATGCCAAAATTTCAAGATCATCACCCCGCCCTGAAGCATTTTAAAACCGCTTTCATTTATCGTTGATGCTGCCCTTCCGCTTTTACAAGGTTTGGCTTATATTAAAGTTAATCCAATCTGGAGTTTAAACTTCTACGTTTAGCGAAATGAAAGGAAACACATATGATCAGAAAAATGTATATGAAGCGATTCATCTATTTCTTTGTTTTTTTTCTGCTGCTGACGTTAAGTTTGTTTTTCGTGATGAACCGATTAAGCTCCAAGACACTTGAAGAAAATCTGATTGGAGCTTCCAAAAACCAGCTTGATTATGTGAAAGGCATTCTGGACGGGATTATATACGAGGCTAACATGTACGGAGTTCAATATGCAGCTGACAGTGATGTCCGATTTTATCAGAGGCATGTTATCGAGCTGAGCAATTACGATTCCCAAATGAAAAAAAACGATATCGTTGATCGCCTGCGGCAAACGCTCCTATCCAGTCGATCGATTGAATCGATCGGCATTTACTGGAAGTCTGAAGAAACGTTTCTGTCCACCAACAGTACGCCGGAGGCGAGACTTCCGTTCAAGGATGTTCATGAGCGGGGATGGCAAATTGTCGGCAATAGCTTGTATTACTTTGCCCTCTACCCTTACATCCAAAAATCCGGACAAAACGAACCAACTCAGTACGTAGTTGGAGTAAAGCTGAATACCGAATATTTGAAAAATCTGCTGAAAAAGGCTGTGAACAACGACAGCTCAAACGCTTTTTTTTGGTTTAACCCCCAGCAGTTATGGAGTGAAAAGGAAGTTGATAACGATCTCTTGAAAGCGGTTACTGATATGCTTTCTCCACAGCCGGAGGTCACTTTAAAATATGATTATCATACCAATTCGGACGATTACTATGTTCTTTCCCGATATATTGAATCAATTGACGCCTACCTGATTACATATACACAGACGAATGATTTCCTGCAACCGATTGACCGTAACCGTAAAGTATTTTTTGCCAGCATTTTAGCCGTTTTCACGCTTGGTTTGGTTGTAATCTTTACGTTTTACCGGAACTATTACCGTAATATTCGTTTGTTGGAAAGGAAGTTTTCACAGGTCGAACAAGGCAATCACAATACACGTATTACCGAAAATACGGATAGAGAGTTTTACAGCTTGTTTAGAAGTTTTAATCATATGGTTACCGAGATCCAGGATCTATTCGTATCTTTGAAAACCGAAACGGAACTAAGACGAAGTGCGGAACTTCAACAACTTCAAGCTCAGATTAATCCTCATTTTTTGTACAACAGTTTGTTTTTCATCATGTCGGTGGCTCAGTTTTCACCTGATTCTGTCATGCGCATGAGCAAACATCTGGCTGAATATTATCGTTATTTAACCAAGTTGGACCGGCATGAAGTTACGCTGGAAAGCGAGCTTCAGTTTGCGGAACATTTCCTGATTATTATGGCTCTCAGCAAAAAAATGGAGTACAGCATTGATCTGCCACCAGAACTGGCCTCGCTTCCCCTCATGCCGTTGATCATCCAGCCAGTGGTGGAAAATGCGATTCAACATGGAATTGAAGGACAGCAAGGTGCGCATCGGGTAACAATTGATGTCAAACAGACAGAGACTGCGATAACGATCAAGGTCTCCGATGACGGAAAAGGTCTTTCGCTCGATAATATCCACAGCCTGGAGGCTCGGCTTGAGAGTGATACCCCGCCTGAAGGAATTAAAGGCGTAGGGCTCTGGAATGTAAATCAACGTCTGAAAAATACGTACGGCGAACGTAGCGGGTTACATTTTACTACTAATGATTGGGGCGGCTTGTCCGTCCTGCTGCTCATCAGCATTCCCGAGGTGAAAGGAGATAACTAATGCGATTATTGATTGTGGATGACGGACATTATGTCGTTGAATATATGAAACACTTGCTCGATTGGAACACCTTTGGCATTGATCAGATCGAGACGATGACCAATTCGATTGAAGCCCGAGACATGTTGACTCAAAACCACATCGATATTCTGATCACTGACATCCGAATGCCTGAGGTTTCCGGCATTGATCTGCTTCAACATATCCATCAACATAACTTGCCAACCAAAGTGATCATCCTTTCCGGCTACTCTGAGTTCGAATACGCGCAACAAGGAATTCGTTTAGGTGCGCTCGACTACTTGCTCAAACCTGTCGACAAAGATGATGTGGAGAAAGCCATGTCCAAAGCCATCAACAATATTACAAAGACACGGCCCGCTCAATCTGTTGCATGGGAGAACTTCGATGGATTGGAGTACCTGCTTTCCTTGCTTGGTCACAATGAGACATTAAGGAAGCAATATGATGCTTATACTGAATTTTTAGGTGAACGCCATTTGTGCTGCTTCAAGCTGGAGGGTTTTACACAGGAACATGAGGATGTTATAAAACACGCTGTCGGAGACAAATTGGATCGTCTCGTTTGGAATGCGGGAACGGGACTGTTCGGTCTTGTTCCGGAAGAAGCTGCTGCAGAACTGACCATCAAACTGGAGCAATCAGTCGCGTCTCCTCCCTTTTCATTGACCGACCGAAACGTGACCCGGCAGATGTTCTACAGGTTCTTTCTTAATGAGGACGTATACTTAGAAGACTTCAATGGCATATTCAACCATTCTCCGTCATGCGGTGATTGGGAGTCGGCGGGAAATATCATTAAAAAATATGATCAAATCCATATCCAAAAGCAAAAAATAATATTTCTCATGGAGACCATTCTATATGTATATCTGACGGATAAGGATCGCGATCCCTCTGAAACCGTGGAGTGGATATTTCACCAGTTACGGTATCCTGATGAACTATCCTCAACTCTCATGGATCGGGTCAGTCGGATTAGAAACAACAAACAGATGTCCATTCAAACCATCGTTGACAAAGTACAAACGTATATCGAAGACCATCTGTCACATGGCCTTAGCCTGGATGAACTGGGGAAAGTTGCACATCTCCATCCCGTCTACTTTTCCAAACTGTTTAAACAGGAGACGGGGGAAAATGTGTCAAACTACATTTCCAAGAAAAGGTTGGAGAAGGCTTCTCAACTGCTGCAAGATTCGAAACTCCGTGTAGCCGATATAGCACAGATGGTTGGTTACCGAAAAAATCAATATTTTATCCAGTTGTTCAAAGTGGAATACGGAGTTACGCCCTACCAGTACCGCAGAAATATGATCCATCAATGACTTCGGTTGAATATGTTACATAAATGATATATCCAATGCAGTACCGAAAAAGCCCAACTTCCACTCTTCAGTTTAAAGTGTGAGTTGGGTCTTTTTGGTGCAATTAATGGGTTAGGTCGATCATCTTATCAAAACAATATGAATCTCTGTCATAGCCGTTATGTTCATAGAAAGCATGAGCGTTGGTTCGCTTCATTCCGCTACATAAAATAATACTTGATATTCCCAGTTCTTTAGCATAATTTTCAGTCTGTCTTAGTAGTTTTGTACCTAATCCTCTATGTTGCAGATCCCTTTTAACAGCAAGAGCTTGAATATGTAGATAACCAATTGGAACTCCTACGGATAATGCCTGTACAATAGTTACAAAACCGACCACATTATTTTCTATCAATGCGACAAATGTTTTGTAATTCCCGGCCTTATTCATCTCTTCCATAGTCACTCGGAAGTTTGCATCATTAACATTACGAATTTCAAGTACATCATTCCATAAAAGAACAACTTCAGCATAATCATCTGATATAATTTCTCGAATTTTAATCTCCATACTAACTCCCTCAAGATAAAAAATGTAGGCGTGCCCGTGAACTTGAATCCTAAATTGAACTGAATGCAAACATGATTTCAGATTCACAAACCAGTTCATTGTTTACTGTGGCGAAACCTTTCCCTTTGACGATCTGTCCCTTGATGCGAGTTACCTCGAATGTAAGTAGAAGTTGGTCTCCAGGTTTTACTTGCCGTTTGAATCGACAATTATCAATACCAGTCAATAAACCTATTTCATGATTATTACTCCCTCTTTTAGACATAACGATACCACCGACCTGTGCCAGCGCTTCAACAATCGCGACTCCAGGCATTACCGGATGGACGGGAAAATGACCAATGAAATGAGGCTCATTGATTGTCACATTTTTAATTCCGACAGCTTTCTTACCCTCATCAATTTCCAAGATTTTATCAACCAAAAGAAATGGATATCTATGAGGAATTACCTCTTTTATTCTTTCAATATCAAACATGGATTGCCTCCTCCTTAGCTCAAAGTGTCTCAAGCAAATTTTGGGTCATATTTAATATTCGTGACCTAGTAACTAGATCCCTTTCCCAGAGGTCCCTACATCTAGGTAAAGGCTCCCCACTATAGAGGCTATGTTAATTCTTTAAATCACACACTCACCGGCACTCTCCCACTTTACCAACAACGATTTTTTCGCCATCATTTGTGATACGGTTCACCGCGCAGTCTGTAATGGCAAGTTAAAGGACCATCCTTTGTCGGGATGACCCTTTATTAATCTAAATTTGTTCAGTTTTCATCTTCGTTAACGCCTGCAATTCGCTCGCATAAGAGGGTTATTTTTTCTTCACTGGTATCCAGATTTCTCCTGAACCATTCCCATGCCGTGCCATTCCATAATACATTTCGAAAGTAGGGCCCTCAACCTGTTCGTATTCAGATGTCGGAAACCACTCAGAATAGATTCGTTCCCATAGTTTTTGCATATCACACTGCGGCTCCGGGAAGACCGCCCACGTTAATGTTGGGATAGCAAGTTTTGTGAATCTCTCCGGAATCTCAAGCCCCTTAGGTACATGATAACAGATCATGTATTTGAAAGATTCTTTAGTGTGATCATAAAGGGCGGCGTGTAACATGGTGTCACCAAAACGTCCCAGTAAGTCGTTCATCATATCAACGCTGCCATCATCATCACATTTTATACGGAATAGAGGAACTTCAGAGAACGCTGTTTTCTGGTCTGCATTTATAATTCCATATACTCCAAACATCTCAAAAGAATCTCTTTGCTCAATACGGTAATTCATTTCGACATCCCCTTTTATTGAAATATGAAAGGACATTCGAGGATAGGCTTTTAGAGAAACGCCTGTATCACGCGCGGATATAGGCATAATACCATGAAGATTCTTAAAGGCGCGTGCAAACGCCTCCGGCGAATCATATCCATATTTCATAGCTACATCAATAACCTTTGAGCCTGTTGTCTGCAGTTCGAATGCCGCCAATGTCAACCGTCGACGTCGAATGTATTCCGATAACGTTACGCCAGTAATAAATGGAAACATTCTTTGAAAATGATAGGTAGAGCAACAGGCTCTATGTGCTATTTCATCATATGAAATAGTGTCCGCTAAATTTGTTTCGATATATTCCATGGCACTATTCATCCTGACCAACCAATCCATCGTACTCCCTCCCTTCAAGGTAATTTTATGGGAAATAAATAATGAATACCTTGCAATTTCTGCACGAAAAAGTCAGTAAAAAACTTGCCGTTATTTATGATACGGTTCACCGGGTCATCACTGGAGTAATCAAAAACAGAGTTGACATGAGCGAATCATCTGGAAGTACGACGATGGGACTTGTTTTCCCGGCGTATCTTAATAGGACGCTAGCGCAATCCATATAGCGAAGTATATCGATAAAAAACTTTCCATTTAGTGATACCACAAATTCTTCCCCACACATCTCTAATAGTGGAATTTCATTCTGAATATCTCCAACATCGGCTGTTTTGGACAATAGTTTTAATGTGTCTGTATTAGCTACTAATCTAATCACTTGTTCACTAGCCATCACAGTTACACATTCAACTGCTTTCAACAAACATGCTGTATCAACTGCGATTTCACACAAATAAGATTGAGGGATTACATTCTTTATGGATGGGAACGTCCCTTCAATAAGAGCAGACTCCACTTTCAGTCCAGTTGTCACGAATTTAACTCGATTATTACTCACTTCAATTTCAGTTGTGTCATCTGTTTTGTTTAATATTTTCGATAATTCATAGAGATTTTTTGCTGGAATAACAGCGTTCAAACTGTTGTGGGTAGCATCTTCTAAATGCAAAGCGCGGTATGCAAGCCGCACTCCATCTGTAGCAATTAAGTTAAGACAATCATTACTGCATTCCAAAGAAACTCCTGTTAATATGGGGCTGGTCTCGGACGTTGATGCTACGATTGCTAGCTGTTTAATGGTCGAACGAAGTAAGGAAGTATTAATGGGTAGTTTAGTAGAAGGGAACGCTTCTCCATCATCAATGGAAGGAAATTCTGTAGGGTCCATGCCGCATAAACGTAATTGAGAATGACCGGATACAATCGAAAGAATCATTGGCTCTTTAATTTCAAGTATAACTTTGTCATCATTAAATTTACGAATAATATCGTGAAAATAACGCGATGGTATAACAATAGCCCCTGTTCTTTTTACAGTCAGAGAAACACCATCTTGAGCAATCATAGACTGTATCGTCATACTTGTATTACTTGCCGTAAAAGTAACGCCATCTGCACCTGCTTGAATATGTATTCCTTGAAGAATAGGTATTGAACTATTTGCTGCTACTGCCTTTATCACATATTGTATGGCATTCATAAGAGAATTTTTTGTTATCTCTACCAGCAAAGACCTCACCTACCTCGAATAAAAAAATTATTTTGTATAGAATGACTCAATGATGTTACGTATAGCCTCCGAACGAGAAAGTTTATACTCTGTGCAATGGTTTTCGATTTTCCCCCACATGTCCTCTGTTAGAGTTAAAGATATTTTTTTAGTCACACCTATACTCTTTCTCCCGGAACCTTCTCGCAGACCACCTCTCGAAAAGACAAAACCTAACTGGCCTTCTTTATTAGAGACACCAACTTTAATGTTATTGTTGTTCAATATAATAACACTCCCGAATTTTGATTTAGGTAACCTCATTCAAATGGATCTATACTCATCTTATCATAGCTCTATATAGATTTACAATATTTTCAAATCGAACACTGAGAACAAGGAATGAAATGTAAAGATGGGACTACCTCAAAAAGGATTCCCCCTTCGCTTCAAGCGCTAACGAACCTACCGCACTCTAAGCGGCGGACTCTTAAGGAATGCAGCATGTAACGAACCTCAGTAACTTTATTCCAATGTAAACCGCCTAAACATCATATAAAAGGACCAACTCGATGAAACAACATCTCTATGATTCGTTAGAATTCAAACCTATGCAAATGGGAGCAAATAGCGTGTGCTAGATCCGTTAGAACTATATAACCCTGACAAAGGGCTGTACCCGGTCATGCTCATGACTCACAGGACAGCCCCAATAAAACAATTACGTATAGACGCCTTTTTTATATACTCAACTGGACTTCGGGAATCGAAGTGTTGCTTTATGTTCGGGAAGAAAGAAGCTTTTGGGGAACGACCACCAAATTTGAGTATTCGGTTGTTCAAAATCGAATTATGATCCATCAATGAGAACGAATAAATAACTTCATCAAATTGATATAAAACGGGTTGACCATGTAGCCATTTGGACTTACGGAATATCTCTTACCCGTGTCCAACCCTCGTATTTGTTCCATTTCCTTCTCACTCAACTCAAAGTCGAATATTTCATTGTTCTCTTTTATCCTTTGAGGATTCGATGATTTGGGGATGACAATAATTCCACGTTGCAAATGCCAGCGCAAAATGACTTGCGCAACCGATTTCTGGTGGCAAAGGGCAATTTCCGCCAGCTTCGGATGCTCCAGCAGCTCTTTGCTTCCCTGCCCCAACGGTCCCCAAGCCTCATGCAGAATCCGATGCCGAACCATATAATCATGCAATTCGTGTTGCGGAAATTCCGGATGGGTCTCGATCTGATTTACCAACGGCGAAATCCGGGAATGTTTCTTCAGATGCTCCAGATGCCGGATCTCGAAATTGGCTACACCTATAACTTTGATTTTACCTGCGTCGTATAACTCTTCCATCGCCTTCCAGGCGTTCACGTATTGAGGACCGGCAAAATGAATCAAATACATATCGAGATATGTCACATTCAGCTTCTGGCAAGTCTTCTCGAACGCCTTTTTCGTCGCACGGTACCCCAGGTCTGTCGTCCATACCTTGGAGGTAATGAAGAACTCCTCTCTGGGAATGCCGCTGTTTTGGATGATCCGACCTAGCGCCGCTTCATTACCGTAAATTTTGGCCGTATCGAAATGGCGATAACCCATTCGAATAGCCTCCTCGACAGTCCTCTCGAAGCTCCCCCCGTCTTTGATCTTATATAGGCCGAACCCGAGTTGAGGAATGTCCACTCCGTTTGCCGCTGCGACTGTCTGATTCATTCGCAACTCCCCCTCCCCGTTTTTTCTAATTGTTGTTCCGATGCTTGTTCTTCACATTGCGTTAGCAACTTTTCTATCTCGTTCACCAGGTTTTTCAACAATTTCAACTTGCTACCGGAGTCAAGGCTGTAATAGTTGAGAGTTCCTTCTTTACGAACACTTATTATCTGTGATTCTTTCAATATTTTCAGATGATGTGATACGGTCGGTCGGGAAAGATGAGTTTTCATCCTGATCTCTCCTACGCGCATGCCGGGTTTTTGCGGCCCTTGAATCAAGGCTATGAGGATGGCTTGCCGGGTCTCGTCTCCGATCGCATTCAACACCTTCTGATTGTTCTTAAATTCAATAGCAATCGTGGTCGCAAGTTCCTGATCCAGGTAAATCATCCCCTTCCATTTAGAATGTGTAATACTTTTGTAGATACAGCCTATCACAATCTCGGATTCGGCTGTACATCGGGAAAGAAATTCAAGAACCTATTTTTCCCATGTCTTAAGACAAAGGATATATGTCCAGAGGATTACCTAATCACAAATCGAGATGATGGCCTCTACCTTGTAAACAATTAAAATCGTGCTATCCTTAATGATGAGGTGGATCAGATGGCAAATATTCAAGAGATTGCACGTCTTGCAGGCGTTTCTACAGCAACCGTTTCAAGGGTAATTAATCGACATCCTTATGTAAGCGATTTAACAAGAGAAAAAGTCTTGAACATCATTGAGCAATTGGATTATGTCCCTAATTCAAATGCAAAGTCCTTAAAAAATGGAGCGACAAAAGTCATCGGTGTTATGGGTGTTACTTACAATCCCCTTTTGATGTCACTTGTCCGTTCATTCCACATGATATCCCAAAAATACGGATTCAACATTATGCTTTTTATGACAGACGGAGATCGTGATAAGGAGCTTGTAGCGCTTGAAATGTTACGCAGTAAACAGGTGGATGCCCTTCTTTGTCTGGTACGGACGATTGAGTGGGATATCATCGAATCCTATACGAAATATGGGCCAATTGTAACATGGCAGCGTCTTACCAGCGACACCATACCGTCCGTATTTATGGACCAATATCAAGGTTATACGCTGGGTCTCGAATATCTGTATGCCAGAGGTTATCGTAAAATTTTGAACGTGTATTCGTCCAAAGGACAGAATACCTTGGAGCGTATAAGAGCTTATGAGGATTTTGTACAGAAGCATGGGTTGAAGAACACTGGCTTTCCGCAATTTCATAATAAAGTCACCATTCATGATGGTGAGGAAATAGCGCGATGGTGGATAGAACAAACGGACAAGCCGGATGCCATTTCCTGTTCGACTGATGAGGTAGCAGCAGGTATTTTAACGGAGATTCAACGCTCGGGGTTTTCGGTTCCGGATGATGTGGGAATCATGGGATTTGATAATACAGACAGCGCTCACCTGCTGGATCTGACTACGATCCATTACCCCGTGGATAAACAAGCAGAGAATGCCTTTAATATTATTATGAGTATGCTGGAAAATTCGGCATCCAATCCTCATCCTCTTCAGTTTAGACTGATTGAACGAAAATCTACATAAAACAACATCCATCCTTTTAAAAGAAGAAAAGAGCCCATTTGAGATCATAAGTTCTTTTCTCTTCCATCCCGTTAAACTTCATGAACGAACAACATTCAGGCCTGTCCCTATATGAGGGACAGGCCTGAATGACTTCAATCTCTAAATAAATTATTTGTGAAATTGCGGAAGATGTTCTTTATGCGCTTCCAACATTTCATCTAAAACTACCTTAGCAATGTCACCGCTGGTAACGAGCGGATTAAGTGTGAATGCTTGTAGAGCGGTTGCATAATCTCCTGTGACCGCTGCTTCGATCGTCAGTTCCTCCATTGCCTTCATCACCTGCAATAGCCCTTTTTGTGCGGACGGGAATGCGCCAAAGTGAACAGGCTCTGCACCATGGGCTGTAATGATACTTGTAACTTCGATGGCACTGTTATATGGTAGATCGCTAATTGCTCCGCGGTTCTGTGTGTTGACTACCATATGCGTTCCCTTGTTGTTATATACAGAATTAATAACTTCACAAGCTGCGTCGCTGTAATAAGCTCCTCCGCGTTTTTCCAATTCCTTAGGCTTGTAATTCAGGTTAGGATCTTTATAAAGTTCAAACAAACTTTCCTCCAGGCGTTTCACAACCTGCCCGCGAGTTCCTTCGCCATTGACCGCTTCTACTTCCTCTTCAAGCATGCTGTCGGTCATGTAATAGTACCGGTGATAAGGACAAGGCAGCATACCCAGTTGGAGAATTTGCTCATACAAGAAACGCATGCTTTTTATATTTTCTACCATTTTTTCTGGCTCGGCATCAGGACCGTAGAGCTTTTCGATGGCCTGTTTAGTTAGCTCTTTACCATCTCGGTCATAAATTTTGTGCCAGTGAAGGTGATTAATACCGGCAAATTTGAAGAACAGTTCATCTTCATTTTTTTCCAGAACAGCAGCTTCATTCTTGGAGGAAATAATCGGAACATTGCACAAACCAATGACCTTCTCCCATTTACCATATTGGAGCACAGCTTCCGTTACCATTCCCGCAGGGTTCGTGAAATTGATTAACCAAGCATCTGGGCAAAGTTCCTTCATGTCCTCAACAATTCCAAGAACAACCGGAATGGTACGGAATGCTTTGAACATCCCACCTGCTCCGTTGGTTTCCTGACCAATCATCCCATGGCTAATCGGAATCGTTTCGTCCTTAATGCGAGCATCCAAAAGACCTACCCGGAATTGGGTGGTGACAAAATCGGCATCGGCCAACGCTTCTCTTCGATTAAGCGTCAAGTGAATATCACAGTCGATTCCCGCCGCTTTTATCATCCGTTTAGCCATGGCTCCTACAATTTCAAGTTTCTCTCTTCCTGCTTCGATATCCACAAGCCACAATTCACGTATTGGAAGTTCATGATGCCGTTTGATAAAACCTTCGATCAATTCTGGGGTGTAACTCGATCCGCCGCCAATCGTCACAATTTTTAATCCCTTTTTCATTTTGAAGTCCTCCTTGTTCTATTGTGTTCTCAATTTGGACTCTATCTTGTGTAATGCATTACATGTCAAGAACTTTTTTAGTGGAATTAAATGGGATTAATTTGTAACTTGAAACCGCTTTATTACTTGTGCTATAGTTACCTCAAATAAGGATTGTGACCGTTGATTCGGGCAATACCTAAGAAAGTTTGAATGCCGTTAACCAATTGGCGGCGTTTGAACTATCTTAGGTTTTTTTTATGCATATTGCAGAAAACAAGGAGCCGATGCACATGATTATTGAAAAAGTATTAAACAATAACCTTCTGCTGACCCGCAATACAAAGGGGAAGGAAGTCATCGTTATGGGTAAAGGCATCTCCTTCCAAAAGAGTGCAGGTGATGAGGTCGATGAACACAAGATCGATAAAATCTTCCATTTAGCCGAGCATGCCTTTGCTGTAAAAATGGCTGAACTGATTCATGAATTACCCGCCGTTCATTTCGAAGTTGTGAACGAAATCGTAAAACACGCCAACCATGTCCTTGGTACTGAACTCAGCGACAATATTTATCTGTCGTTAACCGACCATATTAGTTTTGCTATCCAACGTAAGAACAAAGGTATGGAGATTAAAAATGCCATGCTGTTCGAAATTAAACGTTTCTATAAAACGGAATTCAGTATCGGATTGGATGCTCTGCAGTTAATCAGCGACATGATTGGAGTTTCGCTCGGGGAAGATGAGGCTGGGTTTATCGCCTTACATGTCGTCAATGCCCGACTTGACGGCACTGAAATGAAATTGACGATAAAGATGACTGAAATTGTCAACGAAATTTTGAAAATCGTCACGTACCATTACGGCACTGTTCTTGATGAATCGAGCTTAAATTATTCGCGTTTCTTAACACACCTTCAATATTTCGCCATGCGCTTATTGCGCCACGAGATTCACCAAAGCGGCGAAGATTTTTTATATCAACAGGTGAAAAAGACTTATGTCAGAGCCTTTTCTTGCACTTGCAAGATCAACGAGTACTTAGAAAAAACGTATGTACAGTCCTTAAACAAAGATGAATTCGTTTACTTAACCATTCATATCCAGCGGCTTACTGAACGAAGCACTTTATAGCCCTATTTCTTTCAAGCTAAAACTTCATATACAACACATTAGGATAAAGGATTGTGACTGGTAAAGCAGGCAAAACCTGGACTGATGGCAAAATGATTTTTCTTTTTATTTTGCCACGAGTTCAGGTTTTGCTGCTTTTTGGAAGTGAAACGATGTAAGCCGGCACATCAGGAACGAACAGCTCACAACCTGAGATCAATTACCCATCATGAAGGAGGCAATATGCTATGAGTAATAAAGACAAAGAACTGTCCATACGTGTTATTGAACTTGTTGGCGGTGAATCTAATGTGAATGATGTATATCACTGTGCAACCAGGCTTAGATTCACCCTGAAAGATCATACAAAAGCGAATGAACAGGCGTTGAAAAATATAGCTGGAGTCATCACCGTTGTGAAAAGCGGCGGTCAATTTCAAGTCGTCATCGGCAATAACGTGTCCAAAGTTTATGAAGGAATCATGGAGCACACCAACCTTCAAGATGGCGGCAGCAAAACGGATACTAAAGAGAATGCAGAAAAAACAGGAATATTCGGAAAAACCGTAGATCTTATTTCCAGTGTTTTTTCCCCGCTGCTCAGTGCGCTAGCTGGAGCTGGATTACTCAAAGGTCTGGTTGTTTTGTCTGTGGCGCTCGGCTGGCTAGATGACACCTCAGGAACTTATCTAATTTTAAACGCGGCATCAAGCAGTGTATTCACCTTTTTGCCCATATTTTTGGCAGTTACTGCCGCAAGGAAATTCAAAGCTAATATGAACGTATCCTTGGCTATTGCAGGAGCCCTGGTCTTTCCGACCATTTCCGCTGCGTTTAATAGCGGTCAAACTTATGATTTCTTAGGCATCCCCATTGTGCTTGTGATGTACACTTCCACCGTGTTTCCAATCCTTCTGGCGGTGTGGGTTCAATCTCATATAGAAAAATGGTTCAACTCGATTATTCACCAGTCTATCCGCAATATTCTTGTGCCGATGCTGTCGCTTCTAATTGTCGTCCCGCTTACCATTCTTGCTTTTGGACCGATCGGCAACAGTGTTAGTCAGGGGTTAGCTAGCGGTTTTACCTCACTCATGCAATTCAGCCCAATGTTGGCAGGAGCAGTCACTGGTGGTTTCTGGCAGGTCATTGTTATCTTTGGACTTCACTGGGCTTTCCTTCCAATTACACTTAATAATCTGGCGACAATAGGCTATGATTTAATGCGCCCGATGTTGACCGCAGCCGTGCTGGCTCAAGCCGGTGCTTTGCTCGCCGTTATGCTGAAAACCCGCAATTCACAGCTTAAAACCCTTTCCGGATCTGCTACGATTACTGCGATTTTCGGAATTACGGAACCAGGCATTTACGGAGTTACTTTACGATTGAAAAAACCGTTCATTTACGCATGTATTTCCGCAGCGATCGGGGGCGCAATTATCGGAGTCGGGGGTGGTCGGGCAGTCGCTTACTCACTTCCCAGCCTGCTCGCTTTTCCTACTTACGTAACAACGGGGTTCGCCTCGGTTGTGATCGGTGTTTCCGTATCTTTTGTCCTGGCTTTTCTACTCACGTTGCTGCTTGGATTCAAGGATCTTGAGGCTACTGTTGAGGAGCCGCAGATTGAAACTTCTGGACAGGAAAAACAAGCGATTGAGCCAAGTGAATCTCGGTTAAACAAGGAAATCATTGTGAGTCCGCTGAAAGGCAGTGTTCAGCTACTTGAAGATTTGCCTGATCCCGCCTTCTCTTCAGGTGCCATGGGACAAGGGCTTGTCATTGAACCCACTGTTGGAATTTTGGTATCGCCAATCAATGGTGTCGTAACCACCGTATTCCCTACCGGTCATGCGCTCGGTCTGACCACGGACAGTGGCATGGAGATTCTGATCCATATTGGAGTGAATACGGTAAAGCTAAAAGGACAATTTTTTGAGAAAAAAGTTAAAGAGGGCGATCGGGTTTCTTGCGGGCAACTGCTTGTAGAGTTTGACGCGGAGCAAATCCGGACAGCGGGTTACATCACTGCCACCTCAGTCATCGTTACCAACTCTGCCAACTACTTGGACGTGTTAAAAACTACCGAACAGGAAGTGAAGCAAGGCGATTATCTAATGTCGGCGGTAGTCTAACGATTGGAGATGGATTACCTGTCGGTAATCGAACTATTTTCGGGTTATATAACTGTCTACTAATTCACTTATTCCGTATGATCCAAAGAAGCCACTCCGGCAAAGGAGTGGTTTTTCTCTGGATAGCACTTTCCGTTTATTTATCAGCTACAATTGTAAATTCCCATGGAAGTTTTCGGTTTGCCAATCACGATGTCGGATGAAACTCTTGGACCAGTAGGCATCTCTGACTCCACGCTTAACTAGATAATACCAAACGCCTTGTTTCATGAAGACGAAGCAGTTTTGTTGTGATTTTTACATTTCTAATCTATATGAGCGATTAGCTAAAATTGCTCAAGTATATATAATCATCAGTACATCTACCAATTTTCAAAAACTCTCTTTTAGTTTTTTAGAATTGGCATATCCTTAAGTAAATTTTTTAAGTTTATAGCATCCCATGGAAGATGTTCTGTGATACCTAGTCCAACAACCGTAGTTAACAAGCTAACTTCTTGTATTAAAGTTATCAGCTCTGTAAGTTGCATCGTACCCATACGAGTATGAATTTTGTCAGACAGCGGCTTAGCAAATGACACTGACCTGAAAATCTTCGGATCAAGTACATCCAAATCCAAATGAATTACTACGTATTTGATTTGATTTTCTGAAATCCAGTCCAATATTGGTTTATTATTATCCTTTAATTCGGCGCTAGTTGCTGAACTAATAGATAACCTAGAAATAAGTTCCGATTCATGTTCAGTTGTTTGAACAAGTCCCGCTAACATAACGTTCTTCGGTAAGAAAGGCTTTTTAACCTTTTGAGAAAATTCTGGCGCTCCCTCACCTAACAGATTTCCTAATATATGAGCATGCCCGTTGGGCGTCACCTCTGGGGTTGCCACGTCAGGATGTGCATCGATCCATAATAGTCCAACTTCACTATTATAACGCTCATTTAAATAGGCGAATGGCGCTTGTTCAACCAAACAATCCCCGCCAAACATAACAATTCGATCGGGTTTATAAGCTTCAATTAAATGAGTTGCTGCATCCAGTTGATTCAACAATTGGTTCTTACCTACGATTCCTCCTAAAATACCTTCCTCTGTGTGGAGAGTCATATCTTCACTATAGGATACAGGTACTTTAACTGTCGTATGATTATTGTTTTCTGGAGCTAACCATGCTAGGAGCTCAGCTCCAAGAATATAACTTGGTTTGTTTCCTCCCTGCCACTGGGGCATTAGCATGCGTAACGTTTTAACAGTTTTATTATCAGTCACTTGTTTGTTCTCCTATCTAATACAGATGTAGTTCTTATGAATGCTACTAAGGAGACTAACTATATGAAGAAAGTGCTTCTGTTCCTTAATATCGATGGTCCCTTTCATTAAGCGCATACTTTTGAAGCATTAGTATCTTAATCGTTAAGGATAGGCATTTTCTGAAGTAGTTGTTTTAAGTTTATTGCATCCCATGGAAGATGTTCGGTTATCCCGAGACCAACTACATCAGTGACATCACTAACTTCATTGATCAATTTTGCTACCTCAAAAAGTTGCATTTTGCCCATAGGAAAATCAATCTCTAAGTCTGATAACGGATTTGCAAAGAGCAATGATCTGAAAATTTTCGGGTCAAGAACATCCAGATCCAAATGAATCACCAAATATTTAATCCTATTCGTTTCGATCCAATCCAGCACAGTTTTGCTACTTTCTTTTAATTGAGAACTGGACGCTGATTTAATTGATAATCTTGAAATTAGTTCCGATTCTTGGCCAGTCGGTTGATCTATTCCCGCGATCATTACGTTCTCTGGACGAAAAGGCTTATCTACTTTAGCAGCGAATTCAGGAGCTCCCTCACCTAATAGATTACCCAATACATAAGTATGACCATTGTAGTATTCTTTTGGTGTTGTTATATCAGGATGCGCATCAATCCAAAGTAATCCCAACTCACCACTGTAACGTTCGTTTAAATAAGCGAATGGGGCTTGCTCGACTAAACAGTCTCCTCCAAACATGACAATTCGGTCTGGTTGATATGCTTTGATTAAATGATTTGCCGCATCAAGTTGATTTAATAATTGCTCTTTTCCCACAATATCACCTATAATACCTTCCTCTTTTTCCAAGGGGGTATCATCGCTCATTGAAACAGGTACTTTAACGGTTATATGCTTGTTATTCTCTGGAGCTAGCCATTCAAGAAGCTCAGCTCCAAAGGAGTAATTAGGATTATCTCCCCCTTGCCATTGAGGCATTAACATACGCAACGTTGTCGAATTTTCTTTGCTTTTCATGATCTTTTCTCCTTTACATCGAGGTACAATTTAGTATACATGAGTCAGATATTATGAATAGTACGCACTTTTATGATAGGTACTTTCCAAAAAGATAGTGTGTAACTTATAGATGAATTCCACAGACGGTATCAAAGGTTCAGGTATCTTTCGTTGTTATCTGAATAAGAACGTTAAAATCACTTTGAAATGGATATTTTCCAATATTAATTAGTATATAATTGCAACCCACTAATTGAATGTCTATTTTCTACCTTAATTGCCACAGGTCATCTGTTTAAAACGACCTATGGCAATACTATTATTGCTCAATAAGTTCTGAAAGCCATTTATTTGGAGTCGAGAATGCATACCACTGATTGAGAGCTCTACACAGATAGTATGACATCCTCAGTTTGAAATAATTGAATAAATTACTTTTGTCTGTTCCCATTAAAGGATTTCAAAATTTTTGATCGTTGCATCTGGTCGCAGTATCTTATCCTCTCTCATCTCAGCTAGTAGCTTACCTTCTTTAACTTTAGTAACCCAATCGTGGTTAGCTAGAGCTCCCTTTCCTAATGTCACGAGATCAGCCTTATCATCAGTGATGATTTCAGATGCTTTTAATGGATCTTCAAGTTGACCGTTGGCAATGACAATTTTACCTGAAAATCTTTTAGCTAGTTGTACCAATGAAGGCCCATTCTCTTCGAAAGCAGGCTTCCATGCCTTATATTCAGTCACATGAATGTAATCAAGCCCGGTTTGCCCTAATCCACCGAAAATGACTTTAGCATCTGCTTCACCTCCACCCCATTTATGGATATAGTCATTGACTTTGGCTTGAGAAATTCGAATACCTACTGTAAAATTCGGTCCAACGGCTTTACGGACTGCAGATGAAACTTCAATTAAAAGCCGTACCCGATTTTCGGTCGAACCGCCATACTCATCTGATCGTTCATTAGTGTAGTCGGTCAAGAATTGATCAAGCAAGTAACCATTGGCTCCATGAATTTCAACACCATCAAACCCTACTGCTTTTGCCCGGATTGCTGATTCCACAAATCCCTGAATCACTTGTTCGATATCTTGCTTTGTTGCAGCTATCGGAGTAGGAAATTTATCAACTCCACCATAGAACGCCAAAGGATCTCCTTTAGGTTGCACTTCTGAAGGAGCTAGGTTATGGGAACTGAAGCGATTTCCTTGAGAAAGTGCTCCTGCATGCTCAAGCTGAACTATAATTGCAGCATCCGCTTCATGTACAGTATCCACGACTTTTTTCCAAGCAATAGCTTGTTCTTCATTTATCAAGCCAGGTTGGTTAAAGTAACATTGACTGTACAATTGATCTGTGTATGTTCCTTCTGTAATGACAAATCCAAAACCTCCACGAGCAAAAGACGCATAATATTCAGCCATCTGCTCCGTGGCAAGACCTTCCGGAGTAGCACTCGTACGAGTCATTGGAGCTACTCCTACACGATTTTTTAGAAAGTTATAACCAACGTTGACAGGTTCAAACAATTTATTTTTTTGTACCAATTTAACCATCCACCTTTAACAATTATGTTTATATATCTTTCAGAATATGAACATTATAAAATGAATGAAATGAACAGTAAAATTGATGTTATTGAATCTTTAGTTCATTAAAAATGAACTCACTTTAGGAGGGTATCTATGGAACTCCGCCATTTGATTACATTAAAAACTATTGTTGAAAAAGGAGGATTTAAGAAAGCAGCTGAACATCTCGGTTATGCTCAATCTTCTGTCACGACACATATTAAAGAATTGGAGGAAGAGTTCGGTAAGCCTATTTTTGATCGCTTAGGTAAACAAGTTGTGCTCACACAATACGGACATCAATTTCTGCCGTATGCTCATAAAATTATTGAGTTGTATACACAAGCACTTACTTCAAATGATGAGCCCTCGGGAAATTTGACACTAGGTATTTCGGAATCCTTAATGATCTGTCGCATCCCTTCTTTATTGGTTGAGTATGGTGAGAAATATCCGCAAGTTAACCTTTCGCTCAAATCACTTGACTACCAAGATGTCTCTCAAGCTGTTCAAAATGGTGAGATTGACCTTCTTGTTGCCTTAGAAAAAGAGGGATGGGGGGCTCCCGAACTACACTGCGAACGTTTGGTGAGAGAAAAAATGGTCCTTATTAGTCCCCCTCATGAGAAAAACCATGTAAAAGGAACTGTGTTATATACGGAACGTAGCTGCAGTTACAAATCTGTATTCAAGGATTACATCAATTATAAAAAAGTCGATGTTATGAACAGTATAGAGTTCCAAAGTATCGAAGCGATTAAGCAATGTGTGAAAAACGGACTAGGCATTTCGATGGTTCCTTACTTTTCTGTCAAAGAAGAATTAAAATCCAAAAAATTTCAAGGCGAAGAAGTTGGGTCTGACCGCCCTACAATATCCACATATTTGGCATATCACAAAGATAAGTGGATTTCACCTGCAATGAAACAGATGATTAATCTAATTCAAAAACACGCAGCTAATTGGGAATAGCTCACTTTTGAATAAAAAGAAAGTCAGCTATTAAATATAATAGCTGGCTTATTATTATGTGCATAATAGAAACTCCTTACTCAAAAAATCTTGGGATATCTACTAAAAATAAGTGTTTCATCTTTCACATTCTTGGACATCAGGTCTCGCATCCATAATCTTTTCCAGATTCGCTGAGTCACTACCCAAGTCAATAATCTGGGCAGGACAGGCGTAAGGCTGTAATGTAGCAAATTCCTTCATTGCTTCCACCCCACTGGTTGATGCGAGTGGAGGCCTATTCAAAGCAAAAATTATCTAATCGATCATTGAAATAAGTTCTTTCCCCTCAATCTTTTAGATAGGCAATTACATGAATAAACAAAAAAAAAGCCGCTGCTTTAGCGACTTTTATATGAATACCTAATCTCCAGAAAGTATTCTATGAAAAATATTTCCCTGAGTGCAGATCTTCTATTTCTTGAGAAAGTCTTTTAGTATGTAACTTCATAATTCTCCAACCTCCATACTTACCCGTAATCACTGTTCTTTTCGTTTAAAAAACATCTTGCCTACCATAAGTCCCATAGCCGATGAACAGATCAGATATCCAAAGAACAAGAAAAGTAAATAAACACCATGAAGATCTGCAGGAATCTGTTTCAAACCTTCAAACCAAGCAAAACGAAAAGGATAAAAGATGACTACCCAAATGATCAGCAAGAAAAGAAGAAAATTAATTATTTTTAGCACAATAATGATCCTTTCAAGCTTGAGTGGAAACAGTTGAATGTATATGCTTCATCTTTCATTTCGCATTACCTTACCACTGCCCGCACTATATTAGTTAGCTTATGTATTAGGGTTGATATGTTGAATCTATAAATAATTACTAATTATAACAGGAAACATTAGGAAGATGATCGTTACGGCAAAAAGAAGCCCTTTCTTTTGGTGGAACGAGCTTCTTTTTGCGTTTCACGATAACACTTTATGCTTACTGGACACCAGGCGCGTTTTCATTCGTAGTTAAATTTGATCTTTTCTTCTTTCTTGGCTGCCCTTTCCAGGACAGATATGTCCAAATCCGTAGCAAGTACTCGACAGGACCATTGCTAAATTTCTTAAGATATAGCGGACTGAGCCACAATTGAATAACGTAGACAGCAAGCGCAATAATTGCTCCGATAAACACGCCAGCACTTCCAAACAGTCCCAGGCCATATCCATAGAAAATTGTTGTACAGATTACGCTCTGCATCAGATAATTCGTCAACGAGAGACGGCCGACCGCCTCGAACCTGCCCATCAGGCTGAAACGGCGGTTTCCAGCATACAACAGCGCGAATGCGTATATGTATCCGAGTGCAAGCATCGCTCCTCCAAGCGTCCCCCCGATTCCGATTCCGAGCCAACCTTCCGCACCCAATTGTGGTGCCAATACACCGTATGCTTTGAGTATCAAACCTACCGGAATCAATAATGATGCCCGGCGAAGATACATAGCTCGCATCGTTTGGGGATCGCTAAACGTGCCTATTCTGGCAGCGTGCATGCCGAGCAGGAACATCGGCACCGTCATGAGTGGTGCTAACATCAGGGCTATCAGGGCAAATGACAGCTCCAAATCCCCGCCGAATGGATCGCCGTTATTACTGAAATTCCTGATTTCCGCGTATGTGCCGTTGCCGTATACATCCTGACTTTGAATGATGTAGTTCTCCATATGAATGGACTCAATCGCCAGCGGGTTCATCGGATTAGATGCCGGGAGACCAAGTATGCCCGCTCCCACGAGTAGCAGTACCGCCCATATGAGCAGCGTTCTGGGTTTCCGATTAAGGAACATGAGCAAGAAGAAACCGAGTACACCATAAAATGTAAGGATATCCCCTTCCCACAGATAGATGATGTGCAGTAATCCGATTCCAAACAGTAGTAGAAAACGGCGTGCCAGATGACACTTTGGTCGTAAATCTCGTGATTTTAGGCTTTCCGAGAGCTTAACCATTCCAAAGCCAAACATAAATGCAAAAATCGGCATAAAACTTCCCACCACAGTGATCAGCAGGAATGAGAGGAAAGCCTGATCTGCCCCGCCAATCCCGAACAGTTGGGGTTTGCTCTGGCCATACATTCCATATTGGAAAGCCAGCATATTCGCCAGCACAATGCCGACCAAACTGAATCCACGCAGTCCATCAATGACTTGAACGCGCTTTTTTGATGTGCTCAATCAATCACCTCTGTCTATAACATAAAGATCAGATCTAAATATACGTTAAATCCTTCCATAATTTCAACATAAATTAATAAGCGAACGTTTATATTTTGATTTACTTTGACGTACCAATAAAACAAAAACAAAAAAAGTCGCTAAATTTAGCGACTTTCAGTTTGAACACCTTAAAGAGTGACAATAATCGGACCATTTTTAGTAAGAATAATGGTATGTTCTATTTGAGCTACATAGCTGTTTTTAGTAACAAAGGTCCAGCCATCTCCAGTTTGGACTACTTCTTCTTCTGAAGTTGAAATAAATGGCTCGAATGCGATAACCATACCTTCTTTTAACAATTCATCATCCGATGGATCATTATAATTATAGATGTGGTCAGGTGCTTCGTGTATTCCACGTCCAACACCATGTCCTGTAAGGTTTTTGATAACCGTTAATTCATGCTGTCTAGCAGTTTGGAATACGGCTTTCCCGATTCCGCTTTTTTTGGAGCCTGGTTTTGCCTTTTTAAGACCTGCTTCAAATGCCAGTTTAACAACGTCGCATATTTTCGTTAACACTTCTTCACCTTCGCCTACGACAAACGAGAGTCCCGTATCTGCAAAATAACTGTTCTTGGAGCCCGACACATCAATATTGACGAGGTCCCCTTCTTGAATAACCCGATCTCCCGGAATACCATGTGCCACTTCTTCATTAACACTAATACAAGTAAATCCCGGGAAATTATATTCACTTTTTGGAGCAGAAACTGCGCCAGCTTTCTCAAAAAGCTCTCCTGCCAAATCATCAAGTTCTTTAGTCGTTATGCCTGGGATGGTTCTTTGAACCAATTCATCTCGAATAGAAGCTACAATTTTGCCAATTTCCTTCAAGCCATTAAAATCTTCTTCTGTTCTTGCGATCATTTTTTCTTACCTCACTATCTTTTATCATTAATTGATTACATAAGTGTTATCTTTGATTGCACATTAGATAATCATATCCAAAGCAGCAAAGCTTCGCAACTTTTTTATCAACATTATGAGTGTGGTTATTCTCTTGTACCTTCGTATTATTGAAGTTCAATTCTCCATCCCTTCATATATTCTGCGCCATAAGTGAGCGTATAGTTTTGAAGTAGTCCTTGTATGGTGGTTATCTGTTCTAGAATAGCGTTACTACTAGTCCTGACGATAAATACAGGCAAGATATCGTTTTCCCTGAATTGGTTGAGCAGCCATGTCAAAACTTGAAAATCGTCACGGTTTGCATTATCCAACGTTTCTTCAAATCGAAAAATGTTGTTGGGGCTTACGTTATTTTCCTGAAGGATCTTCTTAAGATACGCATGTGAATCACCTTTTACTAATTCAGATAGCTTGATCAAAT
Source organism: Paenibacillus sp. FSL R5-192 (assembly GCF_000517845.1). Classification (NCBI taxonomy): domain Bacteria; kingdom Bacillati; phylum Bacillota; class Bacilli; order Caryophanales; family Paenibacillaceae; genus Paenibacillus; species Paenibacillus sp. FSL R5-192. The sequence goes on along the minus strand of NZ_ASPR01000015.1, from coordinate 95,004 downwards.
ATGGAGAAGTTGAATTTTGTTCATCATGTCCAAATATATCGATGTGAATCCATTTATTTAGTTCGCTGTTTACCGTCTCAGGAATTTCAAATAATCTACGATGTCTTGCAAAAACTAATGCTGGATCGATGATTTGCCTACAGTGATCATTCATCTCCTGTTTCTTTTTATGTTGTTCACGAAATGCTTTCGGTCCTTCAGGGAAAATCTTATTAAATCGTTGATAAAAATATCTAGATGAAGAAAAACCACTCTCAATTGATATTTCTACCAGACTTCGATCTGTCGTCAATAATTGTTTGATTGCGTGCTCAATGCGCAAGTAATGAAGCAAGTTTTGCAGCGTATCTCCTATTAATAACTTGAATTGTGATGATAAATAATCCAAATTCAAATATTCCTCTGTGTGCTTGGCGATATCATTCAAAGATGCCTTGTTAATAAACCCCCTATTATTGAATAAGTAATCATATATTCTTCCTATTCGTTGCAGCTTGGTTGGGTTCCCTTCGAACATTCTTTTCGCATCAAAATTCATAATAAGCAGGTCCAATAACTGTTCGAATGTATTCTTTAACGTTAAAAATGGCATCTCACTCTTAGTTACAATTGGAGTTATTAACATGCATATGGCCTCAATGATTCCTTCTGCTCGTTCTAAACCTAGATATGCTCCAGGGCTAAATTCATGCGCAAACCAGACATAGGATAAATCAGGGTAATATTCCTTTGCAAATGCAGCATCGATATTTATTTGGAGGACGACATTGTTTTCATCGGTCTGCCATAGACGGTGAACTTGATTGATATTGAAAATTTCTATTGTACCAGCACCTAATGTCCTTTGCTCATCTGCAATGGCAACATGAATGCTACCTTCCAATATAATCACCACTTCAATGGAATTATGCCATCGGAACGGTTCATCTTTGAACTTTAGAAACTGTACATTCATGGGAGAACTGTCGGTGAAATAACCCCTACCACTCATCTTGTGATCTCCTCCTTCCACTCCAATCCAACGAGTCGCAAGCAACATACAAAGGAAATCTAAGAAATGAACCCACAACTCAAAGAAATGTGAATTGTCCACGCTTCTGCATTTTAGGAAAATAAATGATAGAACATCAACAAAATCTTAAATGAAGGATTGGGGAGATATGAATGAACCAAATTCAAATCACACAGCAACTTAATGCACAACAACAAGAACAAGTTGCTCATTTATTTTACGAAGCTTTTCCATTGAAAGTAACACATCGTTGGTTTTATGCAAAAACGAAAAAACAAGCAGTAGAACTATTAGCTCAGTCTATTCAATTTGAACAGGGCATTTACGCATTAAGAAATGAAGAAGTAGTTGGATTTCTCGGTTACAATTTAGGAAAAAAAGCGTTCACACCTGCCAATTATGCAGCTTTTCGGAACGTGTACTCCCCAGTGGTAGCGACTTGGCGATTTTTATTTTATGCGTTTTATTTGAAATTTCATTTGTATCACGAACATGTATTGCATATTGACCCTATTGCCGTATCTGAAGAAGCACGTGGTCATGGCATAGGTAAATTGCTATTAATTAAGTTGGAGCAAGTCGCAAGAAATAAGCAAATTACTATAATCAATCTAGAGGTCGTCGATACGAATCCTTCAGCACAAAAATTATATGAGCGGTTCGGTTATATGCTTAAAAAAGAACTGAAATCGGGCCCGTTTACTGCCAAGGTAGGCTTCAAAAAAGTGATATTTATGCAAAAATGCTTATCGAGCACCCATTCATCAATCAAATCAGAACAAAGGAGGCCAAGCGGATCTTGTGTCCACGTTAATAGCAGCAACCATTTCTTTTAAACGCTCTGATGACAACATACCGATTTCTTGCTCAACACGCTTACCATCTTTGAATAAAATGGTTGCAGAAATGCTCATAATCTGAAAACGTGACGGGATTTCCACTTTGTCATCCAAGTTAACTTTAACAATAACAACTTTAACATCTTCCGTGTTTTCCTTAGCTTAAACATGTTCCCTCCTTTCATTAGTGTGATGGAAACATGGGAATGGATTATAAGAAGCTTAATGAGGATACTTCGAACGATACAGACGAATAGGATTAGGACAGTAGAAAACGAGCGCATCCATGTTTAGGATGCGCTCTGAACTAGCTGTTCATGGAGATGCTTTTGGCCCATTCAGTGACTCTTCGACTACTTTCTTCTTCCGATAAATCTTCAATCCGGGTAAGAATAGACCAGCGTACGCCAAAAGGGTCTAGTATACTTCCGAATCGATCACCAGACGCAAAGTTAATAATCTCTTCTCTTACTTTCGCCCCTCTGGATACGGCGGTTGCAATGGTTTCATCCACATTAATGACATAAATCCCTAAAGAATAACATGCATGATCTTGATCTGGGGGCAAAGCCAATTGATATGCCGGGTTTGCAGCCCCCAGCTGTAAAAAACCATTTCCAAAATCTAATTCGGCATGAACAATAATCTTATTACGATTTCCATCTGGATGCTCAGTGATATCTTTCACCCTTGCATTGAAAACAACTTTGTAGAACTCTATTGCTTCAGAAGGGTCTTTCACTGTTATAAATGGGGTAATCGATGTAACGCCGTTAGGTGTACCCTTGTTAGTATATTTTCCTGATACTGCCTTGTGTTTTGTCTGTTCACTCATATGTTTACTCCGCCTTCCTTTTCAGTAATCCGAGATTGTCAACATTATAAAACAACTTCACTGACATCTAGTGTCAGTGAAGTTGTTAAAGTTGATAGTATTCCATTAACTCGGATACAACAGCAACAAGTCTGTCCTTCAAACGCTGTGGTTCGATGACTTGAATGGACTTCCCATAGGATAGGAGAAAATAGGGGACGTATGTATCAATTGATTTTTCATCAAATAAAAAGATGGCTTGATTAGAAGTCCGCTCTTTCAGATAATGTCCCATAAACCAGTGCAGCCCCAAGTCATCCAATGCCTCTGATCGGCCTTTGATAACCAAGGAGATTAACCCCTCTTTGCCCCCTACATCAGGTAATAAATTTTGCAGAAAAAATTCACGGGCTGAAAAGGCTTCCGAACGCTTAAAGCGGAGCGGAGTAAGCTTGATTCGCAGAATACGATCTGCCCGAAAACTGCGGAATTCATTTCTCAAGTGGCAAAACGCAATGGTATACCATTTATTATTCCAGTAAACCATTCCATACGGGTCTATTATTCTATTCTTGGGTTGTTCTTCACGGCTTCTGCGATAATCAATTTCGACAGAGCAATCATTAGCCACGGCTTGCTCCAATTCCGCCAAGATCGGCTGAACGGATGGATCTCCCATGCGATTGATAACGTTAAACCCGGCTAAATGACGGCGAAGTGTGTTTTCCTGATCCTGATTTGTATACATTTTCAATTTGGATGTTGCATTGTCCAATGCCTCACTCAAAGGATATCCAGCTTCTTTTGCAAACACAGCAGCTTGGAGAAGTGCCTTTTTTTCATCGATATCAAATAACAGAGGTGCTTTGATATGCTGATTCAGCAAGCTATACCCGCCGTTGTGACCTGTATCGGAAATGATCGGTACTCCACTGGCACATAATGCATCAATATATCGATATACGGTTCTTATATTGATTTCTAACTTTTCGGACATCTGTTTTGCAGTTACTTTGGTGCCTGAATTCAGCATCCATAGAATGGCTAACATATTATCGTTCTTTGGCATAACCTGCATCCTCATCTTCAGTTCATTATTGGATATCTCTACATTATATCAGTACAGCATATTTTACATAAAACAACTTCGTTGGGCGATACTACCTAGAAATATATTCTCCGGTTTGGAGCGAAGGCCAATGAAGAAATCCACAACTAATATTAATACCTCCGAGGTCATTATTGTAGTTATCAATTCAATACTCGGAGCTGGAATTCTAACACTCCCTCGCACAATTAGTAAAGCAGTAGGGACACCAGATGTATGGATTTCTGTCATTTTATCAGGATTAATTGTAACCACAATCAGCATCCTCCTTGTAACCTTGTGTCGTAGATTCCCCGGTAAAACGGTATTCGAATTTATACCCGAAATCACAGGTCAGTGGATTGCTTATCTATTGGGACTTTTAATTATCGTGTATTTTGTTGTTCTTTGTTCATTCGAAGTTAGAGTCATGGCCGAAATTACAAGTATGTACATCCTTGAGCGCACGCCTACTTGGGTCACCATTATGGTCAGTTTGTGGATTGGTATTTATATGTTAACGGGTGGTCTTAAGGTCATCATCCGGGTCTTTTCAATCGTGTTGCCCGTTACGCTTGTGTTGTTAGCCCTGGTTTTCCTTTTAAGCAGCAAGATGTTTGAAATTAATAACCTCAGACCACTCCTGGGCGATGGATTCATGCCTGTGTTGAAAGGTCTTAAACCTTCGTGTCTCTCCTATTCTGGATATGAAGTTTTACTCATCATCACAGCTTACATGGTAGACGTGAAAGCAAGCAATAAAGCTGCTATATACAGCATACTTAGTTGTACGATCATCTATTTGGTCACGATTGTTACCGTTGTAGGAAACTTATCTTTGCCAGGAATTCAAACACGAATGTGGCCAACGTTCGACATGGTTCGAAGTTTTGAAATTGAGGGGTTTCTTTTTGAGCGATATGAATCACTGTTCATTGTGTTTTGGCTGATGCAGATCTTTGCAACCTATGCTTTTAAACACTATTTTGCGGCAATCGGGATCCGAGATTTGTTTCGTCTCAAAAATATTACGAGCATACAATTCGCCATGTTGCCAGTCTTGTATGTAATTGCTTACTTGCCTAAAAACCTGGAGGAAACGTTAGCTTTGGGTGATTTTCTTGGCAATATGTCCATTTTTTTATTTGGCTTGTTACCACTGCTACTGCTAATCATTAGTTTTGTTCGTAAAAAAGGCGGGAAGCAGGCTTCTAGTGAAGCACTTAAGACAAGCTGAATGTTTGGTTCTTATTGTATGTAGACAGTAAAAAAAGAAAAAGCCGCTAAAATAGCGACTTTAATGGGAGTATATTTTCTTCATTATTTATTAAAAGTAACCTTTTCTGCACCGCCTTCAAAAATGATGGATGTGTCCCGCGGCTTCGATTCCGCAATTTTACGGCCACCTCTGTAGGAATAAAGTACGCCGGCTTGTTTGCGAACAGCCTCATATTCGTTCTCTGCTTCAAGTACGATGAAGTTAGCAGGTTTACCTTCTTCAATACCGTATACATCCTCAATGTGTAACGTTCTTGCGCTGTTTTTCGTAATGAGGTCGATCGAATTCACGATCTGGTCGTAACCAAGCAACTGCGAAGCATGAATCCCCATGTGCAGTACTTGCAGCATGTTGCCTGTACCGAGCGGATACCAAGGATCAAAGATGTCATCATGACCAAAGCACACATTCAGACCTGCTTCCTGCAACTCTTTGACACGCGTCAGCCCTCTTCTTTTTGGATACGTGTCGAAGCGTCCTTGCAGGTGAATGTTAACCAGCGGATTGGAGACAAAGTTCAAATCGGCCATCTTCAGCAAACGGAACAATTTGTACGTATAGGCGTCATTATATGACCCCATCGCTGTTGTGTGGCTTGCCGTTGTGCGTGAACCCAGTCCACGTTCGTAAGCTTCCTTGGCAACGACTTCAACAAAACGGGATTGCTCGTCATCGATTTCATCACAATGGATGTCGATCAGACGGTCGTATTTTTCGGCCAGATCAAAGGCAACTTTCATTGAATCAACGCCGTATTCCCGTGTGAATTCGAAGTGTGGAATGCCGCCGACCACGTCAACGCCCATTTTCAGTGACTCTTCCAGCAATTCTGCCCCGTTTGGATAAGAGTGAATGCCTTCTTGTGGGAAAGCAACAAGCTGAATGTCCATATATGGAGCCATTTCTTCTTTGACTTCAAGCATCGCTTTAACTGCGATCAAGCTTGGATCGGTAACGTCCACATGAGTCCGTACATGCTGGATACCCTGTGCCAATTGCCACTTGAGTGCCGTTTTGGAACGTGTTTTAACATCCTCATGTGTTAAGAAAGCCTTGCGCTCTGACCAGCGTTGGATGCCTTCGAACAGCGTTCCGCTTAGATTCCATTCCGGCTCGCCTGCGGTGAGCGTTGTATCGAGATGAATATGCGGCTCAATAAACGGTGGCAGCACAAGCGATCCGTTGACATCCAGGATCTCTTCATTCTCGGTCACTTCCAGCGATTGTGTAATTCGTTCAAACTTTCCGTCTTTCACAACGATATTCCATAGTCCTTCTTTACCCCGCAATTTTGCGTTCTGTATAATCATTTATTTTCCCCATTTCTTTAGATTCTTTCGCAGGAACAATCAGCATCAAGACGATATAGGCCACTGCTGTACCAAGCAGTGCGTTCAATGGTGTTACGCCAGGAGCCAGTTGGGCAAATGCCACGCCGATGGCCCAAGCCACCATCGCTACCCAGTTTACATTTTTGAATGACATGTCGGCAAATGGCTTATAGTTTCTACGTTTCACAATGAAGTAATCTGCGATAATAATAGCCCCGATCGATGGTACCGCCGCGCCCAGTACGTTCAGAAAACTGACGAAGTTGTTGTACATCCACATGGCGAATACGGTACCCACGATACCGTTTACGACGACGAAGAATTTCTTTGAGATTTTGGTGATGTTCGCAAAACCAAGACCCGAAGCGTACAGTGCATTATCGTTGGTTGTCCAGATATTCAAGCCTAGAACGATGATTGCCGGGATGATCAATCCTTGCAGGAACATGACCTCCGAGATATCGGCCAAGTTATATGCCATTGCACCAACTGCACCAAACAGAAACATGAGTGAGTTACCCAGGAAGAATGCAATCACTGTTGCGGTAACTGCCTGTTTCGATGTCCGGGAAAACCGGGCAAAATCGGGTGTCAGCGTTCCGCCGCTTATGAATGATCCGATACAGATCGTTAATGCTGCCGCCGCGGTAAGCGATTGAGTCGGCATGTAATCAAGCAACCCTTGCAGACCACCCAGCGAACCTGCACCTTTGAACATGGAGTAACCACCGAGAATGGCAATCGCAGGAACCGCGATATATCCGAGAATGACGAGTGACTTCATGCCAAAGATGGCTGATGCCGTCATGGCAAGTCCGAACACGATAATTAGCAGGTACACGTTCCAATCCATGGCTTTGGCGACTGGAATCGCGAACATGGCTACGCCTACTCCGAACCATCCGACTTGTGTGAAGCCTAGCAGGAATGAAGGCAGATACGACCCTTTCGCACCGAACGCATATTTAGCGAGCAAATGTGTCGACAGGCCCGTTTTGGCAGCGATATGTGCCAGTGCCCCTGTGTAGATACCGAGCACCAGATTACCCGCAAGCACGATGCCAATGAACTCCATGAACGTCAAGCTTACTCCCAACGTGCCTCCTGCCAGCATGCTTGCTGAGAAAAATGTGAAACCGAGCATGACGGATAACGTCTTCCAAAAGTGGTTTCTTTGTGATTTCGGCACAGCTTGCCATGAAAACTCTTGATCTTGTTTGCTCATCAGAATACCCCCAACGTAAAGTGTATCTGATACCAAAAAAAGCAGAAAAAAGAGGCTACTCGTCAAGTTATACACTGACAAGTAGCCTCTTTTTGCATCATAATCCGCGCGAAGACACAGAGCATCCCATGACGGGATAAGCCCTGATTCTCGCGTGATTATGAAATCCGCTGCCCTTGCCAGCCTCTCTGGACTGAATTAAAGGTACCAGTATTCAATTACATACTATTATTTTGGAAAAACCTGCAGTTGTCAATGTCATTATTATCCAAAGGTTATTAATTCCTTATACAGCTAGATGCACGCATTGACATTTGTACAAATAAATTCACTGCGTTTTTTTCATTGTAAGCCGCTGAAAAGGCACCTATAATTACGTTGTAATTGATAATGGTTATCAATTAGAAAAAGAGAACTCAGGGGGAAACAATGATGAACAGTACAATTAAGAAACACCTATTCATATGGGGAGCATGCTTCCTTCTTCTATCCATCCTTGCAGCATGCAGCCGTTCGGAAAGCGCCTCCTCACAAGAAGCTGTGAAGACCAACGAACAAACGACAAAAAGCTATACAACCCAAACAGACGAAGTGATTGAAATACCCACTCAACCACAACGAGTGATCTATCTGGGTTCAACACTTGGAGATCTTCTGGCCATGGATATTCCCGTCGTTGGAGCCAATCTGATTCATGCTTCCGAAAGCTACATTGTAGACCGATTGGAAGGTATTGAGGATGTCGGGAACCCTGGTGATTTGGAGGCAATTACGGCCTTGCAGCCTGATTTGATTTTGAATGGTTATAACCAAGATGCTGACCGGAACGCTGCTTTTTCGAAGATTGCGCCTACCATTCCGTTCAACTCGGCGTTGCCATTTACTGAACGCGTACGTGAGCTTGGCAACATTTTTGGCAAACAGGATGAGGCAGAGCAATGGATCAGCAGATTTGATACAAAAGCGGAAGCGATGTGGGACAAGCTGAATGTGGCAGAGGGCGAGACAGCGACCATCTTCTTGCAGTTGGGTAAACAGCTCTATGTGATGGGTAATCGCTCCTTGGGTGTAGTCTTGTATCAAGAGCACGGATTTTCAATTCCACCAGCAATTCAGCAAAACATTATCGACAAGGACCAAACATTTATCCAACTTTCGGAAGAACTAATGCCGGACTATGCAGGTGATCATCTCTTTGTCCTAACGCTCGATAATGACGAAAGCCGAGCTGAATCTGAACGCTTGTTACAGAGCACCTTGTGGAAAACGTTGCCTGCCGTTCAGCAAGGACACGTCTATACAGCTTCAGCCGAATGGAATACCGACAACCTGCTGGCACTGGAGCAATTACTTGATGAATTACCGAAATGGATGAATCAATAATAGCGCATTGATGATGGCGTCAAAATCCTCCAACCCTTTGGGCTATGGAGGATTTTTTGATTTTGTAAATTTATACTGCGTGTAATAGGGTCTGCAACGAAACATTCTCTAACGTGTAAAATGTGGTAAACTAGTAATTGAGAATTATTATCACTAGATCGGAGTGCTCCAGAATGCAAATGGCTTCCCTATACATCCAACTGCAGCAGCATGATCTGCTTCAGCTCACACCACTGCAGGAAACCAATCATCATAATCCATCAACCAAGAGCAAGGCTGCCAATGAATACACACTGCTTATTGCTTTGGATCATGGAATTCGGCTGTTAACGAACAATATTCCCCAAGATCTGAGCCAAGGCAGTTGTATTCTGCTCCCTACTCAGCAATCCTACATTCTCCAAACGATAAAAGAGCAAGCGCATGTAGCCCGGTTGACCTTTCTTGCTTTTCAAGTGGATCAGTTGACTCTGCTTCCGGCTTGCCCTCCTCTTATTCTGGGCTTTCCTTACAGGTTGTCTCTTTCTACTATAAAACTTGCGTTGGCAAGTGAAGACTGGATTTCTCCGCTGCCTTTGCAATCCAACAAGCAAAATCGGTTGCAGGAGAAGAAATTTACGCCTACGCATCATTCAAAATCAGCAGTTACTCAGGCCTGGCTGCAACTGATACTTAGCCTGATGGCTCAGCTAGAAAGCGCTGCTCCGCCAGTGCAAAATGATCAAGCGGTACAGCGTACAGTCAGCTATATGGAGCAGCACTACAACGAAGATCTTACCGTAGAGCTTTTGGCGGAAATGGCCGGCATGGTTCGATGGCAATATAGCAAATTGTTTAAGGTGATGACTGGTAAGAAGCCGACGGACTACCTGACAGCTCTTAGGGTCGAGCATGCTAAAAGGCTACTGTCTAGTTCTACCGAGACCTTACGTGAAATATCCCGACAAGTCGGTTTTAAAGATGAGTATTATTTCAGTCGGCGCTTTCATCAGCTCACAGGACACCCTCCACGGGAATACGCCAATATACTAAGGCGTACCAGGCAAAGAACGATCACCGATTCCCTCGGAAGGCAGATTTCTCTTCCTGATGCGGTTTTGCGTATCGTAGCCACAGGCACCAATACCCTTGGTGAGTTGCTTGCTATCGGTATCCGTCCAGTCGGCGCGGGTATAACTACAATGAAATCACAAGTCATATATCGAAACAAACTGCATCAGATCCCGGACATTGGACTGCAAGGCGCACCAGAACAAGTCTCCCTACTGAAGCCTGATCTTATCCTGCTAGGCAACTATAGTGAGCAGCAGTTACCTCGACTGGACGCCATTGCCCCTACCATCGTCTATCGCGAATCAACCAGCACTTTTGAGCGTCTTCGTTATATTGCGGATCTTTTCGGTCGGAGCAGAACGGCTGAACAGTGGATCGACCGCTATGAGGAAAGTGTCAGGAGGATACGGCGACAATTGGCGGATGATTATATTGCAGGAGAGCGAGCAACTGTCTATCTGGTGCTGGGCAAGAACATATATGTTATGGGACAGACGGGATTTGCCGCTACCGTGTATGAATCACTTGGCTTTCGACCCACTGTATCCGTAAATCAACTGATCGTTGATGGCAGACCTTGGATACAAATTGATCACAATAAAATCACGCAATACGCTGGAGAGCGAAACTTTGTGATGGTTCCCCAGGAGGAGATGAATGTAAACACCCCTTCTCCACTCCAAAGTTTGGTTAGCATGTTGGCACCCAGTAAAGTACATATAGTAGAAGCTGGCTGGAACTACGATGATCCCCTTACCCGTGAGAGGCTATTGACGATTCTACCCTCTATTTTTGCTAAGGATGGACTGGCCCTTGTGCCAGTAAATGAAAAAAAATAAACCGTGCTTCACGGTTTATTTTTTCAAAACATTTTCACCATCTTACGATATGTGTCCAACAACCTCTGGTAATACTCTTTCGTATTCCTTATATAAAACATAACGATTAACACCTCTGGAAGAGTTAAGTGCTTCATGCGCGTGCTGAATAGCGGTATCGCGGTTTTCTGCTTTGAGTTCAAGACCCGCGAGCAGTGTTGATCTCATCCATTGTTTTTTAATGGATTGAAGTCTTTCCCGCGCATCTTCACTTTTCCCGTCTTCCAAGAGTAGAATGGTTTCGTAATATGTACGGTAGTCCGATAAGCCGATATGAGGTACAGCTTGCCGAATGGCAAACATATCCTTACGATATAACCCGTAAGCTGCCTTGAACTGTGCTTGTGTCGTTCTTCGCTTATATTTCTGCATAATCTGCTCCATAACAAGTTCTGCCTCATCATCAAGTCTGTTCGCAAAAACATAAATAATGTATGTCCCAGGTGTATTTTGCTGCTTGGATAAAAAGGACTCTAAACGATCTATACGCTTATCAAATACTAAAGGATAAAAAACATGCTTAATAAATGCGATAAGAATGGTAACGACTACAACCCCCACAATCAGAAATAGAGGATATTCGTTTATTTGCATAAACAAGACAAACATCAATACAGCAAAATAAAACGTGAATTCCCACCAAGAGTACCTCATTATGTATCTCCTTCGAATAGAAAAATGACCAGCAAGTCTATATTATATCAAATTTAATTCCCCTTTTTGTATAATCTTAGGAAAAAAAATCACGAAGAATATTCTATCTGTAGCAAAATCAAGCCTGATTAGATTTACTGATACAACAAAAAAGCCGCTATATTAGCGACTTTCAGTTGAAATAATTGAATTTATTATTGTGCACTTAATAGTTCTTCAAAAGCTTTTATGTTCGTGTCAAAATCAGGAACGGTTTGAGTTTCTTCAGCAGATTTGACCAGTTTTACAACTAAATCATTATAAGGTGTCGCAATTCCCGTACCTTCTGCCCTGCTTGAAACAACTCCGTTAATGTAATCAATTTCCGTTTTGCGGTTCTTCTCCAGATCTTGAAGCATGCTTGCTTTGAGCAATCTGGAGGGCTCCATCACGTAACGTAATGTTTTCACCCGTTCAGAAATATCTTCTTTGCTGTTCACTTCGAGTGAAGAGATGTCGAATCCATTCATTTTAACCAAGGTAACCCCATTGGCGCGAGCAACTTTAATCGTCTCGTCCGCAATATGAGCTGCACTCACAATGCCGGCTTCATGATCAATAATGTCCCCATATTCACCATTCAATGCAGCCGACAAACCACTGAAGGCATTGTTGATCAGCAATTTGGACCATTTGGTTCCAACCAGGTTATCGGAAATATGTGTTCCACCCACAAGATCCAACACCGATTTTACGCGTTGAATTCGTTCGGTAATTTCACCATTTAATTCGCCAATCTGAAAAGCATACTGCTTAAATTGAGTGTACTCGGTAGTCAGACTTGATACACCTGGTTCAATGAACGTAGCGCCGAATTCAACGGAGCCAGCAATGACACGTTTTTCACCCACAATGGACGCCACTTTTTCTTCCGGAATCCCGTTCTGCAACGAACACACCATACTTTCTTCTTTCAAGAATGGAAGTAATTCCTGAAGAATGGAATCGTTGTAGAGTTGTTTGGTTAAAAGTAAAACAAGGTCATACTGTCCTGATTTCTGATCAGGAGTAATTGCTTTTACTTTTGCCTGAAACTCTGTGGTACCCGTCACTTTAGCACCCGTCTGATTTAAAGCATCTACATGTTCTTGATATGCATCAATTAACTCAACGTCAAGTCCGCCATCCGCAAGGTATGCACCTACGATGGTTCCCAAAGATCCTGCTCCTACAATTGCAATTCTCATTTTATTTTTCCTCCTTATTTTTCTTCCAGGTAGTTATATACAGGTTGTGCAGCGTTTAAGGTTAGGTTGGTAAGGATATGAGAAGCGGACACCACTTCCAACACAGGCAGATCTGCAAGAGGTGCCAACGCATGTTCGAACAGTTGAAGTCGGGCAGGTCCTGTCCAAGCTTCCTTCACTTCGATGTCCGTAATTTGAGTACGGATCAGATCACATATTCTTAAATTCCCGGTATAGTCGGTAGCCATCTTAATCATAAAATTAGGTCGGCATATTTCACGTTTGGCGAACTCTTTATCCATCTCCACATGTTTATATCCCATCGTTGCCGTGGCTACACGCAGCGTTCCATAATCAAGTGTGCCAACAAGTGTATCTGAATCGGTATACAGCTTGGGCGCACCCAGCTTTTTCGGATAGGCGGTGAGCTCTCGACCACTCGCAATCGCGGGGAAATTGTCTACGTACATCGAATGCACATAATCGCCTTCCTCCCCATTGAATTGCACAGGGATAACTTGTCCAGCTTCTGTATAAGCACCCAGTCCAGAAACATCTGGCATCCACATCACTTCGAATTTAACCAAAGGTTCAGTAATTTCCAGAGGTTCCGGTACGGCTGCCCGCAGCGCTTTTTCATCGGTTCGGTAAATAATATTCAAATATTCACGATTCACGAATTTGTACGGTGGCATCGGGTATGCCGGAGCCGTTAGGGGTGTATTCAGATTTTTAGCTATGTTATTCACATCGATTTTCATCAAAGACACCTACCTTATGTTTTGGTTCTATATAAGTTGAATTAAAGATTATTTACACTGACACTACGATGACAGAACAACCTTCCAATCGCTGTTATCCCCAGATTTTTCGATTCCCCTTCTAAAGGGGAAAATCCGGTGATAAAGGCGAACGCTTCGCTTTTTCAGGTTTTTTCTGTCCTCTCCGTTATTGTGTAAATGATTAGTTCAACTTATATAGTCAGGTTTTTGTTATTTAAAATTTGATCTGTATCTCATAAAAAAATTCTACATCAATATTTAAATTTAATATAATACATAATAAGTACTATATATATTTATCAGAATAAATAAGGAGTGCAGATAAATGGAATTGCTTCAGCTCAAATACTTTCAGACCGTTGCCTATACTGAACATATCTCCAAGGCAGCTGCCCAATTGAATATTGCTCAACCTTCCCTAAGCTTAACGATTAAAAGACTTGAGGATGAACTGGGTACCCCCCTATTTCATAGGAGAGGACGAAATATTCAATTGAATTCCTCAGGTGAAATTCTATTGAAACATGTGAACCGGATTTTTATTGAAATTGAAAATGCAGAGATGGAGATTAAAGCGGAGGAACAGCAAATATCCAATACAATCAGGATCTCAATTACGAATACTCGGTTCCTCACAGGCCTCATTAGTGACTATATCAACGGTTCTCCCGAAACCAAGCTTCATCAGGGTATTGGGACACGCAGTGAAATTATTACAGGTTTGAAGAAAGGTGACATGCATCTGGGCATTACCGGGCATCCGATTCAGGATGCGCAGATTGAGAGTGTTGTCCTTGTTGAAGAGGATATTGTTCTAGTTGTGCCAACAAATCATCAATACGGAGGAGAGACAAGCATTTCATTAAATGTTGTTGCAAATGAGCCCTTTATTTCCCTTGCAGATAATAAGGAGTACAGCCGATTTACCACCATGCTCTGTGAAAAAGCAGGTTTCCTGCCCAATCATGCATTTGAGGTCGATTCTCATACCCTGCTTGAAATTATCAGGCTTAATCAGGGTGTTGCATTACTTCCGATCTCCGTATGTAGAGCACTGGGGTTACGTTATGTAAAAATTGCTGATGATTCAGCTATATATCCCATTAGCCTATCCTGGGTCAAACAAAAACGGTTATCTCCTGCTGTTGGAGAATTTCGTGATTTTATTACTTCGTACTATGAAGACCATGCTGGATTGTTTAAAGTGGAGTAGGATTTCTTGATACATGACAAACGATAAAAACAAAGACCACGTTAGTCCCTTGGAAGGAACCGATGTGGTCTTTGATCGTTATCTATTCTTAGCTATACTGCAGTCTGTCCTTATACCAAACGTCCGGAATCATCTTACGCTCCAGTTCCAACAATTCATGAATGATCTTGTCCGCGTCACTGATGGAACTCACGAGCGGGTCGGTGAGCATCGCCCTTCTCAGCTTCTCGTAGCTCTGTTCCAGAACAGCTTCAACCGTAAGCTCATGCGTATCCAGTACAAGTTCTTGCATCCCTCTTATCCCACGCGGCATCTCGCCTACATGGAGTGGTTTCGCCCCATCCATATCTACATCGCATAGTAGTTCCAGGAACGAATCGTTATTCATATTGGTTACCGCACCTTGATTGAGCGTATTGATGAAGAACTTTTTGCCCAAGTTCCCCACCATATTTTCGATGATGTCGGTAGCATGATCTGGTCCGAAGGTACTCATGTAATCGGCAATTGGGATGTTCCCTGCAAGAAAGTCATCCACCTGACGCCACATTTCGTCGTGACGCTGATATCTGTCCTCTGTCTCCCAGATCGATAATGGCGGAATGGTGTCCGCAGTTTTGCCAAGACCCTGCCAATACCGAACGTATTCCTTCGTATGCGCCGTACAAGTAGGAATGATTCCGAAAATATCATATAGTTCATAGGTAATCGCATCGTTATACAGAGCTTTTGCGCCGCGATCACCGCCGTTATTCTCATCACCTGCCAGCTTGCGCATGGCTTCTGCAATTGTGGGCATCACATTTTTTCCTTCATACTCGGCTTTGAGCAGCCAAGTGAAATGATTAACACCTGCGATACGAAAATCGAATTTTTGGTTGATCTCTTCAGTGAACTGGCTATTGTCTCCAATGATTCCAGCTCTTACGGCATAATAGGCTTTTTTACGCGGCATATGATGACTATCGCACAGCGCAAACGATTTAAGCTTCGGTGCATATCGATGTAAAGCAATGCCGTGCACGGTAGACGGGTTAATATAATTGATCACCCAAGCATCCGGACATAACTCCTCAATGTCCTTGGCACATTCCATAATAACCGGCAGTTCCCGCATCGCGCGAAAGATTCCACCAGGGCCAATCGTATCGCCGGAACACATGCGAATCCCATACTTTAGAGAAACCTGGCAGTCGATGCCCCGATATTTCACTGATTCTTCCGCAAAGCTGAGCACAACGAAGTCGGCTCCCGTCAGCACCTGTCTTCGGTCCACTGAACCCTCAATCTTTAGGGATACATTGTTCTCCTTGGCGACCATTTCCGCTAGTTTTACCATTTTCGAAAGCCGTTCCTCGTCCGTATCCACCAAAGCCAGCGTTCCCTGATTCAAATATGGGGAGTGTACCATCTGCCAGATGGACTGCCGACCAAAAAACAGGCTGCCCGCCCCAATAACAACTACCTTTGGATGCTGAGTACTTGTAGCATTCATCAATAACCCCTCCTCTTAACGATATAAGTTCATTATAGGTGAGTGAGCTGGAATCGGAATGTGTGATAGTTTTCAAAACATGTCATATCGTACGATAGTTAACAAGAGATAAATCCTTTGTTATGATAGTGAAAAATGAAGGATGTCATAAAGTGGAGAGGATTCGGTTGGATTAGATGCATACAGGAACTGTAAATATGAGTATAATCGATGAACTTTCGGAGTATGTCACACTTCGCATGAGCTCTTATTTGGAACAAACGCATGACAGCAATTGGACGGAGCGCAAGTCTCATTCCGATTATGATCTGTGGTTCATTACAGCTGGCTCCGTGCTAATTACCATCGATGGAATCGAGCATATGGCGAACCCGGGTGACGTCGTGTTTTTTTATCCGGATATGCCCTACACGGCTTCCACGACCGGAGAGTTGTGCCGATTCGTATACATGCACTTTGATTTCAGCATTGCTGAGCAAAAGCGAATTCTCGGCGAGTTTCAGCTCCCGGGCATCGTACCTGGCAATCTGATTCAAGAGGAATCAACACTCTTCACCTCGTCCTATCGAAGATTCAAGCAGAGTAGCGGCGCTTCTGCCAGTCCACTTTACTTGAAAGCCTCTCTGCTTCTCGTCATCGCCAAAATTTTGGAATTACATAGGCAAGGGCTGTATCACGGTGAGTTTCTGAAAGACCGAAAACCGAGGAAGATCGAAGGAAGTCTGGAAGTTCTGCAGAATGTCTTCCCATACGTGGATGCAAATCTGCATCGTACCATCCGAGTTAACGAACTTGCAGATATTGCTGGCGTCTCTGAGAAATATTTTATTTCTTTGTTCAAAAAAATTCTCGGTATTACACCGGGGCAGTATATCAATCAGATCAAAATGAACCGGGCCAGAGACTATCTGTACGAGAAAAAATATACGATCCAGCAAATTGCCGAATTTCTGGGTTATCCCGATCCCTTTACGTTCTCCAAAGCATTCAAAAAATTCTACAACGTGCCCCCTTCCAAATTTGAATAACATACCGCAGACAAACAAAGAGGCAACCGGTCGATCCGGCTGCCTCCCCACTTGATGAATCCTTGGTTATTCAGGGTTTAGTTTACGTACAGGTCCCTTCAGCGTCCCTCATACTCAAAAGGAGCTTCAGTGGAATACATCTCATGGAAAAATCCTTTATACGGTATATCCTCTTCCAGACATTTAATGAGATACAACAGTTCTTCGTTAGCTTCCGGTTCTTCGCCAGCACGCTGCATTTCCTCAAATTGACCTAGAATATTCTCCAAGAGAGTGACTTGAATAAATAAAGGCAGCTTCTCCAGCATCGAATCTTCGATCTTGGTTTCGGAAGTATATCCAGCGAGGGCGGTTTGGAAATAGTCATCCATGAACTGTTTGCGTTTATCCGCATTCGGCTCAATTTGAATCCAGCCGACGCCATGTGTCCATAGATCTGCCAGATCATACATATACCAACCGAAGCATGAATTATCAAAATCATACACGGTGATCTGACCGGTATCAAAATCGATCGAGTAATTCCCGTCATTATAATCAAAATGGATCATGCCGAATGTCTCTTGGTTTGTATCCAAACCTTGTAAGGTATTCAGGAGCTCAACCATCTTCTCCTTAAGCAGAGGGAATGATTCAGGTACCAGATTATCGATATATTCACCGCTGTAATTGTCAATCAAATGATGCCGGCGATGGACGGGAGTGTACCCTTTCGATAGTTGATGCATCCTGCCCAGAACTTTTCCGCTATTATAATAGTATTCGCTAAGTGGGACCCCTTCACGGTACTGATAATGGTTTTCTACCAGCAACTTCCCCTTGGCTTTTACAAACATACAGATAAAGAACGTATGCTCATTATAAGTGATCTCTTCTAACAGATGACCCTTTTTCGAGCTAACTACATTCGAGACACTTGCACCGTGCTCAAACAGATACCGGACATACTCCAGTTCGGCAATGTAATCTTCCCGCTTTCTGTCAGGCAAAAAAGACACCCGTAGAATTAGCGATTCACGCCCCTCTTGCTCGCAAGTGTAAACGACATTACGTCCACCCTCATGAGGCGGAATAAGCTGAATATTGTAACCCTCCAGATGAAACAACTCGGGTACCAGCGTCAGTACATGTGTATTGCTGATGTTAACAGCTTCGTTAAAATTAATAATAATCTCCTCCAGTAAACATTGTTTGGACGGTTTCCCGCAGTGCAATGTCCACAAAAGGAATCTCTGTAATGCAAATATCCTTCTGTGAACCTAAAGCAAAATCACCTTGTTAGACATTTAAAAACGCTCCTTTTTGTTCAGATGGTTACATCTTATCCTAATATTCCACATTTTACTAGCCAAATTTATAACTCAGCAGCTTCGTAATAGTACCGTATCAAAATGTCCTGATCGTAGTTGCCAAACCCTTTCCCGAACAACGTAAGTCCGCCTCGACCGGGCACCCCTTCTTCCGGTCTTAATCCAAATGTCCAGTAGGTGGATGAATCCAGTTTCAGATCATGGATACGCACATCTGAGATGCGCTGGCTATCCATAAACGTCCCTTCTGCGTTAATACGCAGCACCTTCAGTACACCATACTGGTTGACGTCCAATTTCCACCATAGCGGTGTATGTTTGCCCTTCCGATCCCCGAAATCCCCTGGGCTTGTCCAGGTTCCAAGGTGATGACCATTAAGGGAAAAACGGATATCGGAAGGCCAGTTTTCATTAACTTGGGGTGCTTCCGAACTGAGTTCGAGTGAAATTTCAATTTCCTGGAGATGCTGTTCTGTATTCAGATAATTGGGAATCTTATATTCCAGAAAACCTCGTGCCAACCAAAGAATACCTGCATTGACCCGATCCGGGTCCATGAAGCAGGCCGGGGTATCATATTGCCCAATCATCTGCGTTGTTGTTGCAATGCCACAGGTGGGCCAGGCTTCGTAATCCGTATACTGACCAACCGGAATAGAGACTTCATGATAAGGAGCATCAACTGGTTCAGGGGAGAGATTGATAGTCATAAATTCTTGCAGAATAAAGCAGTATTTATACGTTCCACCGTTCTCACGCTTCATGCGGCTGCCTACGATGCCCGCTTTCTGCAATTTGCTTACATGTGTACTAACGATGGCTTTGCTAAGATACAGCTCTTTGGCAAGCGCATTGATATGCATCTCCCTGTTTTGCAATAATAAGCGAACGATATTTAAACGGGCCTCGCTGGCGAGCGCCTCATATATGATCAAGGATGTGGCATCCGTGCCAAGCATCATGAACTTCACTTCCCTATCTCTATAGAATCCATATATTATTGATTTAGAATTCGTTATTTAGCGAACCCTGCGAAATAAACTTGCTCAACATAATAGCATTATGATACACATTAGATAACAAATCAATGAGTTGATTTTGCTTTTATGCGAACTCATCTTGAAATAAAGTTTCTTACACACCTAAAATTAATTCTATGGAGGTTTTCCCATTGCTTACATCCAAAATGCTTATCGATAAAGATTTTCAGATTGCTGAAGTAGATCCGCGTGTCTATGGTTCATTTATAGAACATCTGGGACGGGCCGTATACGGCGGAATTTATGATCCAGGTCATCCCACGGCAGATGCTCAAGGTTTTCGTCAGGATGCCATTGAAGCGATCAAAGCTCTGAATGTGCCAATTGTTCGTTATCCGGGCGGCAATTTCGTATCCGGTTACAATTGGGAGGACGGCGTTGGTCCGGTAGCGGAGCGTAAACGCAGACTTGAACTGGCATGGTGGACGATTGAAACGAATGCGGTAGGAACAAACGAATTTGCAGATTGGGCCAAACTGGTTGGAACCGAAGTGATGATGGCTGTAAATCTGGGTACTCGCGGCATTGATGCGGCCAGAAACCTGATCGAATACTGCAACCACCCATCTGGCACATACTGGAGTGATCTGCGTATCTCTCACGGTTACAAGGACCCGCATAAATTCAAAACCTGGTGTCTAGGCAACGAAATGGACGGCCCTTGGCAGATTGGTGCAATGACTGCATATGAATATGGGCGTATTGCCAATGAGACCGCTAAAGCGATGAAATGGGTAGACCCGGATATCGAGCTTGTGGCTTGCGGCAGTTCCAGCCGTGACATGAGTACATTTGCAGATTGGGAAGCAACCGTGCTGGATCTCACCTATGAAAATGTGGACTACTTGTCCCTGCATCAGTATTACAACAACAACAAAGACAACACGTATGACTTCCTGGCGACATCGCTGGATCTGGATCAATTTATTGATAGTGTTGCTTCAATCTGTGATTTTGTACAAGCCAAGAAACGCAGCAAAAAGAAATTAATGCTGTCTCTGGATGAATGGAATGTCTGGAAATCCATCGGCACGAGCCGTATGGAAGAACGGTGGCAGATTGCTCCTCCAGAGTTTGAAGATGTGTATACACATGAAGATGCACTAGCTGTGGGCTGTTATCTGATTACCATACTCAAGCACGCCGACCGTGTAAAAATGGCTTGCCTTGCTCAGTTGATTAACACCATTGCACCAATCATGACGGAAAATAACGGAGCAATCTGGTTCCAGACGACGTATTTCCCGTTCATGCATGCATCCAACTTCGGTCGTGGTACGGTGTTGCGATCCATCACCTCTTCACCTAAATATGATTCCAAAGACTTTACAGATGTGCCTTATCTCGAAGCGATCAGTGTGCATGATGAAGAAAACGGCACGATCACAATCTTTGCGGTGAACAGACATCTGGATGAGAAGTTGGAACTGAATGTGGATCTGCGTTCCTTCGGAGAAACCACATTTGTGGAGCATATCGTATTGGAGAACAACGACTTGAAAGCCACCAATACCAAAGAAAACCCACGTAACGTTGTTCCTCACAACGGCGGATATACAACGGTTGATCAGGGTAAAGTGCAAGCAGTCTTGAACAAAGCATCATGGAACGTGATTCGCCTCAAAACCAAACAGGCTTAATAAGAGCGGATAGAGTTTTCTCCTACTCTGCAACATCAGCATTGTTTTTCGCACCGCGTGCAGCTCCCTGCGCGCGGTGCTTTTTGCTGTATGATGGCAAACGGCCCAACTACATAGTTCCAAAGTTAGAAGTGTGGCGCGTATTTGAAACCTCAGTTTTTATTCCTCACAACGAACGAATTTAACGAATACAGGGAGTCTTATTTAACCCGATTCGGGCGGATTTTAATTCTAACGAACACAGGAGAAGTTATGCTGCAGAATCAGCCCCTTTTTCACACTATATCTTACATTTTGCAGCGAATAGGGTTTGTCATGTTCGTTAGAATTTTAATGGCTTGATATTGACTCGAATACGGTTTCTGAGGTTCGTTAGCACTGAGCAAGCATGCTATATTGAGCTGGTTCGAACTTCATATACAGCATAAGCAAATAAGCCACCCTCCGTTTGCCGTACGGAGAGCAGCTTGCAGTTAAGCATCTAGCGAAGAAGCTGAAACAGAACAGAGAAGAAGATAAGGAACAGAACAGAACAGATCAGAAAGAGATCAAATCACCCAACACACTAGCAATACTTCCTTCCCAAATGAAAAGAAGGTTATGTTCTATTTCACGATTTTCATTTCAAGTATTATCCTTGTTGTGCTTCCTCTTCACCTTCGGTTTCAGCCTGAGCTGCTTGACTTGCTGGAGTCATCAGCCCTTGAACTGCCCCCATAAATGGCTGAATCTGCTTAATCATGCCATACCCCATTTTGACCACAGGTGTAAACCGCTGGATCATGCCAAACAACCGCATACCCCCGCCTAACATACCTCCAATTGAGCCGGCACCGCCAAAGCCACCTAACAGTGAGCCTAGCATAGGCATGAAAGATGATACCTGGGCTTGCCTAAACGTTGAGCGAGACATCGACCGGGATCGTACTTGCGACTTACGTGTGCTGTTCACCCGTTTACGGTTTCGAGAGGATGCTGTTTTTCTCGTAGCCCCTGCTTTAGGTTTGGTTTTGCGAGCACTGCCTTCATATGAGGGTGCTGTGATTGCGGCCTGAGTAAGCTTTCCGCCCCCGGTAAGCACTACGCCTTCGCTGTTAACGCCAGAGATGTACCCGACGTACGTCTCGCCATTATGAAGAGTCACGCAGACTGGGCGATCCTTGAGCCGTTTCACCCGGACGTGTATTTCATTGGTTTTAGCCATGGAATTCACCTCCACTTGACTTGATCTACTTCAGTCTACGCAATGGGTGGACGACTTGCCTGTGCGAATAACACATCCGTGTGCCGAAAGCAGGAAGATTCTTACATGGCTCCTGTCTCAGATATGCTCGATATACCTCTCATTCAAGATATGACCCATACGATATGTGTGCTCTGCCAATTCAGATTTCACATAAGATTCAATATCACTCTTTTCGATACTGTACAAGACCTCAATTTCTTTAGAAAAAAGAAGGTGTCCCTCATTGATTTTCCGCTCCAACGAGTTTATCTGTTTGGGTTTCAGATCACCACCAAGCACCTGCTGAAGTGCTTGCACATATGTTTCAAGAGAACGCACTCCGACAATTTTCATACCCTGGTTCTCTTCATTCACAATGATAATGGATGGGAAACCTCTAACTCCCAAACTAGCTACACTCTCAAAGTCTTCCTCTAATAACTCTTGTGCAGATTGCTCTGCAGCCGCCTCAACCACTTCTTTACCATTCAAGCCCAGTTGATTGACGATATCCATCAGCACATCATCTTCTCCAATATTTCGATTAAATACAAACACGGCTTCACGCGCACGTCTTAAGAAGTCCTCCTCTTTCCCAGGGTGTGTACTCTGAATGACCTTAAATACGCGAGATGGCGGATAGGAAGAAAGTATTGGATTATCGTGCCATAAGGAACCGTCGATGGGCATGCGTGAATGCTCACCCACTTCCTTCCAATGCGTTGCAACGTCCGAAGGTTTCTGAATCCCGTTAGCGCCATCCGAGAAACCATTCCAGTTAGCCAGTAGCCCACCCATTTTGATTTGCAGCGTAAAATAATGGCCGTATTCCTCAACAAACCGATGAAGCACAGGCTCAAGCGCCCAGCAGTGAGAACAGATCGGATCTGTTGCGTAATAAAGAGTGATCCTTTTCTCAACGTGATTCAGATTGATTTCTTGCATCCCCTCTTCCTCATTCACACCACATACGCCTGTTTCCAGATCACACATCATTGATTCGTTACTCACGTTTATCCCGCCTTTATATTGTCTTATGAATTGATTTTCTTGTGTTAGTTTGATTATAATGTCTACAATCTTCTGAACAAGTACGATTCTTTTTCTGACTCAGTATCAAAAAGTATACTATTGGAGGGTATCAAGTGAAATACGAGTTTAATTTTGATCAGTTATGTCCAGCGACTTATGCATTTCAGGTCATTGGAGGCAAGTGGAATCTTCCGATCCTGGCAATCCTCAGTGAAAATGACTGTATACGTTACAATGAATTAAAAAGAAGACTGCCTGGCATTACCGGAACGATGTTAACGAACTGTTTGAAAGATTTGATTCATTCCGGCATCGTGCATCGGGAGCAATATAACGAGGTGCCACCGAGAGTGGAGTATTCGCTCACAGAATCAGGCAAGGAATTGGTTCCCTTAATTGAATCCATGGTAATATGGGGTCAGAAAAATATGACAGCAGGCGTGAAGCAACAAGAACCATAACACCTGGCCTAATTTAACCCCTTATCATAGATGTTCATTTTTGAATCGCTCTGTACACTTTGTTCAACGGCAAAAAGACTATTTCACTGGACCATCATGTCCTTTGAAATAGCCTTTCCTTTATAAATACAAGACGGCCGCTTGTTTACGACGTGTACACATCTAACTATTCAGGTCGTCATCTTCCTCATTTCCTAAATACATAACCGTTTTTTCTCCCTCAACCAATCTAATGATCTGCTTTCGTAATTTTGAAGGAAATAAAGGTAGTTCGTATATATCTTTAATTTCGAGCCATTCATATTCCGCTTGGTTTTCGTCACTTGGCAGAATAGAACTATCTTGGTCTATCAAACCTATGTACTCGCATAAAAAAACAAAATCTACACGATGAAGAGCTTCACCGTATACCCCTTCAATGACAAATTCCAGTGATAACGGTTCTACATCTATTCCGATTTCTTCCGCAACTTCACGCTTCACAGCATCCGTCAGGGTTTCACCTGCATTCTGGCTCCCACCAGGCAGAATGTAGATGACTTCATCATTATCATCCTGCTTCATTGCAAGCATTCTCCCGTCTTTAATGATTAATGCTTTTGCAGAATTTCTAATCTTTCTCTCCATTGCTAATCCCCCATATATATCTGTATCATGTTGTTGAAGGTTGATTCCATTTAACCTCACGATCTCCATGAAGAGTATTTTAACACATACATCTAAACAAATTCTGAACAATCAAATCAACTCACTCTTGGCGACCTCCATGAAAGCAGCCATAGACGGAGAGATCCATTTTTCCCGATGCCAGAGCATTTGCGCAGAAAAGGATATATCTGATAAATCCCACGGCAGAGCAACCACTTCCCCATCGCTCAACTCTTTCTTCAAAGCCATTTCAGGTAATAAAGCGATCCCTAGACCAGCCACAACACATTGTTTAATGGCTTCTACACTATGAAACTCCAGCTCTGTCAGAGCATCTGCACCTTTCTTCGTTATGGATTGGTCAAAATAAGTGCGATACGAACAGTTCTTTTCGGTCAGCAAAAAATGCTGTTTGTGGAAGTCATCAATGACCAACGCGGAACGCGATGCTAACATATGATCGGGAGAAACCACCATTTGAAAGGTCTCATCCTTTAAAAACTCCGACTGAAGGTCTTTGGAATTCATAGGCTCATCCAATACAAAAACGACATCGGCATGCCCTTCTCTCAGACTCGATTTGAGCTCTTGCCCAGACAAGGGGCGGAACAATAACCGCACACCAGGATAGTCCGCTCGAAAGCGTTTGAACAAGGCTGGAAGAAGATATGCACACAGCACTTCGTCTGCTCCGATCACAACCGTTCCCGCCAATTCTCCGTGCTGACTGGATATGCACTTTGCTTCCTCTACATCGTTTAAAATCTTAGTGGCGTACGGCAGAAACTGTTGGCCAGCATCCGTTAACACGACCTTTTTGCCTAATCGATCCAGCAATTTCACCCCGAGCTCTTCTTCCAGCGATTTGATTTGCATGGTTATGGTAGACGGTACATAGCTCAATAATTCAGCAGTTTGACTAAAGCTGCAGGTCGATGCAAGTGTCCAAAAGGTTTTTAGCTGGCGTATTTCCATGAGTTAGGCACCTCCTAAGTTCAAAATAAATGAATGATATGTTCGATAACGTTTCGTTGAATTGATAATAGACGTATTGTAGAGTGAAATCAAGTTATTACTATTTTATAAGGAGAATCAATCTATGAACGATTATGAAACATATAACCTTGGAGATACATTACTTCAATCGGGACAACAGCTCCCTCAAGCCTTTATCGCTTACAAGACCTATGGAAACTTAAACGTGGCAAAGGACAATGTTATTGTTGTCCCAACATGGTTTGCTGGAATTCACACAGATAATGAATGGTTAATTGGAACGGACAAAGCACTGGACCCCAGTCGTTATTTTATCGTTGTGCCCAATATGTTAGGTAACGGGTTATCATCCTCTCCAAGTAATACCCCTGCCCCATATGATAAGGACAACTTCCCTCTCATCTCCATGTATGACAATGTGCGTGCCCAACATCAACTCATCACTCAAAAATTCGGTATCTCCAAAATTAAACTTGTTGTGGGTTGGTCGCTGGGAGCCATGCAGGTTTATCAATGGGGAACCAGTTATCCTGAGATGGTCGAGCGTATTGCTCCCTTTGGCGGAACGGCAAAGAGCAGACCCCATACACAGTTGGTATTCGAAGCAATGATCGCGGCGTTACAGGCAGATTCGAATTATAAAAATGGTAGATATGAGCGCCCTCCGGTTGCCGGTCTCGCAGCGATGGGAAGAGCTTATGCTCCATGGGGGTTCTCGCAGGCGTACTATTTGGAGAAATTGTACCAATCTGAGGGTTACGACTCCTTGAAATCTTATGTAGAAGATTACTGGGATCAAGTATTTCTTCCCTTCGATGCTAACGACTTGATTACCATGTTGCGTACAGGAATCTATGGAGACATTAGCGCTAATCCCGTCGATGACGGCAACTTCGAACAGGCGTTAAGCAAGATCACTGCTCCTGCACTCGTTATGCCAGGATCAAGTGACTTGTTTTTCACGCCAGAAGACAGTTCGTATGATGCTCAGCATATGCCAAACGCGGTGTATCAACCTGTAGAGTCCAAGTGGGGACACTGCTTTGGAATCGGAGCAAACGAAGAGGATTCACTCGTTATCGATCGTCATCTAAAGCAATTTTTGGAGACATGAGTAAAAAAAGAAGGAGCACAAAGTAAAAAAAGTGCACAAAGCTCATTATTCTTTTCTCCGCTACAACTCAAAAGTAAAAAAAGATACCAGTTCTCGTCAATAACCTTTATATCACGTTCCCCCTTTCTCGTTTAGAATATTTTCAAGTAAGCGTTATTGAAATATGACTGATAAGGGGGAAAAGAAATGAACAAGAAAACGAAAGCCTTAGTCTTGTCTGTGTGCATGTCAACCTTATTACTCGCAGCCTGTAGCAATGGAAGCGGTGCTGATAAAGGTTCAACAACGGACACGGATTCCAACGAGGCTGGAACAACAACCATTCATACCGTAACATCAGAATACTCTTCTGCAAAATATCCAAAGGGCGACGATATCACCAACAATGTATGGATTAAGCGATACAAAGAGAAGTTTAATATCAACGTCAAAACAGACTGGGTTAGCGATGAGTACGATACAAAACTCAATTTGGCTATCGCATCGAACGATCTTCCTGACGTATTCAGAGTTAATCCATCACAACTGAGACAGTTAGTCGAAGCAGATATGGTCATGGACCTTACCGAGGTATTTGATCAACACGCTTCAGATCGTCTCAAAGGTTACATGGAAGCAGATGCAGACAGTTACGAATCTGGAAAGAAAGACGGTAAGCTATACGGGATACCACAGATGCACTGGGGATTAATTGAACAACCAGACTTCATCTGGATTCGGAACGACTGGAAAGAAGAATTGGGAGTCCAAGATCCAAAATCTGTGGAAGACATCAAAAATATCGCACTAAAATTTATGGAAAAACACGGTGGTTATGGTATAGCGGTAGACCAATCGTTGGATTACCTCAACCTGCTGGCCATTGCATGGAATGCGCATCCGGATATGTGGATGGAGGATAGCACTGGAAAACTCGTGTACGGCTCCGTGCAGCCTGAGATGAAAAATGCGCTGGCTGAGTGGTCAGAATGGTACAAGCGAGGCATCATTGATCCGGAATTTGCAATCAAAGACTTTAATGCGATGAACGCGGATATCGTAGCCGGCAAAGTGGGAATGCAGCCTTATTACCAATGGTGGGGTTATAATCCGGGTGTCGATACGGTATCCAATCTGGGTAAGGACGCCATCTTCTACCCTTATATCATCCCTACCGTTGATGGGAAAGAAGCCAAACAATCCATCTTTTTCGCTAACAACAATTATATCGTTATGAAAAAGGGATTTAAGAGCCCTGAAGAAGTGATCAAAATTTTGAACGACTACGCTTATATTGTGGATGAAGGCAATGGCAAGGAATCCACAGAAACGTTATCCGCCTTGCTGGACAACGATATTGCCCATGTTGTTGGAGCGTTCCGTGTACTTAATCCGAATTCCGATTACGAGCAATTTGAGGCGGTCTCCGCTGCCCTTCAATCCAAGGATACCAGTGGACTCACAACTTCGGGTATGTGGCAAAAATATAACAACAGTGTGGAATTCATGGAGAATGCAACCCCAGGAGCAGTTGGTGATTATTTGCAACAAGGGGCTCCAAAGAATGCGTATGGTCTTGCCAAGAAAGTACTGGACAGCGAGAACTATACAAAGACGGCCTTATGGGGTGTTACGCCAGAAATACTTTCAAGCTACGGAACAACCTTGGATGATATCCTGACCGAAGGTTTCACCAAGATCATTATGGGTAGCGAAAGTATCGATTATTTCGATGTTATTGTCCAGAATTGGCTTGCAGCCGGGGGCGATGACGCAACTCAGGCAGTTAATGAAGCCTACGGGAAGAAATAATTTCGTTTGTCACAAAGAGGGGACGAGGGTTATCTCTCCCCTTTATTTGATAGCGATTACATTTGGCGTACAAGGAACGGAGGAATATGTATGTTGAGAAAATGGAAGCAGCAGAGTCCTTACCATCTCATGTTGATTCCAAGCCTGGTCTTGGTCTTCATCTTTTGTTACATCCCTTTCTACGGACTTATTATTGCGTTTCAGAAGTACAATCCGGGCCTTGGCTTTAACTCGCCATGGGTAGGATGGGATAATTTCACCCACATATTTAATCAGCCGAACTTTGTAAGAACGATCTGGAATACATTGTACATGTCTGTCTTTAAGATTATCGGTGGTATAATCGTACCCGTAATTTTTGCATTACTGCTTAACGAGGTACTGCATAGTGGAATCAAACGTACATTTCAAACCCTTGTCTACATTCCGAACTTCCTCTCTTGGGTCATTATGGCTGGTATCATGCTGGATATCCTTAGCTCCGACGGCATTATCAATACATTTCTAAGTGTATTTGGGATTGCACCGATCTCCTTTCTTGGCACACCTTCTATTTTTCCTTGGACGATGATTGTGAGTGACATATGGAAAGGTTTCGGGTTTGGCACGGTTGTTTATTTGGCAGCCCTGACCAGTATTGATCCGGGACTTTACGAAGCCGCCGTGATCGACGGAGCGAAACGGTGGAAACAAACCATCTACATTACGTTGCCTCTACTCATGCCAACCATTGTTTTAATGACCGTACTTTCACTTGGAAACGTACTCAATGCTGGCTTTGACCAAATCTATAATCTCTACTCCCCTGTTGTCTATCAGACGGGTGATATTATTGATACCTATGTCTACCGTTTAGGAATTCAACAAGCACAGTATTCAATTGGTACCGCTGTTGGGTTATTCAAATCGATCATTTCCAGTGTCCTCGTTGCTGTATCGTACATCCTGGCTTACAGAGTGGCTGGTTATCGTATCTTCTAAGAAGGAGGAACTCACATTATGATCTATGATAAAAGTATGAGCAGACGTGTGTTTCTTATCTTAAACTACACCATACTGCTTCTAATCTCTCTCCTATGTATTCTGCCGTTTATTAACCTGCTGGCTGTTTCATTCAGCAGCAGCGCAGCTGTATCTGCGGGCAGTGTTACGTTCTGGCCTGTGGAATTTACGACAAAAGCCTATGAATTTGCATTAACTGGAGGATCATTTTTCTCCTCTCTCTGGGTAGCCATTCAACGAACTGTTATCGGAACGGTGGTGAATCTGGTTCTGATCGTACTCACGGCTTATCCCCTCTCCAAATCCAAACAAAAATTAATGGGGCGTAATATCTATATGGGATTTTTCATAATAACCATGTTATTCAGCGGAGGACTAATTCCAACCTATCTCGTGGTTGTCAAAATGGGACTAATCGATTCCATCTGGTCTCTGATCCTGCCTGGGGCCCTCCCCGTATTCAGTATGATTATCCTCATGAATTTCATTCGGGGGCTGCCCGAGGAGATTGAAGAATCAGCCATTATCGATGGTGCTGGGCCTGTACAGGTATTGCTTCGTATTCTACTCCCACTTCTCAAGCCCGCTCTCGCTACGGTTGGTTTGTTCAGTATCGTTGCCCACTGGAATTCGTGGTTCGATGGCATTATCTATATGAACAATCCAGACAATTATCCATTACAAAGTTACCTCCAGACCCTGCTGCAAAGCTTTGAGCAAATCATGCTGAAATCTGGGTCAGACTATACGCAGCTGTTGTCCATGATGAACGCCAGAACGGGGCGCGCCGCTCAGATGTTCTTGGGTGCCATTCCGATTTTACTCGTGTATCCGTTTTTACAGAAATATTTCACCAAAGGTTTGGTGCTAGGTAGCGTCAAAGGGTGAACAAAAGGGCTTGCAGTTCATACTGCGAGCCCTTTGTTTATATCTAAACTTATTTTTTATGATCGCTGTACCGCATTATGATGCTTAAGTGGAAACATGAATGACTATTTGGCTTCTATGATGGCAGGCAGCAGAATGGAGAAAATGGTACCTTCACCTATTTTACTCTCCACCTGAATTCCATAAGGTTTACCAAAATGAAGTTGAATCCGCCGCTGCACATTATGCAATCCAATCCCATTCGTTCCCTTACTTGCACCGGACTTTTCTTCCAATAGATTCTGCATCGTATGATGATCCATACCCACACCATTATCGCAGACCTCGATCACAACTTCGTCCAGCTGTGATTGAATCCGAATGGTGATGATTCCGTCTTCTTCCAGTTCAGCCAGACCATGAAAAATCGCATTCTCCACAATCGGCTGCAGGATCATTTTGGGCATGCGATAATCCAGCAGTCTATCCTCAACCTCATATCTCATCTGAATACAATCGTAATACCTGACATTCTGGATCGTTACGTAATTCGTTATATTATCAAGTTCCTCACGAATGGTTACGAGGGTTCCATCAGATTTTGTTGCATAGCGAAGCATCGAGATTAGTGCATCGGTCATTTCCACGATTTTGTCTGCCTGCTGCATCGAGGCAATCCATTTAACCGACCCAAGGGTGTTATACAGAAAATGAGGCTTGATCTGATCATGGAGCGCACGCATTTCGGCCTTGGCTTTCTCTATTTCTTCCTGCTGCATCCGTTCGACCAACCGCTTCAATTCATGCGACATTCTGTTGAATCGAATGGATAAATGTCCAATCTCATCTCTGGAACCAATAGGTTCAACTTGTTCAAACTGACCTTTCTCGACTAGAGCAATATTCCGTAGCAGTTTTTTAATGGGAGTTGTGATCACGTGAGATAAAAAGATGGATATGACGGCAGCAAAAAGAACAATGACTATGGCAAGCGTCACCAGATTACGGCCCAATATTTTGCCATCAGCAGTCAACTCATCCAAAGGCATATATAAGTAAGTTGTCCATTTTTGCTGACTAAGGGGACTGGTCACCACGACATTTAGTGATTCAGGCGGACGAACGTTATCTCGAAACAGTGTCCCGATTAATCGTTCGTTCACGTTATATACGATCTTGTCATCCTCATCAACGATCATGAATCTGGAGCGCAGTCCCTCCTGCAAGTTGCGATTGACGATTTCGATGAATTTGATATCAATGCTGACAACAATCACGCCAAGCAGTTTTCCACTAGTCACATCATGAATTTTGCGAGCGTGTGACACTGCCAGTATTTTATTCTCCAATTGCTCGTCGATTCGTGTTGTGAGGGTAATGGTTCGATCATTATCATGCATGAACTTTTTAAACCACAATTCATTTGCTACTTTGAAGTTTGGATCAATGGGTTGATGTGGACTGACAAAAAGGTCTTGCCCCCCGTTCATATTGTAGAGGTAGATGGAGAATACGCGATCTTTCATCATGATGTAATTCATCAGAATATTGTATGCGGCAATCTCATGTTGTTCATCACCCTCTCGCAGGAAATCCTGGATCGGAAAACTCCCTTCATGGGTCGCAGACAGATTGTCACTAAGCCCATTGCTGGCGAGCAGCGAAATTTTCTCAATCTCCTTGAGGAACTCGTCAATGCGGATATTCGTCTGTTTGGCCAGATCGTTTAGCAACGTTGTATAGTTCTGTGTCAACAACCGCTCGGAGGAGTAATACGAATTGATTGTCATCACCAATACCGGAAGGATAATGACCGTCATACAGATCACCATAATTTTGTACTTGATTCGGAAGGGCCGAACATGCTTCATATGCTGCACCTCTATTCACCGATTACATTCATCCCTGCTGTAATTCTCGATATTCCTCAGGAGTGACCCCTACCGATTTTTTGAAAATTTTACTGAAGTACGTGTAATTATGGTAACCCACCTTTTCTGCGATTTCATACACTCTCATTCCTCTGCTCAATAGATACGCCTTGGCATGTTCAATTCGAACTCGGGTCAAGTACGTAATAAAGTTCTCTCCTCGTTCCTGTTTGAACACACGGCTGAGATACGACGGATTCACACTGATTTGGCTAGCGATACTTTGCAGTGAGATATCTTCCGCATAATACTTGTCGATCAATTCAGTGGCGAGATCGGTGTACGTGCTTTCCTGTTTGATTTGGGAATCGGTTTGGAAGTAATACGCAATATGAGCAAGCATATCTTGGTGGATATCCTCCCAATACTCCCCCTTTAGAACGATTTCGTAGGGCGATTTCTCTGTTAAAGAAGGTGCACCTCTTTCCGTAGCTCGGGATAGATGGGAATGTATCGTTTCCATTACCATGATATATTGCTTGCGAATGCTATTCTCATCCGCTCGTAGCTGTTCCAGATTGGATCGGATTCCTTCAAGGAACTCTTCCGCCTTTTTGTTGTCTTTGCTTACCCATAACTTCAACAAATCTCGTTCTTGTTGTGAGCTTAAAGCCCCCTTAACTTCATGTCGATCTGGGGATTGAACCATATCATCGTAATACAACACCTGGTTGCTTCCTGTGAAGAAACTCTGTTGTAGAGCCGTTTCTGCCTCTTGGCAGGCCGTCCTGATGTGAAGGAAACCGGAAGTCATTCTACTTACCCCAGCCGTGAGCGATAGATTCATAAAATCCTTGATCGAAGACAGCAATTTATTACAAAGTTTATTCAAGTCGGCGTGTACAGATTGGCTCTCAGGAAGTACGTTGACGATCACCCAATATTCAGAGGAACTTTCAACAAAAATCTCTTTCTCCCACTTCGATGGAATGATCTCTTCCATAATATTAAGAATCGAAAATCGGAGCAGCTTTTCCCCCTTCTCAACATATTTCCGCTTTGCATCCTCGTAATAGTTCACGATGAACTTCATGACAACCAACTGGTCCGAACGTATACGAAAATGCAGTTCTTCCGCTTTGGTGACGATATCCTCCTCACTAATGAATCCGCTTACAATATCTTGGAAGAAACTATCCTTTAGATATCTTAGACTCTTGGAATAGTCCTGTGTTATAGAGGGTGTGTTGCTTGGGTGAAAATGTTCACTTTGCAGTTTCTGTCCAACCGTGCTCAGGAGGTCAATAAGGGAGGATTCGGTGATCTCACTTTTAATCAAGTAATCTGAAGCGCCAAGTTTTAGCGCCTCTTTCACATAATGAAATTCGTCAAAATTACTCAGGATGACATACTTACATGTTTTCAGTACGCAGGAGGCCTCTTGTATAAGCTGTAGCCCATCCATAATCGGCATCTTAATATCTGTAATAATTAGATCAGGCATCACTTCAAGCGCAAGGCTTAATGCCTCTTTTCCATTTCCCGCCTCTCCAACAACATAGAAATTATACTCTTCCCAATTCAGCATGGAACGAATTCCAACCCGCATGAGCAATTCATCATCTACGATCATCAGTTTATACATGCGTATCCCCCAACATGAACCATTTTTAGATATTTTACCATTAAACGAACTGTTGCAAAGATGTCTAGCGAACCTTATTGAATTGCGGGTATCATAAATAACACTTTTACAGAACATACGTTCCTGTTATAATCAGATTATTGTATTTGGTGTAACATAACATGCCCGCCTGGAAAGGATACATATCATGAATTTATACAAGTTTGAATTAACGGTGAACGGATATCTATTACGTGTTCATTTCAGTGCATCTGAAGAAAGTGGATTGAAATGGTGCAAACGAATTGCTACTGAATTCCAGAACAACGTTGCCAATCTGGAGATCAAGGTTGATATACATAAAAAGCAGAAACAAAAGCATGCACGGGAATATCACGGAAAACCGTATCTGTATGATAGGACACTAAGGAAAAAACCGCTTGCGAAGAAAAATAAAACGGCTGAATCATCTGTTGTTATGTAAAGGTAAATTAACATCGCTGCTTAACGAGTCTTCTCAATAGATAGACAAAAAGACTAAAGAACGACTAATTGATGATAACATCAGTAACGTTCTTTAGTCTTTTATGAAAGTACTATCGACACCTTGAGTAGACTGAAATTCCTTTCACGCCCCGGCGTCTCCAACCATTTGTCGTTCAATTTGTTTCATTTCATAAAAATAGCCTTTTTGCTCCATCAGCTCGGAGAAAGAACCTGATTCCACAATCTTGCCTTGGTCCATGACCACAATCCGATCCATCTCTTCCAATCCCGTCAGCCGATGGCAGATCAGGAGAAATGTATCTTCGGATGCTTGTGCAAGAAGATGCTGCAATACACGTTGTTCTGTGACGTAATCCAGTGAAGACGTCGGTTCGTCCAGAAGCCATAACCGTCCTTTGCGC
This sequence comes from Paenibacillus sp. FSL R5-192, assembly GCF_000517845.1. Taxonomy (NCBI): domain Bacteria; kingdom Bacillati; phylum Bacillota; class Bacilli; order Caryophanales; family Paenibacillaceae; genus Paenibacillus; species Paenibacillus sp. FSL R5-192. Next base: position 60,176 of record NZ_ASPR01000015.1, on the reverse strand, counting down.
AGCATGGCCCGTGCAAGAGCCAGCCGCTGCTTCTCACCATCCGACAGGTTCTCCCCTTTTTCATACACCATGTCGGTCAACAACTTATTAGGCAGTTGGACTTTATCCAGCACAGCCGACAGTTGTTCATCCGAATGTTCTTCTCCATTCAGCAGTAGATTATCCCTAACGGTTCCCCGGAAGAAATGACTTTGCTGCAACACAACATTCGCGTTTTTCCAAATGCTCTCTTCATTTAATTCCTTTACCGAAACATCGTCTAACCGGATATCGCCAGACGTTGGTGTACGGAGCTTGAGTAACAGATCGATAATCGTTGACTTGCCTGACCCGCTCGGCCCGACAATCGCTGTTTTGGAGCCTGCTGCAAGTTGCAGAGATAGCTCCCTCAGCGCCGGTCTCCATTCCCCTTCATATTGGAAGTTAACACCGGATAGGTCAATCGAAACCGCCTGATCGGCTGAAACTTCACCGCTTGGCTGTACAGGTTGTACATCGGAGGTTGGCACCGTTTCCGCCAGTCGCTGAGCGGCGTGTTCGCTGTCCTGCTTATATAGAGGCAATATAGCCATTGCGGCAGCTTCTTCGAACACGGTCTGCGTGGCCAGGATCAGCATGGCGAGAAATACACCGGCAAATGCTCCATTCACAATTAAGAAAGCGCTGAGTGCTAGCACTCCCCATGTAACGAGATACGTCACAAAAACGTGCATGGACTGCCCGCGCAACAGGTGCGAAGCGGCTTGTTTCTGCTCCGTTGCCAATGCAGCGGAAGCCTGCTGAAGCTGTTGCTCACGCTGTTCCAATTGGCCGTATACTTTCAAATCCCTGAAACCATACAACACTTCGGTCACTTCCGTGGACAGCAAGGCCCGTTGCTGGCGGACACGTCCGTTTATTTTTCGCTGACCTAACAAGACAATACCTGGTACAACAAATGCCGTAATCAGCATACCTAGTACTAACAAACACGCAATCCAGATCGAAAAGGCCGAAGTGAACAGCATGGTAGCCAAAAACACCATAACGACCATGATGGGTGGATACGCGACCCGCAAAAAGTAATTTTGCAAACTTTCCACATCACCCACGATCCGCGCAAGCAGATCCCCGCTTCGGTTTTTGTTCAATATACCTGGCGTTACCGGGATCAGTTTGGCAAAAAAGGACGTCCGCAAACGGCTCAGCATGGAGAATGTTGCCCTGTGCGAATACAAGCGTTCCCCGTAGCGACTTGCCGCTCGAAGGAAACCAAGTAGTTTGACCATGGAAGTAAGTACAATTAAGGTGTACAGAGGTGGAGCAAATACCGTTTGCGATATCATATAACCACTAGCGGAAAAGAGAGCTACACCTGCTATGCCGGCGATAAATCCGCCCAATATCGAAAGCAAGATATCCTTGCGCTCCTGAATCATCGCTTTTGACAGAATCGTCAGCTCATTCATGCTAACCCTCCTTTCCGTTGTACATCCACCATCTCCGCATATTGAGGCAGGCGCGCCAGAAGCGCTTTATGATGTCCTGAATCCACCAACACCCCATTGTCCATAAACAAAATGTTGTCTGCATGTTGAATTGTATATAAACGGTGTGCCACCGTAATCATCGTTGCCGTTTTGGCTAATGCCGCAATGGATTGTTGCAATACCCGCTCGGTGTGTAGATCCAGACCAACGGTGGGTTCATCGAACAAAATAACAGCTGGTCGCTTCAGAAAAGCACGTGCCAAGGCAAGTCTTTGCTTTTCCCCACCAGATAACCCCCGGCCACCTTCACCAACAAAGGTATCTAAGCCCTGTTCCAATTGTGCAACAACGCCAGCAAGTCCTGCTTCCTCTGCCGCCTGCTCAATGTCAGCTCTGGAGACGTTCCGACCCGCCCCAATCGCAATATTTTCGGCAAATGTACCTGCAAAAATATACGGATGCTGTGTAATGTAGCTAACACGCTCGAACCATGCAGCCTCATCATGTTGCGAAAGCTGGCTTCCGTTAACCAGAACCGCTCCCGAATCTGGTTTCAGTAAACCGGCAATGAGATGAATCAGCGTGGTTTTACCTGAGCCACTTTTGCCTACAATAGCAATCTGTTCTCCTGGTCCAATTGAGATCTGTCCTGTCTCAAGTCCAAAGGAATCAGGTGTGTACTGGAATCGGACATCATTCAGTTCAATGGTTGGTGGCATTGTTATCAACTCGGCACGAGCTGTACGAAGCTCTTCCGTCTTTGTAATTGCATCGACATCGGTTAATTGGCTTTGATCCGATCCTTCTTCCCGCTCCGTTTGTGTGCTCTTGATACTTGTTTCCTCAAGCATTTGTTCCACCTTACGAATGGCCCCCATACTGGTTCGCCCACTGTGAAAAGCCGTTCCCGTATTCTTCAACAGACTGTAAAACTCAGGGACGAGTAACAACACAAGAAAGGCTGTGTGGAAGCTCATCGATTTGAAAACCAGTAATTGAATAGCCAGTTCAAGCGCGACAATACCAATGCTTAACATCACGATCGATTCCAGCATAAACGTATTTGTAAATGCAATCTTCAAAATGCCCATGGTGGCATCACGATACCCCAGACTGCTGCGTTCAATCTCCTGCTGTTGACGTTTAGCCCGTCCGAATATTTTCAACGTAACCAGCCCTTGAAGCGAATCCAGAAATGTACCGGAAAACTCAGCCAGTTGCGCGTATTTTTCTTCTGATTTGTTCTTTGTCTTGAGCCCAACCAAGATCATGAACAGCGGGATAAACGGTGCCGTAAACAGCATAATCCAGCCTGTGTTAGAGTGCTGCGTAAACGTAACAACCAGAATCAGAATCGGGATCATCGCAGCTTCCATCATACGCGGCATGTACTGACTGAAATAACTGTCGGCTTCATCCACAGCATCCAAAGCAACGCTGACCTTTCCTCCCGTCTGTCCACGAAGGGTTGAAGGCATGGAAGCGCGGGTCAGGTTCTGCAACACAGATGCTCGCATATTCGTCTTGGCGCGTGCTGCCATATGCAAGCCCACTTTCCCATTACCATACGACAACAGTGAGCGTACGGCCATAACAGCCAATAATAGGACAAGCAACAGGATCACTGATGAAAAGGAAGCTTTCTCTACAAAGATTCGCTGGACTGCTTCAGCCACCAAGGTGGCCTGGCTTATAATAGCTACACCAAGGGCCAGCGAAATGATCGCAAGGAGAAGTCTGTTTTTTCGTTGTAAAGACATTTGCTGCGAGATCAGATTGGATTTGCCTCTCCTTTTCATTGAACGCTCCTCCTTTATTTTTTCCCTTTCACATAATCCGCATCAAACAGGAACAGTTTGAAGACCAGGATTAGAGAAGGAATTAACAAGCACAGACCACCGATAAACACAACGACGAGTGCAAAACCCATCGCTGGTGGTGTCGCGCTACTCTGAATGGTGATGAATGGATCAAGAATGTAAGGATATTGCCCAATCCCGTAAGCAAAAAAGGCTGTGAGAAATTGCAGCATGATGCATATAAAAGCTAAACCATAACGGCGTCCGTTATATAACAGCCACATGGCAATCATGAAAAACGCAACGGAAAGCGCCAGCAGCCACCATAAATCCATCATATTTTGAAAATGACGCTCATTGTGTTGACCCAAATATATAAATGCAGTCAGCGCGAGAATAATGGTCGGTGTGCTCCAGAACAAAGCATAGTTCCGCATGAGCTTCAATGCCGAATGATCCTCTGCCCGAGAAGCGTAAAATGTGAGAAATGACCCGCTAATGAACAATACCGACACGATGGCCAGTCCAACGATGCTCCACGATAATGGATTCGTAAATAGTGCCCAGTAATCCAGGGAAACGGTATCTCCCTGCTTCAAAATAAAGCCACCTTCAGACAGGGTCAGTGCCACTGACAATGACGCTGGAATAAGTAGACCCGTAGCTCCGTATAAGAACAAATACACGATACTTTTTTTGGAACCATAATTTTCGAAAGCATAGAACGACCCACGAATGGCAAGTAGAATGACGGCAATACTTCCTGGAACAAGCAGCGCGGAGCCATAATAATAGGCCGTGTCCGGGAAAAATCCGACGATACCAATATAGAAAAAGACAAAAAATACATTGGTGATCTCCCAGACAGGTGATAGATAACGGGAGATCAGACGATTAATCAGATGATCCTGCTTTGTCAGGCGTGCATAAAAGGCAAAGAAACCTGCTCCAAAATCAATGGAAGCTACAATAAGATAGCCGTACAAGAACAGCCAGAGTACCGAAATACCAATTAATTCATAACTCATCAGGCCTGATCCCCTTTCTTGGCTGATTGATCATGCTTCTCCTTCAACCATTTCTCCATCTCGAGTTCAGCAGGATTGTTATTGAACAACCGTCTCAGTACGACGACACACATAACGCCTAGCAGGATGTAGAGAAGCAAGAAGACGAAAAATAAAATTCTCACACTCGGTGAAGAAGTAGCGGCCTCTTCTACCCGCATATAACCTCGGATGATCCATGGCTGCCGCCCGATCTCTGCATAGAACCAACCCATCTCAACGGCCAGAAAAGCAAGCGGTGCACTCAGTGCAACCATACGAAGCATCCACTTGTTAAACTGATTACGTTTCTTCCAGAATACAAACAGGAAGTACAGACTTGATATAGCAAGCAGAGCGAATCCAATACCAGCCATTAGATCAAACAAATAATGAACAAGTAAGGGCGGGTGTTCATCTGGTGGAAATTCGTTCAGCCCGGTTACCTCGGCGTTAAAGTCTCCAAAGGCAAGGAAACTGAGCAGTTTCGGCAAATGAAGAGCGCCTATAATTTCATGTTCTGCATTCAGCCATCCCAAAAAAATCAAATCCGCGCCGCTTTCCGTCTCGAAATGCCACTCGGCAGCTGCGAGCTTCTCCGGCTGATGCTCAGCCAAAAATTTGGCAGACACATCTCCAGCTAAGGAATTTAATAAACTGAATACCAGCACAACGGCCATCATGAGATTCAAGCCTTTTTTGTGGTAGGCCGACACTCCTTTTCTCAGCATCGCAAAGGCTGCTATTCCTGCTAACAGAGCAGCTCCTGTCAGATAAGCCGAGCTTAATACATGGAACACTTTGGAGAACGTCGCTGTATTCAGCATCGCTTGCACGGGGTTCACTGCCATGAATTGACCTGCTTCCATGACAAAACCTTCAGGCTGGTTCATGAATCCGTTCACTGTTGTAATAAAAACAGCAGACATGCCTGCCCCGGCGACAATCGGAATAGTCAGCAACCAGTGGATATACGGATTTTTGAACCGATCCCACGTGTACAGATAAATGCCCAGGAATATTGCTTCAAAAAAGAATGCAAATACTTCCATAAATAGTGGCAGTGCAATGACATTCCCGGCAAGTTTCATAAAATTCGGCCATACCAGGGCCAACTGTAGTGATATCGCTGTACCTGTCACAACACCAACAGCCACAGATATGACGAACCCTCTGGACCACCTCTTTGCCATAAGTATGTAATGGTGATCCTTCTTCCGAATGCCGATGAACTCTGCAATAGCAATCATCAAAGGTACACCGACACCAAGCGTTGCAAAAATCACGTGGAACCCGAGCGTCAAACCAGTCACTAGCCTGCTCCATAATACCGTATCAATAGCCATTCTTTGTGTTGCCTCCTTTCAAACTCTGTTCAATTTAGAAACATTCAATATCAGCTTTGGCTAAGCTCAATGCAGAGTTGCGAAAAATTTCACAAAGTTAGGTATGACGATATCTTGCCACACCTATAATGCGTTTACTCCTGTAGGCCCCCGATAATAACAATCATTGGATGCCTATTAAAATCTGATATTGATGCACTTAAAGTACTAACGAAACCTATTAATCAAAATTATTATATCTTTATTTTTACCTAATTCAATCAAAGACACGGCTTCTACCCTAAACGTTCAAGAAAGGATCAACTCTTTCTGACAACTTGGTGAAAAACAAAAAATACACCCAATGGAGCTATTGATTCATTGGGTGTAAACGTGTTATTGCACGGCAGATTCTCTATTTTACTTGCTTACTTGCTCCGGACTCGCCACACCTGCCTCGTTACGTACGCTCATGATGATCAGTGATGCAGCTAATACCGTAAGGATGATTCCAAGCATCTGAAATCCTGTCACATTAAATGTATCTCCCATGACAATCCCAATCAATAACGACGATAAAATGGTCCCCAGGTAGCGTGATGTATTAAAAATACCCGATGCAACACCGATCATTTCTTTGGGTGTGCTTTTAAACAGTGCTGCTTGCATGCCGACCGCGTTTAGGCCATTACTTATTCCAAATAAAGCTAAAGCAACAATGATTATGAAGATTGGAGAAGTTTCATTCATAACAACGATTAATATAGAGCCAAATGTCATTAAAGAAGCGGATACGATCAGAGCTGGCCGTGATCCTGATCCGTCAATCCAGCGCCCTGCGATCGGAGCAATAATGACTGAACATAACCCCAAAGCTAGCATACTCATTCCTGTATGAACTTCGTTGAGATGTCGTACCTGCTTCAAATACGTAGGAACTCCAAAAAAAAGTGCGTAAAACAGGATGTTCACCAGCATGTATTGCACATTCACCCAAGTCATCTCGGGATATGAGGCAAACGTTCGCAAAGGGATAAAAGGCGTGGCTGCTTTTAATTCATGTCGGATAAACATGACGAGTGCGATTAACCCGATCCCCCCTGTCAGCAGATGCCATGTAGAAATATCTCCTGTGGAATTTACTGAAAGTAAACCGATGAGCAGAGTCACCAAAGCTACCGTAAACATCAGGATACCTGGTGCGTCAATTAACGTAAGCCATTGCCGAATGGACATGTGACCAGAGATAGACAGGGATTGCTCGTCCTTCGGGATTGTTTTCCAGGCGAACCAAAAACTCGCCAAGACAAACGGAATATTAACGAAGAATATGCTGTGCCAGTCCCACCAATGAATCAATACTCCACCAATAAAAGGTCCAATTGCAGCCGCTCCAGAAAGGAATATAGCCAAGGTGGACAAGGCGGAGGCTTGTTTTTCAGTCACGTTCATTCTGACAATCGCCATTCCAACGGCCACCATCATGCTTGTGCCAATTGATTGAACAATCCGGAATACGATGAGCCACGAAAAACTGGGAGACCACGGAGCTAGCATGGACGATACAAAAACAATAACAAGACCCATGAGGAAGATCTTCCTGCGGCCAAACAAATCACTGCACTTGCCCATGACGGGTTGAGCGACAGCACTGGCAATGTAAAATGATAAAATAATCCACGAAACGGCTGTAAAATTAAGTTGATACACTTGTTGTAGCCTGGAGATTGCCACCGAAATCATGGAGGAATTCAACGGATTCAACATAATTCCGAGTCCAACAGCTAACATCAATCCTTTATTTCGAACGTTCATTGGTGCACCTCTCTCTCTTCTGCTGTTATCTTACTTGAACGTATTCATTTATTCCAACGCATTATATGTTATGATTTGATGAACTATAAGGAATGAAGGGATGGTGCAAATGGAGCTTCTTCAACTAAAATATTTCCTGACGGTGGCCCGATGCGAACATGTTACGGAAGCTGCGGGAAAGCTGCATGTCACGCAATCCTCCCTGAGCAAAACGATACAACGATTAGAGGACGACCTGGGAGTCCCTTTATTTGATCGAATCGGGAGAAAGCTGCGACTAAACGACTTTGGAAGAACATTTCTTCAGCGAACTGAAAAAGCCTTATTTGAATTGGAACAAGGAAAGCGGGAAATCGCTGACCTCTCCAACCCGGATCAGGGTACACTGCAATTGGCAGTGACTACGGCGAGCACATTGCCCGGCATACTGCGGGAATTCCGGAAAAACAAGCCGGATATTCAATTCCATGTGCAAATGGTTTCGTTAGAAAACATGTCCAGACTTCTACATCGGGGCGAGGTGGACTTTTGTCTATCCTCCCCTCCGATTGAGGGTGACGATATCGAATGTCAGATACTATATGACGATCCGATTGTAGTCGCTGTTCCTATGGGTCATCGATATGCAGACCGAAGCAGCATTCAATTAACTGAGCTTAAGGACGAGTGGTTTGTTGGGGTGAAGCAAGGTTATGGGGTTCGTGATATGGTGGATTCCGTATGTCAATCCGCTGGTTTCCTACCGAAGTATGTATATGAAGGGGATGAGCCTGCAAGATTAACCGCCCTTGTGGAGGCGGAGATCGGTCTCGCGTTTATACCTAGCACAGCCAGAAACCCGCATGAGCGCATTAGATATCTTCAGGTAGAGGAACACCAACTCGTTCGGGAAATCGCTCTACTTTCGCACAAAAACAGGTATATTTCCAAAGCCGCTTTAGAGTTTCGCAGCGTGGTTATGGACTACTTCAGTGCTATGTCATGAGCATAAATTCAATATAAAGGAGATGTCATTTTGATATTAAAACCAGAAAAATTTGATCATATTTCAGAGACAGAACGGCTAGTCATCCGACCATTACAGAAAGACGACTATGAAAATTGGTTGAATGAGTTTGAAAACCGCTTGCCTTCCCAACAGCGCCATGATAAAGGGAAAATGGATATGAGTGAATGTACACTGGATTGGTTTCATGATCTGGTAGATCGACACCAGGAGTTAGCGCGTACAGATGCGGTTTATGTTTTTGGAGTATTTAGAAAGCAAGATGGTACACATCTGGGTATGATTGATATTGCTACCTTGGCAAGGGATCATTTTCAATGGGGAAGTTTCGGATACACGATCCATAATCAGTATTGGCGAAAAGGTTATGGGAAAGAAGCAGTGAATGAAGCACTTCATATTGCATTCGAACATCTGAAATTTCACCGCATAGAAGCTCATATTAATGTGGATAACACCCCTTCCATGAAACTGGCAGAGAGTGTTGGTATGGAATTTGAATGTCTACGTAAAGGGTTTATACACGAAAATAATGAGTGGACCGATCACTTGGTGTATTACAAGAATTCTATTTAAAAAGTTCATACAACTCAATCTAAAACAAGGGAACTCCATATCATGAAGTTCCCTGTTTTCTATGTTTGTTGAATATTCTTCTTTTTGCGATGAAGGGTTACTATTCCCAAACTAACTGTTGAAATCCATAATAGGATTATTGCATTACTTGAGACTAATGATTGCACTGTATCTAGTCGTAATAATTGCGTAATTAACCTTCCTTCATAGGGTGAAAGTGTGGCTCCCAAGTTATACGCGATCAGAACAATGGTCGTACCCAGCTTTGCCATTTTGGCGATTTGTTGTGCAAAAGTATGCAATAAATAGGGCATTATACAGCGGAATGAAAACCCGATGATCATTGAGCAAACGGTAGTAAGAATAATACTTTGCGAGATCGTCGTAACGAACATCGAGCTTCCAAGTAACAGAATCGATAATGGAACGATATAGTTACCGAGTGTTTTGTATACTTTCCCAAAAGAAAAGCCGGCAACAAAAGCTCCCAAACCTATAAATGCAATCATGTTGCTTCCGTTTGTCGCAGTTCCGATATTTTTTTCCAAAATCAAAGGAGTAATCTGTAAATTATAATTGATGAAGATAGCTACAATCACAAATAATAAGAGACCATAGCCAATCATGACTTGAAGGGCTTTTTTATTATTTGTGTGGCTTGGATTCGTGGTGACCTCTTCTCTTCTGTTAAGCTCTTTTTTATCAGAAGGAACGAAAATCAGGAATGCAATGAAAATAGGAAGTGCCAGGGCGTAGACATAAAATGATGTGTGCCAGCCCATTTTCAATAGTTGACCAACGAGTAGTGTCAGACAAATGCCTCCTAATCCCTCAAAGGCACTTTCTAAGCCAATTACGGTTGCTTGTTTACCTGGATTTTTATGATACATATCACTGATCATCTGAATGATGAGCCGGTTAAATAAACCTACACCTAACCCAAACAAACAGCGAGAAATGAACAGCAACGAAAAAAGGTCATGATACAATGCAGGGAATACTCCCGCAATGAGAACAAGTCCTAATCCAGTCAGTATAGTTGCTTTCTTCCCAATAAGAAGTTCAAGTCGATTAGCAATTAACACACCAAGAATGACAAATAATGAAGGTATGGTCGTTAATAATCCTACATGTGTTACCGATATCTCTGGAAAATCATTGGCTATCGCAGGAATGTTAGCGGCAATCACTGGACCTGAAGAAATTAATAACGCAACGGACAATAACGAATATGTTTTAAGCTTCTCCATGTATATTATAAAAAACCAACTCCTAATGTTTGTATTTGCTCCATATGGCCGATAGTTAGCCTTGATGCTGCGATAAATGGATAAAGCAGTAACGCATAAGTCGATGACTTCATACGTTACTGCTCAGTCGATTAGAGTTCTTTACCGTTACTTTGAATAACTTTTTTGAACCATTCAAAGGATTTTTTCTTGCTGCGTTTCAACGTACCATTTCCAGCGTCATCTTTGTCGACATGTATGAAACCGTATCGTTTACTCATCTCTCCAGAACTTGAGCTTACTAGATCAATGCAACCCCAGGACGTGTAACCCAACAACTCTACGCCATCTTCTTCCACTGCTGTTATGAAAGCTTGGATGTGTTGACGCAAATACTCGATTCTATAATCATCCGCAATATATCCCGTCTCATCAGGAGTATCTATCGCTCCTAAGCCATTTTCAACGATGAATAGTGGCTTTTGATATCGGTCATACAAGGAATTCATTGTAATTCTTAGACCTTCAGGATCGATTTGCCATCCCCATTCACTCGTTTTCAAATGAGGATTGCGCAGTGTTGGAAACAGGTTAGCTGCCGTTTGAGTATTTACTTCCGGGTCTGCACTGGTTAACCGCGAACCATAATAACTGAACGAAACGAAATCAACCGTATTATTTTTCAAACATTCCTCGTCCCCGTCTTCCATGGCTAAATGAATATTCATTCGTTCTAACATTTTCTTGGCATAGTTTGGGTATTCTCCTCGGGATTGTACATCGACGAAGAAGTAGTGCTCGCGATCTCTTGTCATGGCTTTCCAGACATCATCTGGTGCACATGTATACGGGTAAGTGTTGGCACCTGCTAACATACAGCCAATCTTAATTTCCGGGTTAATTCTACGCGCAATTTCAGTTGCTTTTGCACTTGCGATCAATTGATGATGAGCCGCCTGATACTTCACAGCATCCTCATTCTCACCTTCTTCAAACACTAGGCCTGAGCTGCCAAAAGGTAGATGCAACAGCATGTTAATTTCATTAAAGGTAAGCCAATACTTCACTTTATCTTTATAACGGGTGAAGATCGTTTCACACAGTCTCTCATAATAATCCACCATTTTTCGACTTCTCCACGATCCAATGGTCTTCACTAAATGAATAGGGACATCAAAATGGGTAATAGTGACTAACGGCTCAATGCCATACTTCAAGCATTCATCAAATACATTTTCATAGAATTTCAAGCCCTCTTCGTTGGGTAACTCGTCATCTCCATTAGGGTAGATCCGAGTCCATGCCAAAGATAAACGGAAACACGTAAAGCCCATCTCTGCAAATAAAGCAATGTCTTCTTTATACCGATGATAAAAATCAATAGCCTCATGACTCGGATAAAAATGTTCTTGATCACACTCCAACATTTTTAACTGTCCTCGCATGACAGGAACACGATCTTTCCCTGCCGGGATTACATCAACTGTGGATAGTCCCTTGTTGCCTTCTGCATATCCACCTTCACATTGGTTAGCAGCAACTGCCCCACCCCACAAAAAGTCTTTTCTTAAAGTCATTAAAACACACTCCTAACCTGTAGTTTTGTTAAGCTTTGACAACCAACAATGTATTGTTAAAATCAATATTTTGGGGACTAGTCTCTGCGATCACATCCGAGTAACTATACGAATTGGTTACAATAACGGGCGTTTGAGTGACATATCCTTCTTGTCTGATTTTGTCCAGATCAAAAGTCAGCAAGGTCTGCCCTTTTGTAATTCTCTGACCTTCTTCAACGAACGCTTCAAAATATTTTCCGTTCAGCTTTACCGTATTTAAGCCGACATGAATAAGAATTTCGACTCCTTCATCGGATAATAGTCCAATAGCATGTTTCTTAGGAAATAGAGATACAATCATGCCATCAAATGGAGCAATGACTTTCCCCTCGCTAGGTTCAATAGCAATTCCTTTACCCATTGCCTCTGAGGCAAACGCTGCATCTTGTACATCCTGAAGTTGAATAAGCTGACCTTTAAGTGGCGTTGCAATAACAGAATCTTTAATTGTAATGACTTCATCCGCAACCCCACTCCCTTCGTTCGCATTTGAAACAGTGTTCTGTGAAGGTGCATCTTTTTCATATTTCAAACTGAGCAAATAGGTAAGTACAGCAGTTACGACAGTTGTTATAACAAGTGCGATCAAAATGTTATATAGATTCCAGATATTTTCACCAATGTACAGAGGAATCGCCGGGATTCCTGAAGCGCCTGTTGCGTAACGAGAAACATCCATTAGCCCTGCAAAGAGTCCCCCACTAGCAGCTCCAATCATACCCGCGACAAGTGGGTATCTCTTCGGTAAATTTACGCCGTAAAGAGCTGGTTCCGTGATTCCCATCAACGCGGTGATCCCACTGGAAGCAGAAATTTGTTTTAATGCTTTATCCTTGGTTCTCATCCCTACAACTAATGCCGCAACACCTTGACCTATACAATTGATCATCGCTCCAGGACCGAGGATATTCTCATAACCTGATGTGGTGATTTGAGCAATGGATAGAGGAACAATATTATGGTGCAGCCCAAACATAACCAGTATTGGCCAGAAGGTTGCAACCAGGAAAATAACCAGCCAGCTACCATGTGCGGCGAAGAAGTCAAAGCCCATCGCTAAATACGTTCCGAAAAATGACCCCAGTGGTCCCAATACGGTTAAGGCCAAAATTCCCGTTACTAAAATAGTGCACATGGGAACAAAAATAACTTTCACTGCATTCGGAATGATCCTTTTAAACAACGATTCAATATATGATTGTGACCAAACGATTAAGAGAATTGGAACTACAGAAGAACTATAAGATACAAGAGTTAGCGGGATTCCAAAAATACTTACGTCAGTCCCATCCAAACGCAATTGTGTCAAGTTGGGATGGAGTAAAACACCGGCTAAAACGAGTGCTAAGACGGGACTACATTTTAGTTTGTTTGCAGCTGAGAACGCTAACAAGAATGGTAAAAAGTAGAAAATAGCATCTGACATAAGACTTACGACATAGTAGGTTTGTGAATCTTTTGAAATCCAGTTGAACAAAATAAGTAGAGCGAGTAATGCCTTGATCATACCAGCCCCAGCTATAGCAGGAACAATCGGACTAAATGTCCCCGAGACGAAATCGATTAATTTCCCCAAAATACTAACTTTCCTAGCTTGAGTTGGTTCACCCGATGAACTCGCGTTAGGTTGAAGATGCTTGATCACTTCTTTGTAAACGTCTTCAACATGTGTGCCGATGACGACTTGAAATTGTCCGCCGCTCTCAACCGCATCAATAACACCGTCAAACGATTTAAGCGCTTTTTGATCTGCTTTAGTAGTATCATTCAGTGCAAATCTAAGCCTAGTCATACAGTGAGTCAGAGTGGATACATTCTCACTACCGCCCACTTTCTCTACAATATCTTGAGCCAACTTCTCGTATTTTTTGCTCATCCAATAATGCCCCCTCTTGTTGTTGCCATCTAAATGAATGAGACCAAAAGCGCTCTAAATAACTTCTCTTTGCAATAAAAAAAGCTATTTATCTGAAATACATAAAGGCTGCATTCATTACACCTTTAAAATATCATCTGATAAACAGCTATAGCCAATACCTATAATTCATACTTTATTATGCCTGAAAGGCATGCCTGATATGTTCCAAAAAACGTACCTCCGTTTGACTGAATACCTTATGTTTTTTCCAGACAATCACTGTTGGAAACTGAAGTTCCGGTTGAAAAGGTCTAAAGCATAATGTGTCAGACTGCTTCATTGCAAGCGCACCCTCAATACAGATGGCCGTCCCTAACCCCTCCTCTACGAGGTTAAGTATGTTAGATATTAAATTATAGGTCGCAACAAAGTTTAAATGTGCATACTCATCGGCAAACCAGCTTGCAATCTCATTCTGTACGACAGATCGGCTGGATATGAGCAGAGGCACTCCGGCTAAATCGGTTGAAGTGACATATTTTTTTTGTGCAAGAGGTGATGAGGTCTTCATAAGGACTCCCCAGCGCTCCTTCTGGGGCAGTCTGATGAAATCGTATTTCTCAATGTGAATGGGCTCTAACAAAATGCCCACATCGAGCAGTCCTTTATCGATTCGCTCCTTTATGTCATCCCCCGTTCCACTATAGATGTGATATTTAACCTGCGGATACTCCATATTGAAGTCTTTTAATAATTGTAAAATAACATTGGACGTTAATGATTCAACACTCCCGATCGATATGGTTCCTCCGACCAGATTGTTCTGATCTTTAAACTCTTTCTCTGTTTTATCCGCAAGAGTGAGAATTTCTTCTGCTCTTTGACGTAAAAGCATGCCTGCTTCTGTCAGTGTTATTTTACTTTTACCGCGTATAAACAATTGAGTTTCTAAATTTTTTTCCAGATCAGCCAACTGCCTGCTTAACGTTGGCTGTGTCACATGTAAGATCGTTGCAGCATGTGTGATATTTTCTACTCGAGCTACTGTCAAAAAATATCGAAGTACTCTTAACTCCATAATTCCTCCTGATTTACGTTCATTTAAGTGTCTACTGAATCATTCATTTCTTTACTATACCTTCCTGTTAACCAGAAGAAGACAGTTGATTGGGATAATCAACTGTCTGTTGTTTCAAATAAAGAAGATTATTTCTCTGGAATGATTTCATTAACGCAGGCTAAAGCATTTAGTGTTCGAGGAAATCCCATGTAGGGAAGGCAGTGAGTTAGAGCGGTGATCATGGTTTCTTTATTATTGCCAACATTGATGTTACCCTGAACGTGTGCTTTGACTTGACTATCCGCACCTCCGAGTGCACTTAGTATACAAAGAGTAAGTAGCTCTCGTGTTTTCAGATCCAGACCTCCGCGGGTATAGAAGTCTCCAAAACAAAATGCTGAAAGATAGTCCTGTATATGCTTCTGATTTGACGGGGCATTTTCCCGGTTTTTCTCAATAATATCGCCAAAAATCTCTTTTTGAATACCAAGTCCTTTGTCAAAGCGATTATCATCTTCAACCCGTTTCTGACTTTCAAGAGGCAGTGCAACATTTCGCTCTTTGAACACTTCATTCATTTCCGACATGGCATTTAAGGTTTTGGGGAATCCCAAATAAGGTGCGCATTGATAGATTGCTTCTTGGATCTCCGTTGGAGTCAACCCAACATTTAGCGCTGCACGAGTATGTGCTTTGAGTTGTGGCAACGTTTGATTAGTAGCCAGTACGACCAAAGTAATAAGCTCACGTTGCTTATCGTCAAGGGCACCTTGATCGAAAATTTCACCAAATATGAAGCGACTCAATATGTCCTGAAATTCAGGATGTGCAGCATATGCCGCTGGAACTCCCTCGCCGAATAGCCTTTTATATGTTTCCTGGCTCTTTTCGATTCGATTCATATTCATCTAACCTCCTGTTTCTTTTTAGTTAAAACTAGGTGTACCCATTTTACATTGAAAGGGGAAAGAATCCATATCCTATTCATATCATTTTATTGCCTAATCCTATCAAGTGATTGTTTGTTGATGAAAAAAGCGAACAAAGCACTTGCGTGCCCTGTTCGCTCTTCTTGGTGTAGCCATATTACTGTCTTCACCTTACTCGCCCAAGCTGTTCCAGAATGATTGGAACGCGCCTTTCTCCACCTCCAGGAATGCCGGAACATTACCATAACGAACCAGACCTTCTTCACCAAACAGAACCAGTGGGACCTGCGTTTTGTCTTCCAGCGTGAGATAGATGATCTTGCGATCTTCCTTGCCGTAGAGGTTCTCTTCCAGCTCCGGGCTCGTTGCGATCGGTTTGGCAGCATTTAGCGATGAGATAAAGCTGTCCAGTGCTTCATCCGCTGCTAACGGTTGAAGCTGCTGCAATCCATTGTTCCAGCTATTAAACGTCTCCCATTGCGCCGAGGCGATGTTGCCTTCGAGATGAAGCTTGCCGATCAGGTCGGCACCAGTACCAATAGTGATCCCGTTGTTCTTGTCGAATAACTGAGCATACACCTGACCATCGATCTCGGTGTAAGACATGATGCGGAAATCCTTGTCGTAGCCATTAACAGCATAGATGTCAGCTTCGCCAATGTTGGAAGCAAGCTCCGTATATTTATCTTGGCCGCTCAGCTCATCAATGCCGCCAGTGGTGGTACCCAGTTTATCCCCCCGCAGGTTGAGTGCATTTGCGCCTTCAAGCAATGTTGGGGACTGTGTATATACGCTTCCTCCATATACAACCAGTTGCATCATATCAGCCATCGCGCCTTTGCCCTGTGAACTCGGCAACTCCATCTTCGGAATCACGATCGGATCAAACGATGCGCCTGGAGTCACCGCTGCCACCTGTGGTGTTGGTGCGGCTGGTCCATTGAATTGTTGCCATACACTTGGCGCAGCCAATCCAATGCTGGCAGCGATAACAACACTTGCTGCAATGTATAGTGGTTTACGTTGACGTTTTGGTCCCTGATGTTGCGTGTTTAAGGATTGCTCTACCCGTTTTTTCATTTGCTCGTTTGTTTTCATATGATCCACCGCTTTCTTGTAGTTTTGTTTGAATTGTTCTTCGTTCATTACAGTTCCTCTCCTTCCAGCTCCAGTTTTAACAGCTGTCTTCCTCGTTTTAATCTCATTTTCACTGCTGATTCGCTAATCTCCAGGATCTCGCTGATTTCTCGGATCGGATAATCTTCGTAATAATACAGATGAACCACCGATCTATACTTGACGGGCAGTGACAGCACAAGTTCGATCAGCGCGTGATCTTCAGGGTTGTCTGTTGTAAGAGGATCGACTCCCTCCAGCTTGACCTCCCGTTTGCGCCAGCCTCTGCCTAATAAAGATTTGCAATGATTGGTTATGACCCGAATCAACCATGCTTTTTGATGCTCCGCATCGTTGAACGTAGGGGCTTTTTCTATTAGTTTGATGAAGGTATCCTGAGTGGCTTCCTCCGCGTCTTCTCGTCTGCCGAGGTGCACCATGGCAATCCGGAACAGCGTATCCGCGTATGTCTCATAGACTTTCATCACATGATCGCCCAGCTGGGGCACTGATCGCTGCATGGTTGGTATGCCCTCCTTTATACCTCTAACACTCTTACGGACGGCATTTGGTCACATTTTGTTTTAGGATTTTTTTATTGGTCCATTTCATTCAAAATGCAAAAAAAGAAAGCAGCTCCATGAAAAGGAGTTGCTTTCTTCATCTTCGTCTTTATTTTCATATAAAATGCATATCGTTCACCAACTAGAATTTCTTCTGTAAAAGCTCGATATTGTCTTCCAAACTGCTGTCCAAGCTTACCCCTACCTTCTGCAGTTTGTTTTGGTAATATGTCTTCACATCTTCCCACTTATAGTACGGATAGGTCTTTGTTTCGATCGGGAAGGCGATCTCTTCTTCATTTCTAAGCATTTTCACGAGAACATCCTTACCATTGGAATACAGAATCCATTGGATATTTGCTCCCATTGGTGAGATAACCGAGCCATTCCAGTTTTGGGTTACGTCCTGCGGTTTGTCGATACTCACATTAGCTCCGGCGATATCCAGGAATGAAGATAGTGGAATAATTGTTTCTGCGTGAGCAAAACGAAATATACCAGCCGTGTCTTTTTGCTGAATGGACTGTTCGGTAGACACGATCAACTCTTTGACCAGAGGTGAAATGATATTTTTCGGCAGATCCGTTGACGTTAAAGATGGACCTTTTTCATAAAAGTCATTGATATTGTCAATGCTCTCGTACCATCTTAACTGATTAGCCGTGAAATACCGCCCGAATTCGAAGTCACCTTCTCCTTTAATATTCGAAGATATGATGTAGAGTTCGTATAAATTAGAAGCAGCCTCGGTTGGGTTGCTGAGCTTCACTTTTCCCTTCTCATCTTTCAGTTCAAACTCTCCAGCGTTCAGCCGTTGATAGAAGTCATCAGAGAAAAATTGCAGAAGAACCTCTTTTGCATAAAGCGTTCCAGTGCTCTGTGTGACATAATCCTCGTATAACTTAACCCAGTCTCCATCTTCTACGTACTCATTATACTTTGTCGCTAGGTCGTAGGGCCGTAGATAGGGGTCTTTCCCTTCTTCAAAAGCTGAAGCCAGAATGTCTACCTTGTTATCTCCCAAGCTTTCCTTTAACCCGTCAATAAACTGATCTCTGCTCTGCGGCGTTCGATCTTTGAAGGTTGCTTGTGCAATCACTTTTTTATCCGATGTAAAAAGTTCTTTGAAATTCTGCCCAACTCTGGCCCCTATTCCTTTCAGTTCTTCTCCACCCGTAGTGGATAACAATCCATAATGATCTTTTTCAACCTTCATCAGATTGCCAATTTCCTTCTTCAGCTCTTTGCCCAGATTAGTGATCTGCCCGTCCTTTTCAGCGATGTCGAGCAGTTCAAATAACGTCTTGTCGTACTTGGAACTGGATAGATGTCTGGAACCATGTCTCCCTATGTAGTTAATAAATATGGGTTCATATCCACTAGGAGCTTTTGTATAACTTGTTTCCTTAAAAGGATATGGCGTTTTGGTACCGCGGTACCCCTGCTGATCGCTCATTTTCTGTCCAACAAACACCGATTGGGTGTTGTTATCCCAGTCTACCTCTTGCCCTAAGGCTTCACCAATCGCTCTTGCAGGTACATAAGTAACCCCATTGTAGAGAAATGATTCGCCTTCCACCCTTTGACCGTTCACAACCACATTAGCCGATTGTTCGGACACTTCGATCATGCGTTTGGAGCCTGCACCATATGCGTAAAATACACTTACAGACGTTAAGATGGCGAGTGATGCTACTGAAATCCCGATTTTTTTGATCATCATAATGAATAGTTTTCTCCTTATTCCGCCTGATATTGGTTTATTTTCGCTCATCATACTATAGGTGTGAAGTGTCTGCGCCGTATCCATCCTATGTTAATTAATTGTAAAAGAGTACATATAAATATTGACGTAAAGTCTCATACGACAAAAAGAGCCGCTCCTTAGCGACTCTGACTTTTCATTATAAAAAGCTATCTTCTCTGCCATACAATAAAAAGATAATTGCTATTTGCCCCGCATCACAGCGGTTTTCTATATATTTTTATATCTATCCCTGACTCCGTCGGATGACCTTCTCCAATAAGTGTCTCACAGTTCAAGAAGGATAAGGCTTTGCTGTCTGTAATCATTTTGGGGGAAGTACGAAATAAAGCAGTTTTCAGCGTTTTATCAATATTTCCGTTATTTTCGATATAAATTTTGCATGAATGCCCTGAGTTGTCGGTTCCTTGGAGCATGTATCTTGCCGATAGAGTATGCGGACCACCATTCTTCCCGATGATCTGCGTATCCACTCCTCCACCCAGCACAATTCCCTCAAAGTACTTTCCGGTTACGCTGCCTGTAAAAGTAATCATAACAACCGAATCATCTTCGCTATTTTGCAAATCAAATGATTTCTCAATGTTCACATGTACCGTAAACAATTCCTCTAATTTCACGTATTCTCACCTCCATATATGGACAATTATAACTCTACTCATTAGACTGCTTCACTAAAAAAAAGATTTACATATTTCCTTCAAATCATTTAAAATGGTTTACACAATGTAAAGGTTAACATATTGTAAACGAAGGAGTTAATGACGTACATGAGTACATTACCAAAATCAGTTCGCTTTCCACTGTTCATTCTGATGTTAAATCTGTTTATCGCTTTATTGGGGCAAGGGATGCTTATCCCCATATTGCCGGAGTATTTGAAGCTTTTTCATGCGGGAGGCACAGTAGCAGGATTTTTAGTTGCAGCCTTCGGTGCCGCTCAATTCTTCTTTTCCCCTCTCGGGGGACAACTGTCTGATCGATTTGGACGCAAAAAGTTGATCATCGCAGGTATGTTTCTGTCTGTCATTTCAGATATCATATTTGCGCTGTCGACGTCATTGCCGTTCCTCTATGTCGCACGGTTTATCGGTGGAATCAGTCTCGGTTTAATGGTTCCTGCCAACCTCGCATATGTCGCCGATATTACAACGCCAGAGACACGTGCAAAAGGCATGGGCTATTTCGGCGCAGCTATGAACTTGGGAATGGTTCTCGGACCTGGTCTGGGCGGTCTCATCGCCGAGATGGGCATTCGCATGCCCTATTTCTTCGCAGCGGGTCTGGGACTGATTGCGGCCCTGATGACGCTGCTATTGCCTGAGACACTTCCCCCCGAGAAAAGAACGGTCTCCATCCGTCTTCAAAAAGGAGATCACTTGGGCAAGAAAATCTGGAGTTCTTTTAAAGTCCCCTATTTCAAATACTTGATTGTGTTGCTTGTCATGACCTTTGGTCTCATGAGTTATGAGACAGTATTCGCGCTTTTCGCAGAGCAAAAATACGGGTTCGACGCTGCAACAATCTCCATCATTATTACTTTGGGCGCGATTATCGGTATCGTTGTGCAGATCTGGCTTTTGGATTGGTTCGTACAGAGAATAGGTGAAGTTAAGTTGATCCGTCTCTCCTTAATAATCACACCCATAGCTTTATTGTTAATGTTAATTAAGGTCAACCTTGTGTTTCTGTTGTTCGCTTCTGCGTTATTCTTTGCCTTTAATTCGTTTTTACGACCTTCGGTCAGCACGTTAATATCCAAAAATGCAGGAGATCGGCAAGGTTATGCATCGGGTCTGAATACTACATTTTCCAGTCTCGGCACGGTGATTGGGCCGCTGATCGCAGGACTATTGTTTGACAAAAACATAAACTTCCCGTATATTTTTGGTGCAATTATGCTACTCGCTTCTCTCGGACTGACCTTAAACGCATTTCGTTCGAAGAAAGGACAATTGTATACAAGTGAATGAAAACTGGCATCAACAATTGGGAAATAAACATCGTGATGATTTGATTGCAGCAGGTAAGGAGCTTTTTTTGAAATATGGATTGCTCCAGGTGAAGATTAAGGATGTATGTACGAAAGCTGAACTTAGTAGAGTGACCTTTTATAAACATTTCCAGTCAATGGATGAACTTCTTCTAGCCATTCAGATGCAACTGATCGAACATTTAACGGATGAGGTTAGCCGTGCTTCAACGAAGGACTTAAACGGGCGGGAACAACTCACGGTTATGTTGAATGCATGGGTTGTTTATGCCGAGAATCATCCAGACTACATCCGGTTTATTCAATTGTTTGATATCAACTATGAGATGTATGATTTTAGCCCTGAATTAAGAGAAGAGTATGATAAGTTCAACCAGAACGGGAAAGAAAATCATTTCCTGATGGACGCTTTATCCCAAGGTGTTGTTGACGGCAGTATTAAGAATCCGTCCCCTCCGCTGGATCTGGCTCAGTTTATCTTCACAACGATGATGGGCATGCTCCAGCGCATGGTAACTATTCGTGGTGCTCATGATAATTCATTGGATATGCGGATGACGGAGCAATTTGTGAAGATGCTGCTTCATTTTGTTTGTAGCGAAGAAATACCCGAGTGATGGCATGGTACATGGATCGATAAAACAAAAGTTTGAAATAAAAAACGGATTCCGTATGCTGGAATCCGTTTTTTTCTTCATTAATTAAGCGTTAATCCGTTAACACGGGCAACTGTCCTCCAGCTTTTAGTTGACCAAGCAATACTTTGATCCCGGCAGACGTATTTGGCTCCTGCTTTCCATACACAGCAATTCCTGAGCGCACGTTTTGCAAATAGATCATCTCGTATGGGTTACCGAGTGAGAACACCGTGTATCGCTGATTACTCTCGTTCATCGCATTAATCAAGGTTTGATAATCACTCCACCCGAACTGGCTGGCCACATTGCGGAATTGGTAAGAAGCAAGAATCACATAATTGGCTTTGCTAATCGCCTGAAGTGTTTCATTCATGTTGCCTTGACCAACAAGTGATATTTCAGTCTTTAACGACAGGTTGTTAGCGGCTTGCAACAGTTGCTTTTCAAGCTGTTTCGCCTGTTCCTGCTCGGCTGCGACAATAACAACCCGGTCGCCTTGCTTCATTGGATCAGGAAGCACACCTTCGCGACTGCTGAGTACAGTGACCGCTCGCTCTGCGATTGTCTGCTCCACTGCTCGGTGCGCCTTCGATCCGATGATACCGTTAAGCTGAGTTAGCTTTTGCGCAAGAGTTTGACTGCGTTCAAATAAACCATATTTCGCTTTCATCTCCAAGATTCGTTTCACAGATGCATGTATGGCTGTAGCCCTTTTATTGTTGCCAGACCAAGCCGTGTCACCAAATCCGCCTCCGAGCCAAACGACCGTATACCAATGATGGGGTTATCTGGATTGCTGTTGATGTCCAGCACTGGCGCAAAATTAATCTGCAATCCCAGTGCCTTCAGCTCCTCTCCTGTCAGCTGACCAGCTGCTTCGGCTAGTGTTGCATCTCCAGTTGCGCCAAGCGCCATCTGACCGGGAAGGTTCGTACCTCCTGGTATTCGTTTAATAACGCCTCCTTCTTGGTCGATGCTAAGAAATAGAGGAATGTCACCTGCTTCTCTTTGTATATCATGTGTGAACGTTGTAAGCTGCGTCACGTCTACAATATTTTTGTCAAAAAGAATAAGTCCGCCCAAGTCCTGATCATGGATCGTGCGTTTCAGCCCCTCATTAACGGTCGTTGTCGCTTTACCATTCCATTGCCTAATGTCGGGCATAAGCATCTGACCAACTTGCTCGCTTACCGTCATATAGGATATCAGTTTGTCCCAATCTTGTGTCCGAATGGCCGCTTCACGTTCGAAGCGAATGACTCTCGCCATAAATACGGCATATTCAGCACGCGTGACAGCTTGATTCGGACGGAAGGTGGCATCTGAATAACCGCCGACCAAGCCGTTTGAACTCATAATAAGAATGGGTGCTGCTGCCCAATGCCTGTCCGTATCTGTCCATGCTGCGGGCTTCTTACCTTCCGCGAGTGAATATGCCC
This sequence comes from Paenibacillus sp. FSL R5-192, assembly GCF_000517845.1. NCBI lineage: Bacteria > Bacillati > Bacillota > Bacilli > Caryophanales > Paenibacillaceae > Paenibacillus > Paenibacillus sp. FSL R5-192. The sequence continues at coordinate 36,931 of NZ_ASPR01000015.1, read as the reverse complement.
GTGTAAGGAAGGCCGCAGTCTCTGCGCGGCTAAGTGGTGCGTCCGGACGGAAAGTTCCGTTAGGAAAACCACTTGCAAGTCCATTTTTAGCAGCTATCATGATTTCTCGATGGAAAGGATGTGTAGTTGGAACATCGGAATAAGTTGTGCCTTCCACTGCTCTTTGAAGCTGATCTGAATAGAGCTCGCGCACCATAAAAGTGACAGCTTGTGCCCTTGTCACAAGTGCCTCTGGCTTGAAGATCCCATTGCCGTATCCGGCTACTGTTCCCCGTTTCGCCATATACGTGATGCCATCCTCTGCCCACTTTGAATACTTTAGATCAACAAACGTTTCTTCCGCAGCTGCCGTTCCCACCCCTATAAGCATAGAGCCAACAACGGCACCAATAATCGTCATCCATTTTACATGCATTTGTTTCACTCCTGTTGTATTCTATGGATGAATAGACGTTACTACGGTATAGTTTGTTGCGTTTTCATAAGTTCAATGAAATTATATTCAGGTCATGACTAACCCTTTACACCGCCAATCGTCATACCCTGGACAAAGTATTTCTGTAAGAACGGATACACCATCAGAATAGGAACACTTGCAATAATGGTCATGGTCGCTCGAATCGAGGTTGGTGTGACCGCCGTTGCATTGCTTTCGGCAGACTGATAAGCATCACTTGCTGATGAAGTCGCTGAGGTCGTTGAAGTTTGTAGAATCTTCATCAACTCATATTGCAATGTGCTTAATTCTTTATTGGAAGAGTTGTACAGGAATACATCGAACCAGGAATTCCATTGTCCCACAGCTACAAAGAGTGATACGGTTGCCATTGCGGGAATCGTTAGCGGCAGGACAACGCGGATAAATGTCGTGAACTCCCCTGCCCCGTCAATACGGGCTGACTCCAGAATGCCTTCAGGAAGACCCTCAATAAATGAACGGATGACGATCATATTGAAGACACCGATTACACCCGGAATGATATATACCCAGAAGGAACCGATCAATCCAAGGTCTCGAATCAGCAGATAACCGGGGATCAACCCCCCGCTGAAGTACATGGTGAATACAAAAAACATCGTAACAAACTTGCGAAGCACAAATTCCTGACGACTAACCGTATACGCGAGCATGGCTGTACAGAAGACGGACACCACGGTTCCAATGATCGTACGCAGCGCCGAGATCAGAGTTGCGTGATAAATATCGGATTCGCCAAAAATGTATTTGTAGTTGTCCAGTGTCCATACACGAGGCCATAGATATATTCCACCCCGAATGGCATCATTTGCATTATTGAAAGATACGGCAATCATATTAACAAAGGGATAGATCGTCACAATCATCAGACATACCATGAAGATGATGTTAAAAGTGTCAAACGCTCGATCCCCGGTGCTGCTATTCCGCAAGCGGGATGTGTTTCCTTTACGCATGGCATAGGCCTCCTTTTAGAATAGTCTGCTCTCTCCCATTTTTTTCGCTATATAGTTCGCTGAGAAAAGGAAGATGAAGCTGACCACCGTTTTGAATATGCCAGCTGCTGTACCTAAGGAAAAGTTCCCCATCCCTAATCCATATTTGAGTACAAAGATGTCCAGATTCTCCGAATAGTCCATATTCATCCCGTTACCCAGCAGATATTGCGGTTCGAATCCGGATTCAAGAATACTTCCCATGTTCATGATCAACAAGATCACAATAACCGGTTTCAAGCCAGGCAGGGTGATATATAACATCCGTTTGAAGCGACTGGCTCCATCAATCTCGGCAGCCTCATATTGCGCCGGATCAATTGCCGTAATTGCTGCCAGATAGATAATGGTGTTCCAACCGACATCTTTCCAGACCTCAGTTGCCCCCAGAATACCCCAGAAGTATTCTCCTTTCCCCATCCATAGTACCGGACTGTCAATCAGGTGAAGCTTCATCAGCAGCAGATTGATAATTCCGTCTGGTGACAGGACTGTTAATACAATGCTGGAAGCAACAACCCACGAGATAAAGTGAGGCAGATAACTGACGGTTTGCACAAAACGTTTAAATATGACATTTTTCAGCTCATTCAACAAGAGAGCCAGCGTAATTGCTGTCACAAATCCCAACACCAGTTTAATGGAACTCATAACGAGTGTATTTCGCAGCACCCGGTAGAAGGTATTGTCTTCAAATAACGTACTAAAATGTTGCCAACCTACCCATTGCTGATCCGAGAAGGACCTTGCCGGTTTGAAATTCTGAAAAGCCATGGTCCATCCCCATAACGGCAGGTACTTGAAGATAAAAGCCCAGATGACAAAAGGAATACACATCCAGGCAAGCGTTCGTTGCTGCACAAGTCGCTTAAAGAACGAGTGTGCTCTGGTTCCCTTCGGACTCGAGGCCGGAGGCATCGAGTTAAGGGAGACATTAGGTTTCTCCACGGTGAACCTGCTCCTTTCCTGTGCTGTTATTCATGCGAGGAGAAGCCGGAGTTTATGCTCTTTCGTCTTCTCCTGCGCATGTAACAGTTTGTTTTAAAGAGGTTGTTCAAAAGTCCGCTTTTGAACACGCACTTAAAGTGTTCGTATTACCATTTTCCTGCTACACGATCCTTCACAACTTTGGTAATGGTCGCTTCATAACCAGCTTTATCCAATTTGTTCAATTCAGCCATGTAGGCATCCCACAGCTTATCAAAATTCGATGGTGCTCCCAAGATCATTTCCGGTAAGTATTTACGTTGCAGATCATCCGATTTGGTCGTGAAGATCTGTTCAGGTGATCCTTGCTCCAATGCGATGGACCATGCCGGGAACCAAGGCCGCTCTTCCGGTTTGTTAAACAATTCACTAAAGGTTTGGATACCGTAGGCTTCAAGGAATTTCTTATCTCCCTCGGTGTAAGATGCAGCGGCCACTTCCGGCTGGTTGCCAGGGCTATAAGCGTTACCATCGGTTAGTGTAGATTCACCGCCATATTTCGGCCAGTCTGTCCCAAAGTAGGTGAACCCGAATTTACGGCTGAGCTCCAGATCATCATGAGCCTTGCGTTGATCTTCATTTGCATAATAGAATCGGCCCTTTTCATCCACACTGTACGTCTCATCCTTGATTCCCCATTGCACCAGAACCTGATTCTCTTCCTTCAGCAAATTATCAAAATATTTGATGATACGAACAGGGTCTTTGGCATTCACCGAGATACCTGTTGCATAGTTGTTGACAAAGCCGGGAGGATCCACATACTGATCCTTGATTCCTTCATCAAACACAATCGGAAGTGGAGCGTAGCGCTTCTCATCAATGCCTGCAGAGAGCAAGTTTTTCGATGCATCCCCAATCTGCCAGCCATAATTGAAGTATCCTAACACACGACCCGAAGTCAGCTTGGCCAAGTACTGGTCTTTGTTCATCGTAAAGGATTCCGGATCAAGCATGCCTTGAGCATTGATTTCATTCAACTTCTGAATCCATTTTTTCTGGGCATCTGTTCCGGCGACAACTTTTGCCTCATGGGTAGTCATGTCGACCATGACACTGCCATCGTTCGGATAACCGGCAAGATGCATCGCTGGATTTTGCAGTGTGAAGAAGTTATTAGCCACACCCGCAAGTGACACAAATCCGATCGTCTCTGCACCGTCGACAGTTGGATGTTTTTCCTTATAATCCTGAATTAGATCAAAATATTCATCCAGTGTAGTGATCTTGGGATAATCAAACTCTTTGAGTACAGATCGTTGAATCCAGAAAGCTCCTCCGCCCACATTTGGACTACCTGAATACTCACCCTGATTAGCCGTATAAGGCAGGGCATAGATTTTACCGTCTTCGGCATTTTTCATTTTATCGAAATATGGTCCATACACCCTTTTGATATTAGGACCGTATTCCTCAATCAGATCATCCAGCGGAATATAGGCACCTGCATCCAGTAACTTGGACATCTCACCACTGGAGCTAATGACATCAGGATAGTCTCCACTGGCAATCATGACACCGGCTTTTGTAGCACTATCACCTACCAGATATTCCATCTTCCAGTCCACACCCGTCTGCTCTTGCAACGCTTTACCGATTGTTGTTTCGCTTGCCAGAACATCCTTCTTGCCTGGAGAGAACATGTAATACGAGAACGTGACTGGACTGTTCTCATCATCACCTGTGGCTGAAGGCGCTGATGACGAACTGTTTTGACTGCACCCAGCCAGCAAAGCTGTTAGTAATACAGCTAAACCCGCTGTTCTAAATTTTGGTTTTAACATGTGAATATTCCCCCGTTCCGTGTTTTCTCTCGTGGATTACACTCACCATTTGCCAGCTACACGATCCTTAACTGCCTGTGTTATCGTAGCTTCGTATGTTTTCTTGTCGAGTTGATTCAATTGACTCATATATTCATTCCATGTGTTCTCGAAAGTGGAAGGCGAATCCATAATCATTTTGGGTAAATATTTCTTCTGGAGGTCTTCTGCCTTGGTGATAAAAATCTGTTCAGGAGAGCCCTGCTCCAGTGCAATAGACCAAGCAGGAGACCAAGGACGCTCATCCGGTGTGCTGAATAGTTCTGTGAATGTCTCCACACCATATTTCTCTAACAACAGCTTGTCACCGTCCGTGTAACTAAAGGTAGCCACTTCTGGTTGGTTGCCCGGTCCATAGGCGTTACCATCCTCCAGCACGGAGTTATTCCCGTAACGAGGCCAGCTGTAATTAAAATAGTCAAAGCCGTATTTACGACTTAATTCTGGATCTTCATGTGCCTTGCGTTGGTCATCATTTTCAAAGAAAAAGCGACCCTCATCATTCACACTATACGTCTCGTTCTCAACACCCCATTGAACCAGAATCTGGTTTTCTTCCTTGAGCAAATTATCAAAATATTTAATAATTCGCACGGGATCTTTAGCATTTACGGTAATTCCGACACCGTAGTTGTTCACAAAACCTGGCGGGTCCACATACTGGTCTTTGACACTGTCATCAAATACGATCGGGAGAGATACGTATCGTTTATCGTCAATACCAGCCTTCTTGAGGTTGTTCGTTGCATCTCCAACTTGCCAGGAGTAACTGAAATATCCCAGCACCCGACCGGACGTCAACTTGGCGAGATACTGATCCTGGTTCATTGTGAAGGATTCTGGATCAAACATCCCCTGTGCGTTAACCTCGTTCAGCTTCTGAATCCATTGTTTCTGATAATCAGATCCGGCTACCAGTTTGGCTTCATGACTCTGCATATCCACCATCACACTGCCATCGTTTGGATAACCTGCCAGATGCATAGCCGGATTTAGCAGTGTGAAAAAGCTGCCCGATTCACCAGCAAGTGTGGCGAAGCCGATAGTTTCTTTTCCATCGATCTGCGGATGCTTTTGCTTGTATTGCTCAATCAAGTCAAAATATTCGTCCAGCGTTTTGATCTTGGGATAGTTAAACTCTTTTAACACAGCACGCTGAATATAAAAGCCGGTCTGAAAATTAGGCTCTGACACATAACCGATGTTGGCAGTGTATGGCAAGAAGTATATCTTTCCATCCTCCTGTCTGAATTTGTCCATATAAGACCCGTATACCCGCTTGATGTTAGGCCCGTATTGATCGATCAGTTCATCCAGCGGGATAAAAGAACCTGCATCCATCAATTTGGCCATTTCACCACTGGAGTCGATGATGTCGGGGTAATCCCCACTCGCAATCATTACACCTGCCTTGGTTGCACCGTCACCGACCAGATATTCCATCTTCCAGTCAACGCCTGTTTGTTCCTGTAGCTTCTTGCCAATGGTCGTGTTGCTTGCCAGAATGTCCTTCTTGCCACCGCCAAACGTGAAATATTTAAAGGTGACCGGGGTGTTGTCATTACTGTCAGGATAAGAGGCTTCCGGGCTGGCTTTATTACAACCTGCCAGGGTTACAGCCAGTAAAATGGCCAGACCTGTTATCATGTTTTTTTTTCTAAACATGTAGCAAATGCCCCCTTAAAGTATTGTTTGTGTCTTTAAGCCTTCTCAATATATCAAGATAGCGCTTTCAAGGTTACCCATGAAAGTGTACCTCCTACTTAGAAAAGTATATCCCTCGTATTTAGTCGCCTGGCATGGCTGATGGATCAAGTGGAAGCTTAATTTGGATACGCGTACCTTCTCCTTCCCATGTCTGGATATCGAATGTAAAGTGATTTTTATAACAAAGTTTTAAGCGACTATACGCATTTTTCATGCCAACATGCTCTCCCATATCGGTGTTTTGATCCAGGTAACTTAACAACTCTTCTAATTTTGCTTGTGACATCCCTATACCGTTATCCGTTAGTCTGATATGGAGCTGGTCATTTTCCATTGAAACGAAGAGTTGAATGATGCCTACTCCCGGAGATGACTCAATTCCATGAATACTTGCATTCTCAACAAAGGGAAGGATAACCATCTTGGGGATTCGGTACATCAGTACCGCAGGATCTGCCTCAATGGTATATTGGAGTTTTTCTCCAAAGCGGTATTTCTGAATTTGCAAAAAACTCTCGATGAGTTCCAATTCTTCCTTCACTGTCACATCATTCTGATTCCAACTAATCGACTTGCGAAACATCTTGGCCATGTTATGCACGATTTTGGCAGTCTCTTTCTCGCCTTTGATGAGGCTCCGCATACGTACCGACTCCAGGGTATTAAACAAAAAATGTGGGTTGATCTGACTATGGAGCGCATGAAGTTGTGCTTCCTGCTGCTTCAACTCCAGGTCTTTCTTTTGGATGTCGGCGAGATATACCTCATGAATCAGGTTATGGATCGTCTCGGTCATTCGATTAAATTCCATCGTGAGTTGACCTATTTCATCTCTTGCATCTTCAGGCGGAATCGTCTGGAAATTCTGTGTTTTTACTTTTTTCATATGTTTTAGAATACGCACCAGCCTGACATGGATGGATCTGGACATAGCCGCGATGATAATAGAAGGCAGGACAAAATTAATGCAAGCCAGCCATACGACGAAGGAACGGGACTTCCGCACCTCCTTCAACACAATTTCTTCATCCATCACTCCATGCAGGGACCACCCTTCCAGATAGTTAATACCTGTATACGTAATCTCAAAGGGAATCATTTTGTTTGGAAACTGGATCTCGCTGTAACGTTTCCCTATCTGAGCTTCTGCTGTAGGATCATTTGAAAATTGGATGTGTCCTCCCGGATCAAGAAGATACACTTTTCCATCAAATCCGCTGTTGTGGAAATACTGCTTGATCATATCCATATTCAGGTCAATTTTAAGTAACTGCTCTCTCCCCCCAGTGTCCAGATTGTCGAGCCTTTGAACCAGACTTAACATCTGATCCGATGAGATCAATGCCGGATAAGGGGCGGAGTATGCCTGAAATTGAACGTACCAGTCCGAGTTGCGGACATCGTCAGTTAAACGATCAATATAACCGGAAGATAAAATGGTAGAATTATCGGTATACACTTGATACCAGCGAATCCCCTGATTCATTTGCCCGGAGAATTGCCCTTTTAGATAGGAATTATAAGCGTCAATGTACTCAAAATGACTTTGAAATGAACGGGAGATGGTGTCGTTGAATACAGGGTCAGTATATAACGAATAAGAGAGGCCGACGCCCTGATCAATGGTTACCCGCAGGTCATTCTTCAGATTGTTCAGTGCCATGCCGGCATCACGAGTTTTCTGACTGCGAATATTGGCAGATGTGACATTGTAGAACACCACATTGGTAACAACGATGGGAATAAACACAGATAAGACATACATAAGCAGTAGCTTATCTCGAAGCTTCATGTAATTCAGATTCCATCTTGGCATTGTGCACCTCGCTGCTCATTTCCCATAAGGAGATTGCGATACTCTGTAGGTGATAACTTAACCAATTTCTCAAACTGAGTTACAAAATAATCCGCATTCTGAAATCCTACACGTGCAGCAACCTCGTACATTCTCAGATCCGTCTGGCGCAATAACTTCTTCGCTTCATGAATCCGCAGGTTGAGCAGATAGTCATTAAAGTATTGATTGTAACTTTTGCGGAATAATCGCCCAAGATAAACGGGGTTCATGTAGAAGAGCGCAGCAATGCTTTTGAGATTGATGTTCTCGGTATAATTTGCATCAATATATCGTTTGATCTTGCTGATATCACCTTTGGATCGCTCCATCCGCAGATGAGAGACATAATCCTCGGCTTCCTCCAACGCGATGAGAAAAGCATCTTTCAATAGTCGTAAATTCCAACCTTCATGACTTTGTTGTGCCAGCTCCTTCAGTTGTTGCAACCCTTCATCATTACCACCCATTTCGTGGACCACAGCGAGAATACCCGTTATATAACGCAAAAGAGAACCTGATACAGCCTGAGAAGAAAATCGATTCATATGAAACAATTTGAATTTCTCTTCTACAATCTCGTGATAAGCTGACCTATTCCCCTCTTCCAGGCTCAGAATTAATTGATCCACCTCGTCTTGGTATACATTAAAAACAAACAGCCGTTTGTCCTTGATCTCCGTATAACGTACGACACCACCAGTTTCAGCATATTTATGCTTGGCTGCTTCTTCAGCCGCCATAAGGGATTGTGGGACATCACCAATTTCTTTGACAAGTGTTCCTGCGTAAAGACCGATATCCAGGTTAAACCTTTTGCTCAGTGTTATATGAATATTATGCAGTTTATCCTGCAACGCCGGACCCCCTTGATGATGATCAGGCCACAACAGTAATAAAGCAAACGTGCCGCGTTGTTGCTCACTGATGAACATTTTGCATAAATTACTCTCCAGAGAATGTACTGCTTCACGTAGCTGTTCAATGGTAATTTTAATTGCATCTAATCCGGTCTGAAGTTCAATCAAAGTCATGAGCAGACTGGAGTTACGATTGATCCCAAGCATCTCGGCATATCGATGTTCATCCTCCTTCTGTACATGGCCTTTGATCACATCCTCCAGCATGATGTTACTGGCCTGTCCCTCAGCCAAAAGAATATGTTTTCTTTTATTGCAAATCAGATTAGCTGACTTCTGCAACGTCGCCGTCAGTTCTTCATCATCAATAGGCTTCAGGATATAGTCATGAACACCGTACCTGATTGCCTGCTGTGCATATTTGAAGTCATGATAACCACTGATGATAATGAACACAGGTTCCAGATGTGGCATTTTCTCTACGGCACGTATCAGTTCCAGTCCATCCAGGATTGGCATGCGGATATCTGTTATAATCACGTCTGGTTGCAGGCTTTCAATCAGATTTAATGCCTCTGCACCGTTCTCTGCCTCTCCGATAATCTCCATGTTAAGATCCATCCAATTAATGAGTTCATACAGCCCTTTTCGTACATACATCTCGTCATCTACCAGTAATACTTTTAACATCCGTGTGTCCCCTTTCCTCCAACGAAAATAAACCGCCGGTAGCGTCTCTCCCTATCGGCGGAATGAATCTAATATGGTGACTGTTGTAGTTATTGCATAATACATTCATTCATGTCGTGCATAATCCCAATAGTCGCCAACGAGGCCTTCAATGATCGATCCACTGGCCCATGGCATCAGGCAAAACCAGGTGCTGGCTGGCGTACCATCCGCATATTTTTCAGTGACCAATCCTTCCGAATGACAGAAGCGTTCAGACATCCATCCTTTTTTGCCATAGCCGAATTCTTGATCATAGCGATTATAGGTCTGACACCCCCACCCGATGGTATCCATCATACGTTGGCGAATATAAATGTCTTCCCGTTGTCCAACATAATACAACAGCTCATCCACCAGATTGCTGGACATGGGGTGAATATGTGGATTAGCTACTGAAGTAACACTTCCCCCGGAACTGGACCAGCCTAATGTACTGAGCGGCGGAATCTTAATAGGTGAGTTGTAACAAAATTTGAAGCTGAATTCATAACTGATCGCATCTCTCATGTGATCTAGATACAGCTCGTCACCGGTCAACGCGTGCAGAAACCGAACAGCTTTGATGTAAGCCAAAATACCTTCCGAATCAACTGCCTTGTCCGCATCCAGCGGAGCGCCGTAACATTCCATGTGTTGGACATAGGTGTTGTAATAGTGGGCTTCACTGCGTCTAAGCTCTTCCAGAGAAGATTCATCATGGGTTAACCAACAGTAATATGCCTTGGCAGCAAGACACCAGCCCCCACTAAAGGCATCATATTCAAGACCTGCTCCGGTCCGCTCTGACAAAATGGTGGGATATTCTCCATCCGTATTTTTCGTGCACTCCAGACGCTCAAGTATTGGTTTGACGTAAGCAAGCCAATCATCGTGTCTCACATTTCGAATGCGCTTCTCATAATCGTAGCTTTTCAGAATGTAGAACATCGCTTGAGCTACAAGGTATGAGGAATGTCCTGGGGTACGCATGCCGTCAAACCACCAGCCTTTAACACTCCATATCCCATCCTGATAAGCGTCATACGGAAGTCCGGATTCGGGATTCATGGCATTCTCGATAATATTGGTAATGCAGGATAACGCCTGCTGTCGCATGGGCTCATTATTCAGGCGCAGTGCGGCCATAAGCATTGGTGCAGCGATGGTCATACCATTTGTCCAACTGATTGAGATAATTTTGTTGTATCGGTAGCCACCGGTTTCAGCAGCATCTTCATATACAAATGTAGAGTAATGACGATCCTCCGGAAGCCAGGCATACTCATAGATGGCATTGGACAAATCCGTTACCGTTGTCTGAGTGTCACTTCCTTCTCTTGGTTTTTCGTGATACCTCTTATAGATTGTTTCCAGTGCTGGATTGATGCCCAGTTCTGATTCAGACTCGTAGTTATATAGTTCAAGTGTGAGCCCAATCGATTCACCTGCCGCAAGTTCAAAACAGTTTTCTCCAAGGGCAGCTCGCTCATGGACAAGTCTGGATTTGATAAATAACAACGGAGCATTCTCATATCCCAACGTATATCCGACCGTACCCTTTTTAATAGAACATGTGAATCCCCCATATTGCACAAAGTTTCCTTCCATTCCTGGATACCATTGCTGCTTCTGGTTTCCTGTATTGATCCAGTAGGGACTTGCGCTTAGACCAACAATCCGACCTTCATCATAGATAAGTGCAGCCGGATGAGACAGACGATCACTTCGGACCATCCACCAGGGTGATGAAGGACGAGAAGGACTGCCCTCCCTTAGCCTGGGGAACTCATTTGGAACATTCTGAGGTGCTTCGCCCCGGTTGCGGCCATACATAAATGCAGGTAAAAAAAACCTCGGATTCTGTTTGTCCAACGGCATTTCCACATGAATAACCCCTGCCCAGGCATTCTGTCCCTCGTTGTAAATCTGAATGTCGGCTTGCCATGGAGCTTCTGCACTGCCGTTTCCGCTTATTACTTTTACGCTAGCTTTGAGAGCATGCTTGTCCAGTGCCGTGTATTCTACGGTGTCCTGCACTTTACTTCGTGCCGTGAAAATCAGATCCATCTTTTCCTCCAATCGCGTTGTACACACCTGAGTGGAAACGCTTGCAATTATGTATCCATCATGCTAGGATGGTTACATTTTATAGGTTCACGTCTGCAATTTCATTGCACAAACGGCTATATTTATTGCGCGAAACGACAAGGAGGTCATATATCTGATATGAATGAGACTTCAGAATACCTGTTTGATCCAATCCAGAATGAGCTGTTGTACCTTCATCGCACCACCACGTATAATATGGGAACGTTTTATCATCGACATAATGCATACGAACTCTACTTATTTCTTCGTGGCAATGTAAACTTCTATATTGAGAACCGTTGTTACCATTTGCAACGTGGAGATCTGCTCGTTCTTAACCCGGAGGAGATGCACCGTTCCTTTGCCTTGGACAAAAACGAATATGAGAGAATTACCATTAATCTGAAAAAGTCATATCTGAACCGCTTGTCTACTTCAAGCACCAACTTATCCGCATGTTTCGACTACCGTCCCAAGGGTAAGGGTAATATCGTACATCTTGAAGAGGACGAACTTCAACGAGTGCTACAATTAGCTGGCGAGCTTGAACAGTGTCTCTCATCAAGTGACTATGGAGCGGATATTCTGAGGAATATTTTGATTACTCAGTTACTCCTTCTAACGAATCTAACTTTTCAAAATACGGATTTTGTTGCAACGGATATTATGCCTGAACTAGTTCGAAACACGATGGATTACATTGAATGTAATCTGACGAGGCAACTGACGCTCGAACAATTGTCAGAGGCTATGTTCACGAATAGCAGCTATATTAGTCGACAATTTAAAAAGCATACCGGACTCACGATTCGAGCATACATTCTTAGTCGCCGTATAGAGCTGTCGAAATCTTATTTAATCGAAGGTTTAAGTATTACAGAGGCCTGTTATCAATCCGGTTTTGGAGATTATGCCAATTTTATTCGCAGCTTCACCAAGCAGGTAGGCACTTCACCTGGTAAATTTGTTAAATATGGAAGTCTTCTTTAAACATTGCATTAAGCAAAACACGCCAACTCTTGCCTATATCTTATATTATCTCAGCCAAAAAAAAGAGCGAAGACCGGCAGTTTTGTCAGCCGGCATTCGCTCAGGTAATCAGTAAGTTCTTATTTGTTATTCCAGTCGTATCCTCTTAGTTCAATTATTGAATTGGGGCCAGGAAAGGTTAATTCTATCTTTTGGTCCAGATAGGATACGGTTACTCTTGATTCTGCAATAGAGCGAATTCTGGTATTGAATAGACGACCATTATTCCATTCCAGATCTATTTCAAATCCGCCACGAGCCCGAATACCACGAATATATCCTTTTGGCCAAGCTGATGGCAAAGCAGGTAACAATCTGATTACTTCGTTATGACTCTGAAGAAGCATCTCTGCTATCCCTGCAGTACCTCCAAAGTTCCCATCAATTTGAAATGGAGGATGGTCACAAAACATATTGGGTAACGTGGAGGAACGTAGAAGTTCCACGATGTTATCGTGTGCAAGTTCCGACTCCTCTAATCGTGCCCACATGTTGAGAATCCACGCCCGGCTCCATCCTGTGTGTCCACCACCGTGTTCCAGTCTTCTGTCGAGTGTTACACGAGCTGCCTTGGCCAGGTCAGGTGTTGATTGCAACGTAATTTGCGTTCCAGGATGCAAAGCGAATAAATGGGAAATATGTCTGTGACCAGGTTCCAATTCATCATAATCGTTACTCCACTCTTGGATCTGGCCATGTTTGCCAATGGAGGTCTCCGGTATTTTGGTTAAAGCACCACGGAGTAATTCTCCAAATTCCTGATCCTCTTGCAATATTCGGGTACTTTCAATGCAACGCGTGAAGATTTCTCTAATAATCTGATTGTCCATTGAAGCACCAAAACATAAAGCCCCCGACTCTCCATTATCTAATATATAGCGATTTTCCGGTGAGGACGAAGGACATATCACCCAATTGCCGGTAGGATCCTCTATTAGATAATCCAGAATAAACATAGCCGCATCTTTCATCGTGGCGTAAACTTTTTTGAGAAATTGAACATCCTTATTGTATTCGTAGTGGTCCCATAGATGTAATGAAAGCCATGCTCCTCCCATAGTCCAAAACGTCGATGTCATGCATACATCCTGCGGAGCAGCGTCTGCCCAGATATCCGAATTGTGATGAGCAACGAACCCTTTGCATCCATACATGGTTCTAGCGGTTTCCTTTCCCCGGACTTGCAGTCGATCTATAAAATCAAACAATGGAACGTGACATTCAGACAGATTGCAGCTTTCTGCAGGCCAGTAGTTCATCTGTGTATTAATATTAATCGTATATTTGCTATCCCATACAGGAAGCATGTCTTTATTCCATATCCCTTGAAGGTTTGCCGGTAAAGAACCTGGACGACTGCTTGAGATAAGCAGATAGCGACCAAATTGAAAGTATAGACTCAGTAGTTCCGGATCATGCTGACCAGCTCTAAGCCGCTTAAGGCGCTGATCGATTGGAAGTTCGGAACATATCACATCTTTATTTTCATCTTCGAGATGTATATCCATCTTTCCGAATAAGGATTGATAGTCCGAGACATGATCAGCGAGCAGTTCGCTATATGGTTTTGCGGAAGCAGCATCAATCCTGCGGAGGCACTCCACTTCGAGTTGTTCCTTGTGTACTCGGAAATCCGTGCAAGCCGTGATTAGAATAGTCGCTGAATTACCATTCTTCAGAGAAAGCTGACCGCTTGAATAATGAACCTGCCCCCCTTCAGATATAAGGCGAATCGCACAACAAAATCGGATTCCTTCTTCTCCCCCACTTCTTCCCCGGATGATCAAGTTATTCGTTCCACGCCTCTCAATCCGGTCCAGATAGGATTGGAAACCAACAGGATGCTTAAGAATATCTGAATAGGATGTTGATTCCAGAACGGTTCCCCTGCCAAAAACAGTGGAGAAAGATAACTTTCCAGGCACGCTAGATTTGAGATGAACAACGAGCACTTGATCCGGGTAGCTAGCAAAATATTCTCGGCTGTAAATGGATTGATCTGCGGTATAATTCACGTTTACCTTGCCTTGTTCCAGATCGAGATGTCTTTGATATCCATTTGGTTCATGTTCACTGTGATCCATAGCGATATAGAAGTCCCCTAATGGCTCATAATGCCTTTGCCCGTCAGGAACACCTACCAGAGTATCTGCTGCGAGTTCTTCTGCTTCCCTAATCTTACCGTCAAAAATCAGGCTTCTGATCTGAGATAAAGATTCAAGTGCTTGAGGATTATTCCGCTGCATCGGACCACCATACCACAGACTATCTTCATTAAGCTGAATTCTCTCGATCTGTGTTTTTCCAAAAATCATGCCTCCAAGAGTTCCATTTCCGATAGGTAATGCCTCTTCCCATGTTCCAGCAGGTTGATTAAACCAGATATTTTTGGTCTTCACGTTAAAACCTCCAACGAATTATAATTCCTCATATTTTCATGTTTAGTGTGTTCCGTTTGTATGTTCTTTCAGTGTACTGTAATCTCTTAAGCATCTAAATGAACAAAATTAACTTGAATTATCACAATCTTATCCCAGCATTAAAGATGTAATCGTGAATTCCGAAACTGACAGTACAAATTCTTGTTCCGGGCAAGAAAATATAGCTATTGGCAATAAAAAAAGCCGCTATAATAGCGGCTCTGTTTCGTTCATTTATTTAGATTACGTTAATCTTGGCATAAGTTATAAAATATTTCGCTCCATTTGTTGCATGAATTGTCTCAATATCAGCCGATCTTCCGAAGAAATGGATTGAAGTAGTTTCTCTTGTTGCTCTCTCCATTTATGCTCAACCGGTTTTTCTAATTCTTTGCCCTTATCGGTTAGAAAGATACGCATGATCCTTGCATCCTGTACATCACGTTTGCGATATATAAATCCGTTCTGTTCCAGTGATTTGACCATGTTTGTAACCGTTGGTGGTTCGCATTTCATATGTTCACTTAGTTGCATCTGGGTTACCCCATCACCCAACCACAGCCGATACAACAAATTATCTTGTCCTACATAGAGATTAAGTTCCCGAAGAGATTCACTATAATTTCGTCGCATTTGGGAGGAAATTCGATCTAAAGACTGTCGAATTTCACAATCTACTGTATCTGTCATGAACGATCCCTCCCTAACATCCGAAATATATTTAGCAGACTAAATGTATCATGGAGATATACAGGTGTCAATTCACCTTAGTGTCGTCTTTAAGGGCCTTTTCCTATCCAAGTTTCACCCGAAAGATTGGTTTAGTCCTTATTTTTTGGCAAAACCTTGCTTGTTCAAATAGGCCATCATTTGCGGTTGGATACTTCTCTCGAGGTGATCCTGAATATGGTCACTCCATCCTTTTACTTTTTTTACGGTGAAAGGGGCTCTCGTCGGACGATTTTCATAGTACTTCAGCATGGTCTCATCATAGATTGCTAATTTCTCTTGATCCATTGGTTGGTATTGATTATCAAGCAATACCATGGATTGAGGGAGTCGAGGTTTCAGTTCCGGCTTATCTCCAGCTGGATTACCGATACATAACCCCACCAGAGGGATAACATATTTAGGTAAATTCAATGCGTCAGATAGTTCGCTAATATTAGCTCTGACCGCACCAATGAACACTCCGCCAAGTCCCAGCGATTCAGCCGCGGTTAACGCATTTTGTGCCATCAGGCCAGCATCGAATGAACCAATCAACAGAAATTCAATATATTCAATATCCACATCCGGAGCGATTTCATGATTTCGGTTGAAATCTGCACAGAAGATCCAGAATTCGGCCGCTTCTTCAATATAGGGTTGATCGACACACAGATGTCTGAGTTTTTTTCGAAGTACTGGATCTGTGATGCGTATAATGGATACCGCCTGCAGAAGACTGAACGATGAAGTTTGATTTGCTGCCTGAAATATTGCATCTATTTGTTCCTCAGTTAGGGGTTGAGATGTGTAAGAACGAAACGATGTATGGTTATGAAGCAATTCAATTGTGTTATTCATTAAAAACCTCTCCTTTATTCGTTGATTCCATGTTCCTGCAATCCGTATTCGTAAGGAACGCCCATATTCTCGCGTAGTGTTTTTCCTTCATATTCCTTATGGAACAAACCGCGTTCCTGCAAGATAGGTACTACCTGATTCACAAAATCTGCAACGCCATCAAAAGATACATCGGGCACGACTGAGAATCCGTCACATGCTTCAGCCAAAAACCATTCTTCCAAGAAGTCAGCAACCTGTGTCGGGGTGCCTGCAACAACCGGATGATAGTTGATGACCCCGTGAGCGAGAACATCCCTTACAGAGAGTCCTTTTTTTAATAACTTTAAGGCTCTCGGAGAACGTGGGTCCATGGGGTTGGCATATGCATTTTTCAACAAGTCTGCCGCTAAAGGTTGATCTATATCTACGGAGTTTACCGATAAGGGTAAACCAACCATGGAGCCGAGGTAACTTACCCTGCTAGGGATTTCCTGGGGATTAAAACTCATAAGCTGTTTCCGACGATCCAGAGCTTCTTCCTCCGTTGAAGCCAGAGAAAACATAAAACCAGCAAACATTTTGATATCATCGGGGTTTCGACCGAAACGGGCAGCACTTTGCCTTATGGCTTGTCTGTGTTCACGGGCAGACGTAATATCATAAGGATTGGCGTACACTCCCGAAGCATATTTCCCAGCTAATTCTAATCCTTCACCTCCTCCCCCTGCCTGGAAAATCACTGGCTGCCCTTGCTCAGAGGGCGGAATGGGCAAAGGACCACGAGATGCATAATATTGACCCTGAAGGTTAATAGGCTGGATTTTGTCCATATCAGCAAATTCCCCTCCTTCTACATCTAACGTCCAAGCGTCTGGTTCCCAACTCCCCCACAAGGCCTGAACAATTTGTATGCTTTCATGCGCCTTGTCATAGCGCTCTTGGCGATTTCCAACCCTGGCACCGAAATTAGCAGCCGCTAGGGGATCGGATGTGGTAACTGCATTCCATCCCACACGTCCATGACTGATAACATCCAGTGCTTTGAACTGACGTGCAATGTTGTAGGGATAATTAAATGTTGTAGAGAGGGTAGCCACAAGCCCGATGTGTTGTGTCTCTCTTGCTACTGCCATCAGTGCCAACATGGGGTCCATAGGAAACATAGGTGTCTGTGGGCCTAAATTATTGGATAATCCTGGAGTGTCAGCGATGAAAATCATTTGAAATTTTCCTTGTTCAGCTAATTTAGCCCGTTCTACATAACTATCCATATTGGTGTAAGCTGCAGGATCCGTGCCAGGCATTCTCCATGCGCTAAATTCGGCTCCATAACCCGAAACCATCTGTAATGCCAGTTGCATTTCACTTCTTTTTTTCATAACGATTTTCTCCTTCGTTCTGGACAGGCACAGATATGTGTGCACTTTCAATAGTGCGAATATATTTAGCATGCTAAGTATATGGATGGATCAGATTTTGTTCCGTTGAGTGAGGGTTATAGATATTGACGTTCACCGATCTGGGCTGATTTCTCGACGGCATCCAGTAACTGATGAAGTTTCACCGCATCCGCGAAATTAGGTGCTAAGGTAGTACCTTCTTGAATATCTTTGGCAAACTTACGATAAGCCTGAGCCATGTTCAGAACAATTCCTGAGTCGTTATATAAAGAATGTGGAGCCGAGTAATAGGCATCGGGAATGGTTAGTTCACGAAGCTCGTTGTCCGTAGATCCTGCACCGCGTAATTGGTGTGATCCGAATTGAATGGATGCCGGGGCGCTCAGCACAATCGTGCCGTTGTCTCCGAAAATTTCAAGTGTGAGTCCTGTCTGATGTTTGACTCCACCTTGAATATGAACACTGGCTGCTGCCCCATTAGCCAATTTCCCTGTAATCATGATCTGATCATCCGTTGTTTTCTTGATGACTTTCTGAATATCTACCAATTCAACTTCTGAAAACTGTTGAGCTGTGGTGGCAGACAATTCTGTAAAGTCCCCAAGCATGTAAGTGAAAGCATCCAGATTATGGCCCCCTACAATGGTCAGCAAGTTCCCTCCAACTTTCCGGTCATACAAGTACGCAGTCGACTTGTCACCAACGCCACCCATGCCATCTATAGAGATCTTCAGGTTGGCAGACAACACTTTACCGACATAACCTTCTGCCAATAAATCTTTAACATATTGAACGGCCGGGGCTTGTCTAGCCTGTAATCCAATCGCATTTGGCAGTTGTGCGGACGTTATCCATTCCTGCATTTCAAGCGCTTCCTCTGTATTCGACCCCAGTGGCCATTCACAATAAATTGGTTTGCCAGCAGGCACGACGGCTTTAACGGCGTTATAATGTTCCTTGACATTAATACTGACAACGACCATATCCACATCAGGATGCTGAGCCAACTCCTCCATATTATCAAAGCCGTGATCTGCATAGAAAGCTTCTGCGCTTTTCTTTGCACTCACCATATTACTTGTCCCAACCGCTGTAAGCTCGAACTCATCCAAATGCTGAATAGCTGGAATATGTGTTCCACTCGCCCACCCGTTATTAATGGATGCCCCTATGATACCTGTACGAATTTTTTTACTCATTGTTAAACATCTCCCTTGTTAAAATTTACAGTATGATCGAATATCAGTTTGTCTCCAGCCCTTATCAGTCACTCATTTCTATGATATATTTATTTAGCTTGCTAACTATTCAATCGAGATAACATTAATTATTCTTTCATACTTTAGGTAAACTAAAATTGTTTTGGTGTTGACACAATCATAGGTGTATTTGTTTTATTAGCAAAGAGGGCAATTTAAATGAACATAGTACATCTTTATGTACCTTTGGATCAGGAGTGATATGAATGAGAGTTTGCAACGAAGGTTTTGAACAAGAGTTTATAGATGGAAAAAGTGACCTGTACGCCATTGCTTTTACTCAGAATGTCCTTTCTGGGCGTTGGAAATATTTTATCTTATGGTACCTGAAAGACGAAACACGGCGATATACGGATATCAAAAAATTCCTTGGAGATTTGTCTCAAGGCTCCCTCACAAAGCAGCTTAAAGAGTTGGAGAATGATGGTGTTATTCAACGTGATGTATATCCGGAAGTTCCTCCGCGAGTTGAGTATTCGTTAACAGACAAGGGAATGAAGTTACTACCGATCCTTGAAAAGATGGAGGACTTCGGCAAAGAATACGGCTAGGCAACTTATTTGAAATGGATAGCTTAACCCAAAAAAGCCGCAAATTTAGCGGCTCTTTTACTCTGAAAAATTTCTATTCTACTTTATAATCAGTAACTACATCAAATTCTCCAATGATATTGTCTCCTTCTACATCATACAAATGAATCGTTCGAACAGTACCATTCACTTGTGTTTGTGCTAAGGCTTCTTCGATGGTAGTGATTTTAGGTGTAAGATCTTCAGCTTTTAGATAACCCTCGATTCCATTGGTGCCAATTGCAGCAATCAAATCGGGTTCAACCCCAATGATTGGTTCAGATAATGCTGAGCCATAGGTATCGCCCTGTGAATTGACATCATATTTAGTTTGAAGCAATAATTCGTGAATCGTTTCCGATGTTTCAGTGTTGTTTTCAAATAAAACATTTGATGAATTTACGTTCGATAACTTTAAGTTTGGCGATTTGTATCCAGTATAACGAGTGTATCCATTCCCATTATAGAATTCACCAACGTTCTGAGCATAATACGTCGTTTTAGTCGTTATTCTTGGAGAGTAGACAAAAAAACTAGAGGTTTTCGACGTATTATATGTCATGGAACTTGAAGCTGTTAAGCTTCCGCCAGATGTGTACAATCTAGCCATAGCTCCCATATATCCATTTGGAACACTTGCTGAAGCCTTCACTGATGCAACGGCTTCAGCAGTCGTACCTGTAGTGAAATTTCGAGTCCATACTTCAGATGTGAAAGTGTACGTGTGTCCCTTAATTTTGGGTGTACTATACGGTGAAGATGCAGTATTAGCCAGGACTGTTGAAGATGCCAAAAATAACGATAGAATACAAATCATTACCGTACTAACTTTCTTCGTTTTTCTCTTATTCATAGTTTATCCTCCTCATAATAAAAAATATTTGGATTATAGTTTCAATCTTTAATCCCTCTCTGTAAATATATTAAATTTATTGTAATAATTAGATTTATTTTCCTTTTATATCATAGCACTGTTCCAGTTTTTTTGAAATAGATTCGCTAGTTTTCTTGCCTTAACATCAAAGACATATTTATAAGATGTATTTCAGTCAACAATAGTGAAACCATCCACAAGGGAGTGATTAATTCTATCTTGTTGAATGTGACATTAGGTTTTGTGATCCCTATTGTTGTGTTGACTATCGCCTCTTTCAGACTTCTTCTTATTTAATAAAATCCAAAAAAGCCGCTAATATAGCGGCTCTCCATCGGGCCTTACTCTGGTCCCGCTCAATATCGTGGTATCAACATTAATCTATGGTTTAATATTAGCTTGCTGACCATCAGGAGCCACCGACTTATCGTTCGTCTTCACACCCCTGCGCTTCTTGTATCCTTTAAATATGAGATACCCCACTATAATTAAGATAATCGGCATTCCGTACAGTAATAGAATATAGAAACTGAACAGCAAAAGTACGATTATCGACCCATCTATTACATTCAATATGCACACTCCTTTATAAGTATTACTGGCTGAATGATTACTACATTACTCAATAACTACTCTCTCATCTTCATATGTAAAAAAATATTATTCATAGAAAAAACATATTTTTTCTTATGTTAATTGTATAGACAAATAAAGTTGCTATTATAGCAACTTTATTAAATGACACTCTTAGATTTCTTAAGCATTTTCAGGCTCATAAATTCCGTAACCATTCTTGCCATTCTTTTTAATCTTGTACATGGCTCCATCCGCATGTCTCAGAAGTTCGGAAGGCTCCTGTCCATGCTTGGGAAATAGGCTGATACCAATACTCATCGAAAGGTTGATATAGTTTCCGGCAATTTTGAAATGAGTACTGAATGCAGCTTCCAATCTTTTGGCGATGACTTCAGCATCGTGATCATCTTTCAGATGGCTTAAAATGATGAATTCGTCCCCGCCAAGCCGAGCTACAGTGTCCGCACTTGGAATTGTTTCACTTAATCGCTTTGCCATTTCCAGCAACACTTGATCGCCAACATGGTGTCCATATGTATCATTCACTTGTTTAAACCCATCAGCATCCACAAACATGACGGCTAGTTTGTTATGGTTTCTTTTGGCATTACTGATGGCCCAGGCAAGACGGTCATTATAAGCAAGACGATTAGGCAGACCGGTAAGTGGATCATGCAAAGACAAATGCTTGCTGATTTTCTCGGAGATTTTGATTTTGGCGTACTCCGTCTCCAGTTCTTTGATCAGATTTTTAAGTTTATATACCCTGGTATTGGTGTTAGTCATGTCAGTAATCTGAATAAGGGCATAACTCCGATCTTCATGATAGAGCGGTTCAACATGCATATTTTGTCTGAATAATTGTTCATCTTCTCCTTCATTAGGAAGAATGAATGCCTTATGTAACGCGCTTGAGCAAAATCTGCTCTGTCCATGATACAGCGCATTTTGCAAAATATTTAAATACATGTTCGACTTAAACCGTGGGCAGACCTCAAGCAGATTCAAGCCTACTACCTCTTCTACATTCTTGCCAGTAAAGCGCTCCAACCAGGCATTCCACACAACAATTTTTAAATGCCTGTCCACGATCATTATTCCCATATGGGCTTTGTTCAAAGCTTGTGAAATAAGATTATCCATTGTCCGCCTCCAACAAAGCGTCCATTTTGGCCAGCAGGCTCGATATGGAGTTCATACTTAATGCTATGACAATGATCCCTGTCACATCCGTATCGGCAAGTAAAAACGAGGTATGTAAAACCAGGACATAGACTTCATTCTGAAGCAATATTTGTTGATCGGAATTGGTGACATAGATCAGTTCAATATCAGGCAGGACGTATTCCAGTTTGATCTCCAGAAAATTACCGAATTCTCCAATAATGGCGTTAAGCAGGACATTGCTAACTTCCTTTAAAACGTCCAAATCCGTGTCCATCAGGTTCGGATCGTTCGGTATAACGCTCTCACCCAGTTCTCCAAGACAGATGTTTGCCAATACTTTAGCCTGCTCAACAGGAAACATCAGAAATGCTTTTCCCTGAAATTCGTATCCAAACTGTAAGGATGACCTAAACAGGTGACCTTCACTAAAAAAAATGTTGTATCTTCGATCTCCAGGATCAACATCGGATATGGAGATTAGTTCCACTTCCGGAATATTCAAAACGATACGCTTGTCCACAATCTCTGACAACATGTTAGCCGCTTGTCCCACGTAAACGTTCACTAGTTCAGTAAGCAAATCCTTCTGTAAATCATTCAGCATGATAGGCCGCCTGAATCAGTTGAATCATGGTAGTTGCCTTCTCTGCGGTTAACGGTTTATTCAAAAAACCAGAAATGCCTAACATTTCAACTTCATCCCTAGTTGTCTTCTGAATATCTGCAGATAAGATAATAATTTTGACATTGCTATCCGTTTCTCGAATCATACGAAGCATTTCTTGTCCGTTCAAACCAGGCATCAGCAGGTCGGTGGTTATAAAATCAGGTTGAAATTCCTTGAATAGGTTGTATCCTTGCTCTCCATTATTGGCAATCTGAATCTCGCATTCTGGAATATGATCAACAATCAGCTTTGTAAGCAATTTCTGTACGAAAATGGAGTCTTCCACGATTAATACTTTCATTTTCTCTTCAGTCTCCTTGATAAAATGGTAAGAGCTCGGGATAGTCAGGCGCTGTGGACAGTTCTTGATATAGGGCTTTCGCGCGCAGTGGCACCCTGAAAAGAGACTGACTGGTGAATCAAGTAAATATAAATTATAGTAACTTTAATTTAATTGTCAACAACATTATTGAATAAGTTCGATTCGTGTGCAATTGACATACTAAGGTCTGACGTTTTAAAAAACATAAAAAAACGGTCACCTAGTGACCGTTTTTGATCGGTTATCTGGAACTGCATTAAGTTTACTCTTTTACCCCTCCAAGCTGCAAGCCATGAACGAAATACTTCTGCAAAAATGGATATACGACTAAGATGGGTAATGCCGCAACAATCGTAATCGCTGCCCGAATAGATACAGGTGTGACCATGTTACGCGCAGCACCAAGATCTGCACCATTGGCAACGGCTGCACTACTGTTGGAATTCATAGAAGATGATAATAGTTTCATCAACTCATATTGCAGCGTGCTCAGGTTTTGTTTGGAAGATGCATACAGAAACGTATCAAACCAAGAATTCCATTGACCGACTGCAATGAACAGTGCAACAGTAGCAAGAACCGGTTGGCACAGCGGTAGAATAATGGAAATGAATGTTCTGAAATCTCCAGCACCATCGATTTTGGCGGATTCGATTAATCCCTCTGGTAGTGTCTGGATATAGGTTCGAATAACAATCATATTAAAGGCACTGATCAGCCCAGGAATAATGTACACCAGGAAGTTGTTTAACAAATGCAAATCTTTCATTAGGAAGTAAGTTGGAATAAGACCTGCACTAAAATACATCGTAAGAACAACTGTAATGGTAATGGGCTTTCGTAATATATAATCTTTTCGGCTTAGTGTGTAAGCCAGCATGGAGGTTAAGAATAGACTTAAAACTGTCCCCAAAACCGTTCTCGCCACAGATATACCAAAGGCGCTGAAGATGGTCCCTCCTGCAAATACTGCTCTGTAGTTTTGATCTGTCCATACCCGAGGCCACAGATAAATCCCACCCCGGATGGTGTCATTACCGGCATTGAATGATACGGCGAGTGTATTCACAAACGGATACAGGGTAACAATCGCGATTGCGATCATCAGTATACCATTTAACGTATGGAAGACAATCGGTTCAAGCCGAGATTTATTGATTCCCATCTCTAGTCCCCCTTATATTAATCGGTCTTCCCCGAGCCGTTTGGAAATTGAATTCGCCGCAAAGATCAGCGTGATACTAACTACTGTTTTGAAGATACCTGCCGCAGTAGCCAAAGAATAATTCCCGATCTGTAGTCCGTACTTCAGGACAAATATATCTATCGTCTGTGACCAGTCGACAACCACACCATTACCTAACAGATACTGAACCTCGAATCCAGCTTCCAAAATCCAGCCCATATTCATAATCAGCAAAATGATAACAATGGATTTGATTCCGGGTAAGGTCACATACAGCATTTTCTTATATCGGTTCGCACCATCAATCTCTGCCGCTTCATAGAGGGAAGGATCGATAGACGTGATGGCCGCCAAATAAATAATGGCATTCCAGCCAACTTCTTTCCATACATGGGATGCGCCTACAATGCCCCAGAAGTATTCCGGAACGCTAAGCCACATGATAGGTTCTTGAATGATATGCAGCTTCATGAGTACCACATTCACAATACCACCATCTACAGATAGTGAACTTGCTACGATACCTGTCACAATAATCCATGAGAGAAAGTGAGGTAAATACGATATTGTTTGAATGGTTCGTTTGTATAACTTATGTTTGATCTCATTAAGTAAAATGGCAAATATAATTGCTGTCGCAAATCCGAGCACCATATTGATGACGCTCATCGCAATGGTATTACGAAGCACGTTAAGAAATGCATCGTCTGTTAACAAAAACTTAAAGTGTTTGAGCCCGACCCATTCCTGCTGGGTGAAACTCTTCGCAGGACTGTAATTCTGAAAGGCCATAACCCAGCCCCAAATGGGATAATACGAGAATACGAGAATGTACGCAACGATGGGCAATGACATGAACATGAGTTGTCTTTGTCCGCGCAATCGTTTTAACAGTGGTGCCTTGGGAACGACTGTACGGGTGGTTTGCTCTGGTATGGCTCCAGGCGTGTTCGCCATCTTTCACTCCTCCTATTGGCTTGCAGCGACTTTAAGCATGATGTCCCCGGAAGGCACTCGCCTGAGTAATCCTTTGGTTGATACCTTCCGAGAGAATCATTGCCGCATTTTTTTATTTAACAGACCAGTTCTCGATTCTCCATTTCAGTTGATCATTAATTCGATCTTCATAGGATTTGACATCGATCTTCTTGTAAGCGTCTACATATTCAGTCCAAATGTTATCGAACTCATTCGGTTTTGACATGATTGCTTTAGGCAAGAATTTCAATGAAGTGTCTGTCATTTGTTTGTTCGCTACCGCAGCATCAGAGCCTTCTTTCAGATCGACCTGCCATGCTGGATAGTACACTGGATTTTCTGGTGCAGGAGAGAAGAAGTCACTCCACGTTTTGAAGCCGTATGCATCCAGAAGTTCTTTATCTTCCGGTTTGAGGTTGTCATAGAATTCCTCAGGTTGGTTGATCGCTCCAATTGCATTGCCATCTTCAAATGTTCCTTCGAGCTTCGGTGCAGCAGCGTAGAAACCTTCAGCTTTGTTAACCAATCTCCATGCTGGATCATCCTGCTCTGTCCGTTGCTCTGGTGTACGATAGAATCTTCCCTCTTCATTCACTTGATAGTCTACACCCTCTTCACCCCATGACAAGAGCTTCTGGTACTTCTCGTCCATAAGCTTATCGAGGAATTTGATGAGTGCGACAGGGTCTTCGGCATCTTTACTGATACCAAAACCATTGTTCAAGTTAATGACCGGACGATCCAGATAATGATCTGTGATACTTGTATCATAGACAAGCGGGAAGCCTACGTATGTCTGGCCAATTTTCCCCTGTGCTACGAGTGGGTCTTCGCCGGCTTGGAAATTCCAGTGCTGATCGAACATACTAAGCACACGTCCCGAAGAAATTTTGGCCAGATATTGATCGTAGTTCTGAACAAAGGCTTCTTTATCCAGCAATCCCTCGTTGTACAGATTGTTTAGTTCCTTATAATACCGTTTGGAGATATCTTTATCGGCAAACACGGTTGCGACTCCACTATCATCTACGACTACGCCCCCGTCGTTGGGGTGACCCGTAAGATGTTCAGGTGGGTTAAGCAAAGGGAACGTCCGCCAGTCTGAAGCCAATGTAGTGAAACCAATCGTTGGTTGACCATCAATAGTTGGATTCTTGGCTGCATAATCACGGACCAACTTTGTGAAATCATCCAACGTTTTAGGAGTTGGGTACCCGGCATCCTTCAGTATGGACTTTTGGATCCAGAATGCA
This sequence comes from Paenibacillus sp. FSL R5-192, assembly GCF_000517845.1. Taxonomy (NCBI): domain Bacteria; kingdom Bacillati; phylum Bacillota; class Bacilli; order Caryophanales; family Paenibacillaceae; genus Paenibacillus; species Paenibacillus sp. FSL R5-192. Next base: position 10,197 of record NZ_ASPR01000015.1, on the reverse strand, counting down.
GGACCAGAATAATAGTTACTAATGAACTCTCCTGTATACACTCCATAGTTAGGCAACCAGTAAATATGTCCGTCACTGGAATCTTTCATCCGGTTCCAGTCTTTACCGAAATGTTTCTTCAGATTAGGTGCATGCTCTTCAATGAGATCTTCAAGCGGAATAACCGCACCCGCTGAGACCAACTTGGTGTCTGCTGTGATCAGATCCGGGAAATCGCCCCCGGCAATCATAACGCCCAACTTCTGTTGAAGATCACCTACTAGAAACTCCATCTCAAGATTAACGCCGAGTTCATCCTGAATCTTCTTGTAGATTCGGTTATCTTTAGCTGGCGCCTGATTTGGCGTTCCGATAAAGGCCGAGATGTTCAGTACCTCTTTCCCATCCTTTGTAGTCGCTTTCTCATTGTCACCGCTGCATCCTGCCAGTGCCAAACTCAAAGCCAGAACGAGTGATACGGAACCCCAAAGCTTCTTTTTCTTAAGTCCCCCCATGTACTTGCCCTCCTTGGAAGTGGTATGTCTTACTGTTTTTAGTATGAAGAAATGTATGCGGTTACAAAATATATACATTTAAGGTCTACCCCCCTGTAATTGTAGGTCTTATTCAGGAGGGGTTCTTCTTTTTCATGGATCAATTCGCATACTTTTGCCTGTATTCTACTGGTTTCATGGCTGTTCGTTTTTCGAAGTGTCTGAGAAAATGCTGGTAACTGCGGTACCCAACTTGCTCCGCAATCGCACTTGATGTTTGATTCGTCTGCTGGAGCAGACGCTTCGCTTCTTCCATTCTTAGATCATGTACTACCTCGATTACACCCTTACCATACTTTCGCAAAAAGGATTGCCCTAAATGGACAGGATTCACGTAGAATTGTTCTGCGAGCTCCTGGATCGTAAATGTCTCCCTGTAATGCATCTGCACATATTCAGCAACCGTCGCCTGGATGCCACCCATTTGCCTCTCCCGGAAAATCGCCAGTGCTGACTTGCATTGCAAACAGAAATGTTCCAGATTGTTAGCAACCTCTTCTATATTTCGATGGCCCTTCTCCAGAATTCCGCTCGCCAATTCGTTCATTAGAGCATTAGGTTCTCCTCCTAATTCTCTGCACAGGGACAATCCGCGGAATATAATATGGGTAGAGAAAATATGTACAATCTCTGGCGCAGCCTTCATCTGTACAAACAGTTCAAAAGCACTCCGAATCGCAGACGAGAGTTCCTCCACAGAACCGTTTTCAAGTAAATCGCAAATATGGTCCACCTCTGACAGCGTTTCCGGATCAAACTGCCAATTCTCCAGCTGAATATCTTCGGCAAACAAAAGACGCTCTTGGTTAAAAAATAAATAACGCCCAACTTCCTGAGCGGAGCGGAAGGATTCAGATAAATGCTCCAGTTTGTTGACTGTTAATCCAACCGCGATATGAATTTCTTCGCAGCCGTTATGTTGCATATTGTTCATCAAACGCTGTGTAAAAGCTTTAATTGCTTCAAATGTCTCATTTCTATCATTCGCTTCCTCCCCCCATACAAGTCCCAATGAGTCTCTTGTTCTGTCTATCACATAACAGCAAGTTGTTTCTTCAGCCGTTTGTTCGGCTACTGAACAGACTTCCTGAATATCTCCCTGAAAGGCTATCCGCAGGTATGCCCAATGGGACTTGTTTAAACGAGGAAGGATCTCTGACATCTCCTCCTCCGATATATTTTGCTTATCCTTAATCAGTGCAGACAAAAACGCTTTGATCCTTTGCTCGTTTGCATGTTTCCTTATACGCTCCTGGTTTTCACGCTCCTGCAATTGCATACGGAGACGGACCAACATATCCTCTGCTTCTGTACTATCAACCGGTTTGGTTAAATAGTTGGAGACACCTAATCGAATAGCTTGTCTGGCATAATTAAAGTCACTGTATCCACTCGTGATGACAAACAGCACAGACTCATGTTCCAATCGTCGTGCTTCTTCTACAAGTTCCAGCCCATTCATCACAGGCATACGAATGTCTGTCACCACGAGATCAGGTCGATCTTGTTCCATCATCCGAATGGCTTCCTCACCGTTGGCGCACACGCCTCTGATTTCGAAACCATACTTTTCCCAATTGATCAGAAGCTGTAACCCTTCAATTGCATAAGGTTCATCATCGACTAACAATACTTTATACATGAGAGTTTACCTCCTATTTCCTCTGTTCCAGCTTGGAGATCGGTATACGGTACCCTGCAATGGTTTCCTTTCCAGGTACACTGCTTAGATCAAATATCGCATTTCCTTCATAAAAGAGTTCCAACCTGCGGTAGACATTGCGGAGTCCTACATGCTCGCCGTTCCTGGGTCTTTCAGAACGAATATCTCGCAGGAGCTCGGTTAATCTCCCTGCATCCATACCGATTCCATTATCGATCACCTGAATAACCAGTTCAGAAGCGTTTCGTCTCGCCGTTATCTTGATCTCTCTTCCATTTTTTCGCGCCTGCAAGCCGTGTTTGCAGGCATTTTCGACGAGCGGTTGAATACTCATTCTGGGAATGAGCAACGAAGCTGCATCAGGATCAACCTCGAAGGTGTAATCAAACAGCTCTCCAAAGCGAAACTTCTCAATCTGGAGATAAAGATTCGTAAATTGCAGCTCTTCTTGCAAAGGAATCAGATTGTCAGAATGACTGAGCAACTGTCTCATCAGCTTGGACAGACTTTTAATAATTTCAATTACTTCCGTATATCCATTCTTTGTACTAACGACTAGCAAGGCATTCAATGTGTTAAATAAAAAATGGGGATTCATCTGACTCTGGAGCATGGACAATTCAGTCCTCACTTGATCCAGCTCCAGATCTTTTTGGCGGATTTCCAGTTTATATACGTCATTAATCAGCGTATGAATTTTACCAATCATGATGTTAAATGTACGAATAAGCCCGCCAATTTCGTCGCGGCCTTCGTGAATTTCAATCAGATCGAATCGTTCGTTACGAACCTTCTCCATATGTCTGGATAACTTACGAATCCGATAGTGGTAGGAACGCAAAATAATGTAGATCAATACAGAGGGGACCACGATACTTAATGCGAGCAACCCCAGAATTGACTTAAAGGCTTCTTGCAGCAGGTGGTCAAGGTGACGCGTATCGGCAACTCCAATCAATTTCCAACCCTTTAGATAGGCTAGATTCCCCAACGATTTTTCGAGCGTGTAAGCAGAATCTCCAGATTCCTTGAGCATTGATTCATTATCAAGGGGGGATAAGTCGGTTTCGCTGAATTCCCCACTTGAAACGACAGTTCGATTGTTGCTGTCCACCAGACGCAGCTGAAGACTGTCTGATTCACGATTTAAAATGCTATACACCCGGCTAAGTTCCAGATCAATCTTGGAATACTTGTTGTAATTGGCATAGGAAGTATAGGTATCCATTTTGCCAATCACACTGATTCTTCTTCCCGCGTTGAATCCGGATGGCTCAATATAATCAACGACAAGAATGCCTCCACTGGTGGATTTCAGCTGTTTCAATCCAGGGAGTACATTCTTGTCTTTCATCACGATATAATGACTGCCCGTCTGAATGGTATCGTTATCCGTATAGATACGCACCTCCAGAATATTTGCTGACATGTACCGTGTTAATTTATCTCGCAGGAATGCATGGTAGACGTTGTAATAATCCACGGGGGAGTGATAGGTCCGATCCAGTGCCTCATAGAGCGAATCGTCTGCTGCAATAATTCGGCTCAGGGCAACGCTCTCATCAATCATGCCTAGCAGTTCCCCCGCAGCCCTGTCGATGGATTTACGTAGATTTTCCTGTTCTCTAATCTTGATATCCGCAGAGGTTCGTTCATAAAAGAAGATATTAATCGTTATTACAGGAAGGAGAATACTAAGTACATAAATAAGCAGAAATTTGGATCGGAGAGGAATATCATTAACCTTACTGAACATCCAGAATTTATGACGCATATAATCACCCTTGGTTTTTGTTTTTATAGACTGACGGAAGCTCCCCTGTATGCGCTCTGAATTTTTGGGTGAAATATTCAGCATCATGATATCCTAGCCTGAATGCAATGTCAGTGATCTTCATATTGGTACGTCGCAGGAGTTTACGGGCCTCCTCAACACGAAGCTGGTGCACATAGTCACTGAAACTGACCCCCATCTCCCGCTTGAACTGTTGACCCAGGTAGGCAGAATTCACGTGAATACGATTAGCTACATCTTGTAATTTAATTTTACTTCGATAGTGTTGCTTCAATTCAATCACTGCTTCTGCAACCAGCCCTACCGTACCCGTCTTTTGCTTCAATTCAGACTGGGAAAGTTGCTTGGACAGTCGAACACACAGGTCTTGCAATGTGCCGGAAGACCAACTCGCAGCCTCATGCCAATCTTTTTCACATAGTATTTCTCTGCAACCCTCTCTTTTTCCATATTTTCGTAGCAACTCCCCATGGATATATCGGATGACATGATGTATCCATTCCAACGAAACCTCTGCTTTCTCACTTTTCTCTAACAGTGCACTCACTGCAATATCGATGGAATACGTGTTTTCTGCTTCAATCAACGCCAAGATCTCTTTGGAGATATTCATCATTTGCTCTAAATCATATTCTTCGTTTATTCGATATTCATTAAGATGATTCTCATAGGCTTCATCTGTAACCGTGACTCCATTTTGCTGTTTTTGCTCATTTCTGCGTTTGTCCAGAGGTTCAATCATGTCCATAAGGATTTGATGAATCTCCTCGGGAACAAGAGGTTTAAGCACGTACTGATCGACCTGATACCGTATGGCTTGCTTCGCGTAATTAAAATCGGAGTATCCTGTAACGATAACAATTTTAGAGGTATAGGCGAGATCTTCTCGCAAGGTGTGAATCAAACCAAGACCATCCATAACAGGCATTTGAATATCAGTGACGACAAGATCCGGTTCAACCGAGTTGAATAGAGCAAGTGCTTCCTCCCCATCCGTTGCCGTTCCGCAGAGTTCATATCCACAAGCTCGCCAGTCAATCATCGTTCTCCATCCTTCTAGCATAAATGGCTCATCATCCGCGACAATGACCTTGTACATTAGCTCACCTCACTTTTATCCTTGATCAGCTGCATGTAATTTATCTATATCAATAGGTAGATTCCAGTTGTTCTGAAAACGCTAAACAGCAGAACAACAGCAGGATTGTTGTCTGCTCGCACAACTTGGAGAACAAAATTTCTACCAATCTCATCGTCATTAATCATTAACATAGAAAATGGTTCCATCGGACCGTCTATAAGAACGCTCCGATTTTAGCGAAGCGCCGGGATAACAATTCAAGTGTAACGCTTACATTTTGGTACAACAACCTGTTAAACTATAGGTTTTCACCCGACAAAGTATAGGTTTAGCTCAGAAGTAATCTATTGCCAGGAAAAAGAGTTTTCATTCTCCACGCACAATACGGAATCCTTGATCGGGACCAAAACCATTTGCATCAAATTTGCCTCGAAATGATATTTCATTGTTATTGACACCGCCGATCCAGCCTCCGCCTTTCACAACTCGCCAAGTTTGATTTGGACTCTCCGAATCGCTGTACCAGTCCCAGCACCATTCTCTCACATTCCCAGACATATCATAGATTCCTAACTCATTCGCCTTCTGAGTTCCGACTTTTTTGGTTTGATTACGATTGCTCTCAATAGCGGGCCAGCTCCAGTCACCCGTCAGAATGTTCTCGCCGGCATTTACCCAGTACCAAGCAACTTCATCAGGATTGTTACTTCCGCTGTATGTGTAATTTAAGCTCTTTTGACCTCCGCTTGCAGCGTATTCCCATTCTGCCTCTGTGGGTAAACGGTAACCGTTGGCGTCCTCGTTGATCGTTACATTCCATTTTATAGTGTCATTTTCATTGTGATTATTCGTGTCCTGGTTGTCTTTATCTATATTGTAATAAGGTTTCAGGTTTTCTTTTATACTTTTTTGATTACAGTATTCCACTGCGTCATACCAGCTGACCATTTCAACAGGCAGGTCATCTCCCTTGAAGCCAGAAGGGTTTTCCCCCATAACCTCCATCCATTCTTTTTGAGTTACTTCGTATTTGCCAATATAGAAGGAATCCAGCGTTTCATTCCTATCGATCTGACTCGGCTTACTGCTCTTGAAGGCTCCTCCTTCGACGAATACCAAGTCATCGCTTAATTTCGTATTACTTGCTGAACAAGCACTTAGACTAACAACTATAGCGATTAAAGTTAACCATACCAGCTTCTTCATTCAATTATTCTCCTTTACTAGCTTAAATCCGGCAACGTCGAGGTCCGTTAGTCTGGAGAATAACGTTACTCAACGCTACCGGAAAATTGAATTTCAAATGCAGGTGCAGAAGTTGAACTGCATCACATCATTTTTACCAAACCGTCACGTTTGCGCTTCCGCTACTTTGATAACCTTCCGTTGCCATCACCTGATAGGACCAGCTGTTGCCTAAGTACATCCCTTTGCTCGCCCATGCATTCACATGATTACTGAACGTGATGGTAGAATTGACTCCGATTGGTTTCTTGGTCTGTCTAACACTCCAATACTGAGGGAAAGTCTGAGTACCATCAATGGAAGGTGCATTGTATCTCATCGTTGTATAGATGTCATATGTGCCGCCATCACTAGTCATCGAGCCCTTATACGTTCCGGTAGGACGATACGTTCCCCAGCTATCCACCACGTAATATTCAATTAGAGCGTTTCTGGTCCAACCATAGAAGGTGAGATAGCCGTTACCTGAAGGAGAGAATACGCCGGCATTATAATTGACCACTCGATTAGGCGTACCGTATGTCCACCCTTTCCCGACAACAAAGTTCCCGGTATTTTGCCAATTCACGCTGTAATTCCCGCCCGATCCATTCACGGCGTTGACCGTTCCTCCACCATCTGTCCAATTTTGCCAATAATCTGTTGCTGCGCTCGATGTGGCTGCGAAGACACCAAAACTCATGGAAGCTGCAAGAACAACGGTTAACAATTTTTTGCTAAATTTAAACATAGATTATACCTCCTGATATTTTAATAGATTTGGTTGATGCTACAATCCGATATGAATGTTCTTCAGCAAATTCACTTGAAAAGACGTTGCGAAAACAGATACAGATCGTTCTTCCACACGGGCCAATCATGTCCTCCACTTTCCTCATGCCAAATGTGAGGTACTCCGTGTTGCGCCAGATATTGGTGAACCCCAAGACTAATCTCTATAAGATTGTCCTGTTCACCGCAAGAGATCCATAACAGCGAGAGTAATGAAGGCGCTTTCGAAAGATCAGGGACAAGTAGCTCCGGACTTCTGGTGTTTGGGGCTGCGGAGAAAGCACCGACCCATGCAAAATGGTCTAGATTACTTAATCCGATATTTAAGGATTGACCCCCACCCATGGATAAACCAGCAATCGCCCTTTTATCCCGGCTTTTATGCAAAGGGTAGTTCGACTCCATGTAAGGTATCAAATCGTTGAGCAGATCGGATTCAAACCGTTTAAATGCTTTGATTTTCTCAGGTTCAAACAGGTCTCCTTCGGCTCGGTCATTCGACATTGCGCGACCGTTGGGGAAAACAATAACCATCGGCTCAAGCAAATTATCGTTGTACAGATTATCGAGAATAATTTGCGGAGAACCATGAGTATGCCATTCGGTTTCGTCTCCGCCAATACCATGCAAAAGAAAAAGTACAGGATACATCATTGTCGAAGAAAATTCTGGTGGGGTGTACACCATCGCTTTACGGGAATTGCCAACCGTGGTGGAAGGATACTCTACCGTCTCCATGACTCCACGTGGTATATTCTCCCGATACTGGTCATATCCCGTTACTGCTGGTGAGATCAATTCCATTCTCTTTTCCTCCGAACATATGAGTGACTATCAGTCTTCGGTTTATCCACATAGCCAAAACCCAGAATAGTGAAGCATTTATGTTCATGTCCTTCCGCCATTTCGATCTCGATGGAGTGTTCCCCCACATGCTCTTCGTTAAGCAGAAGTGTGGCATGGCAATGGGTCCAGTTCACTTGACGCGGATCGACTTTTTGGACAAATACCCCATCTACCTTGATATGTGCAGTTCCGAATTCATCGTTTCCAGAATCCTTGAAGATCAGAATGAGGCGTTTGCACTGCAAACTTATCCGAAAGCTGCTCTGATCCTCTTTTCCCTCTCCTGTACGCATCCAGTTGTTGGGGAACTGAGGTGTACCATAGTCATGAGCATCCATCTCAGCCATCTGCAGATCCGTGTCTGTTTTACAAAAAGAGCCTGCATCGATTCGGGCAATATGATTGCCGTTTTTCCGATCCAACAGCTTCACATTAACAAATTCATTTCCAATTAGCGGAGCTTTTTCAATATCATGATCTTTCTCATCCCACTCAGAACGATTCGTCACGTCGAACAAATATTCCAAACAATCGGCCATAATTCGATGCCCTATGTTAGTTGGATGATATATATCATGGAAAAATTGCTTTTTGGAAATAACGTTGCCTTCACCTTTTGTCTTGTTGAACTGATCTACGACAGCATCTTTCACACTTACCATTGGCAGATCATAATGCCAGCCTACCGGAGCGAGACGATCCTGTAGATTCCAGTCATTTTCGAATACACTGAATAACAAGATGACCGCTGGCTTGTTATCGGCAGTAAGTGCTTTGAGTACCAGACTCTCGTAACATTTACCTTGGGTTTCATCATCTGCGTCATTGACTGCGAATTCGATTATGACAATATCCGGCTGAACGGCACCTCCCCTCAGCACATCACGATCATAACGTACAATCCCCAGTTCTGAAGGAGTTCCACCCAGACCTGCTTTAATCAGATGAATCGGACTATCTTTTGAAAGCGCAAACATAAACTTGAACGACTCATACGACCGATAAGCGTAACTTTGGAGATGAATAGGTACTGCACCAGCACCATGGGTAATGGAGCCTCCAATATAAGCGATAACGACAGGTTCGCCGTTTTTTGCCTTCTCAATGGCTCGTTTTAATCTGACATTATTTCCTTTGTTCAGAAGAGATCGGCCAATCATGTCGCGATATCTATGTGACTCAAAATCAATTGCGGGCTTGACTGCCGACGCTGTCACTCCAACTGGATCGCGCGGTGCAGTGAATTCCGTGTTTTCACCTGCATCTCCTGAATCCTGGAGCATAAATCATCATCACATCCTTCCGGTTTAGATTCTGACCATCCTCAAACAACTTTTAAAGAATCACAGCTTGTATTATTAGATCAGATGTGATCCTTCTCCCAAAGTGTATCCCTTACATAATTTTACAACAACCTGACAAAGTATAGGATTTTAACCAATATATCATTTTAATTTGAGTACAATGACATGCAGATCAGAACACCTATAATTTTTCATGTAAACGCTTTAATTTGTATACTATTTCCATGATATAATTTTGAAAAACCGCATTGATAAAGGAGGATTCTCATGAGTATCACGGGTCAAGGCGCGTGGGATACGGGTACATATACAAATCTGTTCTTGAAGCTAGGCTACGATGAGAATGAGATCACGAACAGATTGGAAGAAACATGGAACGAGCTGTTTTATGGCGATGACAATACTAGAATATATTACCCCATGGGTGAGGACAAGGGTTATTTGCTGGACACTGGTAATCTCGATGTTCGCTCCGAGGGCATGTCCTATGGCATGATGATGGCTGTTCAGATGGACAAAAAGGAGGAATTTGATCGACTCTGGAATTTCTCACACTCGTTTATGCAACATAAAGCGGGTCGTTATAAAGATTATTTCGCCTGGCATTGCAAGTCTGACGGAACCCGACTCTCGCAAGGTCCTGCTCCTGATGGTGAGGAGTTTTTTGCCCTGGCACTTTTTTTTGCCTCCAACCGCTGGGGCGATGGCGCTGAACCTTATGATTACAAGGCACAAGCCCGCAAGATCCTTCGTGCATGTATACATCAGGGCGAAGACGGCGAAGGCGATCCCATGTGGGACCCGGAAACAAAACTGATCAAATTCATACCAGAAACACCGTTTAGCGACCCATCCTACCATCTGCCTCATTTTTATGAGCTATTCGCGAAATATGCGGATGAAGAAGATCAGCGCTTCTGGAAAGAAGCGGCGGCCGCTAGTCGCGCTTACCTTCATAC